>NZ_LOYP01000016.1:0-1578 GCF_001526365.1 Burkholderia sp. MSMB1835
TTACATGTTCGGGTAATTCGGCCCGCCGCCGCCTTCGGGCGTGACCCACACGATGTTCTGCGTCGGGTCCTTGATGTCGCAGGTCTTGCAGTGCACGCAGTTCTGCGCGTTGATCACGAGGCGCTCGCTGCCGTCGTCGTTCTTCACGAACTCGTACACCGCCGCCGGGCAGAACCGCGCCTCCGGCCCCGCGTACGTGCGCAGGTTCACGTTCACCGGCACGCTCGCGTCCTTCAGCGTCAGGTGCGCCGGCTGGTTCTCCTCGTGGTTCGTGTTCGAGATGAACACCGACGAGAGACGATCGAACGTCAGCTTGCCGTCCGGCTTCGGATACGCGATCGGCTCGCACTGCGACGCCGGCTTCAGCATCTCGTGGTCCGCATGCTGGTGATGCAGCGTCCACGGCACGTTGCCACCCATCACCTTCTGCTCGATGCCGACCATCAGCGTGCCGAGGTACAGCCCCTTGGCCATCCACTGCTTGAAGTTGCGCGCGCGATACAGCTCCGTGTACAGCCACGATTGCTTGAACGCGTCCGGGTACGCGTTGAGTTCGTCCGCCTGACGGCCGGCCTGCACCGCGTCGAATGCGGCGTCCGCGGCCAGCATGCCCGTTTTGATCGCCGCGTGGCTGCCCTTGATCCGCGATGCGTTCAGGAAGCCCGCATCGTCGCCGATCAGCGCGCCGCCCGGGAACACCGTCTTCGGCAGCGACAGCAGGCCGCCCGCGGTGATCGCGCGCGCGCCGTACGACACGCGCTTGCCGCCTTCGAGGAATGCGCGGATCGACGGATGCGTCTTGTAGCGCTGGAACTCCTCGAACGGCGACAGATACGGGTTCGTGTAGCCCAGGCCCACCACGAAGCCGACCACGACCTGGTTGTTGTCCATGTGATACAGGAACGAGCCGCCGTACGTATCCGACTTCAGCGGCCAGCCGGCCGTGTGGATCACGAGGCCCGGCTTGTGCTTCGCGGGATCGATTTCCCACAGTTCCTTGATGCCGATCCCGTACGCCTGCGGATCGGCGTTCGCGTCGAGCTTGAACTTCGTGATCAGCTGGCGGCCGAGATGGCCGCGGCAGCCTTCGGCGAACAGCGTGTACTTCGCGTGCAGTTCCATGCCGAGCTGGAAGTTCTCGGTCGGCTCGCCGTCCTTGCCCACGCCCATGTTGCCGGTCGCGACGCCTTTGACCGAGCCGTCGTCGTTGTACAGAATCTCGGCAGCCGGAAAGCCCGGGAAGATCTCGACGCCGAGCGCCTCGGCCTGCTGGCCGAGCCAGCGGGTCACGTTGCCCAGCGAAATCACGTAGTTGCCGTGGTTCTTGAAATTGTCCGGCAGCGCCCAGTTCGGCGTGGTCACCGCGCTTTTCTCGGACAGGAACAGGAAGCGGTCTTCCGTGACCTCGACATCGAGCGGTGCGCCGCGCTCCTTCCAGTCGGGGAACAGCTCGGTGATCGCGCGCGGGTCCATCACCGCGCCCGACAGGATGTGCGCGCCGATCTCGGAACCCTTCTCGAGCACGCACACGCCGATCTCGGTGCCTTTCTCGGCGGCCAGCTGCTTGAGCCGGATCGC
>NZ_LOYP01000017.1:0-699 GCF_001526365.1 Burkholderia sp. MSMB1835
GTTCGACGCTTCGCTGCTCACCGACGAGCAGGCGAAGACGATCAAGATGAACGCGATCACCGAATGGTCGGCGCTGCCCGCGACGGAAATGTTCCTGCGCGACAACCAGCACGACAGCGACTTTTCCGCGTTCATGAGCGTGTGGTTCTTCGAGGAGCAGAAGCATTCGCTGGTGCTGATGGAATACCTGCGTCGCTTCAAGCCGGAGATGGTGCCGACCGAAGAGGAGCTGCACGCGGTGCGCTTCCAGTTCGATCCGGCGCCGCCGCTCGAGACGCTGATGCTGCACTTCTGCGGCGAGATCCGCCTGAACCACTGGTATCGGTGCGCGGCCGACTGGCACACCGAGCCCGTCATCAAGCAGATCTACGAAACGATTTCGCGCGATGAGGCACGGCATGGCGGCGCGTACCTGCGCTACATGAAGAAGGCGCTGAACAACTGCGGCGACGTCGCGCGTGCCGCATTCGCGAAGATCGGCGTGCTGATGGCGTCGGCGCGCCGCACCGAGAAGCCGCTGCACCCGACCAACCTGCACGTGAACCAGGCGCTGTTCCCGCGCGACACGGTGCAGTCGCGCCTGCCGGATCCGGAATGGCTGGAGCGCTGGCTCGACGAGCAGATCCGTTTCGACGGCGAGTGGGAGAAGAAGGTCGTCGAGCGGATCCTGCACAACCTGTCGATCCTGTTCGAGCGCAC
>NZ_LOYP01000018.1:0-356995 GCF_001526365.1 Burkholderia sp. MSMB1835
CACGTCGCTGTTCGTGGCGTTCAAGCCCGTCGACAACGAGCTGACATTACCGTTGGTCGTGTTCAGGCTGGTCGACAACGATCCGACGTCGGTCGACTCCTGGGTCGACAGCGCGCCGACGGCGTTGTTCGTGGCGCTCAGGCCCGTCGACAATGAACTCACGCCACTTTGCGCCGTGCTGATACCGGCCGCGGCCGAAGTCGACAGGCTCGCCACATTGCTGTTGGTGGTGTTCAGGCCTGTCGACAGCGAGCTGACGTTGCCGTTGGTCGTATTCAAGCTAGTGGACAACGAGCCCACGTCCGTCGACTCCTGGGTCGACAGTGCACCGAGGGTGCTGTTGGTCGTGGTCAGGCTCGTCGACAGGGAGGTCACACCGCTTTGCGCTGTGCTAATGCCGGCCGCTGCAGAGGTCGACAAGCTCGTCACGTTGCTGTTGGTGGCGTTCAGGCCGGTCGACAACGAGCTGACATTCCCGTTGGTCGTATTCAGGCTGGTCGACAGCGAGCCTATGTCGGTCGATTCCTGCGTCGACAGCGCCCCGAGGGTGCTGTTCGTTGCGTTCAGCCCCGTCGACAATGAACTCACACCGCTTTGTGCCGTGCTGATACCGACCGCAGCCGAGGTCGACAAGCTCGTCACGTTGCTGTTGGTGGTGTTCAGCCCCGTCGACAACGAGCTGACGTTGCCGTTGGTCGTATTCAAGGTGGTCGACAGCGATCCCACGTCGTTCGATTCCTGGGTCGACAGTGCACCGAGGGTGCTGTTGGTCGTGTTCAGACCTGTCGACAGCGAGTTCACGCCGCTTTGCGCCGTGCTGATGCCCGCCGCAGCCGAGGTCGACAGGCTCGTCACGTTGCTGTTCGTCGTGCTCAGCCCCGTCGACAGCGAGCTCACGCCGCTCTGCGCCGTGCTGATGCCCGCCGCAGCCGAAGTCGACAGGCTCGTCACGTTGCTGTTGGTCGTGTTCAGACCTGTCGACAGCGAGCTCACGCCGCTCTGCGCCGTGCTGATGCCCGCCGCAGCCGACGTCGACAGGCTCGTCACGTTGCTGTTGGTCGTGTTCAGACCTGTCGACAGCGAGCTCACGCCGCTTTGTGCGGTGCTGATGCCGGCCGCGCTCGAAGTCGACAGGCTTGTCACGTTGCTGTTGGTGGTGTTCAGGCCCGTCGACAACGAGCTCACACCGCTTTGTGCCGTGCTGATCCCCGTCGAGGTCGAAGTCGACAGGCTCGTCACATTGCTCTTGGTGGTGCTTAGACCTGTCGACAGCGAGTTCACGCCGCTTTGTGCCGTGCTGATGCCTGCAGCAGCCGAGGTCGACAGGCTTGTCACGTTGCTGTTCGTGCTGCTCAGACCTGTCGATAGCGAGTTCACGCCGCTTTGTGCCGTGCTGATGCCTGCCGCAGCCGAAGTCGACAAACTCGCCACGTTGCTGTTGGTGGTGCTCAACCCCGTCGACAACGAGTTCACCCCGCTTTGTGCCGTGCTGATGCCGGTTGATGCCGACGTCGACAGGCTCGTCACGTTGCCGTTCGTGGTGCTCAACCCCGTCGACAACGAGTTCACCCCGCTTTGCGCCGTGCTGATGCCGGTCGAAGCCGACGTCGACAAGCTGAAAAGCTGCGAGCCGTTAACCGCATCCGTTGACGTCGATGTCACGGTCCCGGCCGTAACATTGATGATCTTGCGCGTTGCCAGCGTACCGCTGCCAGCGCCCACGCTCACTACGTTACTCTGCCCCCCGTCGGTGCTACCGTAACCCAAAGCAACGCTGTTTGACCCAGTGGCCGTCACACTGCCGCCGATTGCCACCGAGTTCTGTCCAGCGCCGGTCGCACCATAGCCGATCGCGACGGTGTTGGACGCACTGACTCCAGCACCCGCATTCACGCCCAACGCCACGTTTCCGTTTCCGGTCAAGTTCTGCCCGGCGGCCTCTCCAATGGTCGTGTTGTAGTCGCCCGTGAGACCGTTCCCCGAATTGGCCCCGACTGCCGTGTTGTAACCGGCGCTGACTCCGCTACTGCCTTGTCCGCTGTGATATCCGTAGAACGTGCTGTAGCTCCCGCCTGCCCCAGCGTTGTTGCTCACACCACTTCCACAAATGTTGCTGTTGCCGGTGCCGCCGTTTTGGCAGGTGCCGTCCGCCCACCCCACCTGCGACAAAGACATGCACGCACCAGCCACCAACGCCGCGGCCGCCACCGCACGCACCCGCCGCACCGCCCGGGTTCGCCCGCCTGATTTCCCCTGTCCGGCCACGCACTCCGCGACAGCAATCATCTGATTCAGCCTGCGGCTGAAAATGCACTTGTAGATCTTGTTCATGTTTGTCCCCAGTTCTCATCAGCGCCAGTTCGCGGAGAGCGCTTGCAGACAGGTTCCCCAGTCCGCGCGCGCTTCTTGCCTGTATGTCACGACATCGGGATACCAGGCGGTGTCCCCGAACCACCGCCAATCGGCATGCTTTTGCAAAAGCACATGTGTCTTCAGTCCAAGCGCACCCGCAAGATTGGCGCTCGACGTACGCACCGATACGATTTCATCCAGACACTGCGTTGCCGCTGCAGTCCGGCTGAAGTCGGTCAAAAAATGAGAAAGATCGGTAACGGGCAAATCGGGCACGCCGGCGAGAACCGCGCGATGTTCGGTGGGCATCGGCGAATAGAAGTGCACACCGCCAATGTCTTTCAGATAGGCGTTCAGCCGTTCCGACGGCACACTGCACGAGGCGCCCGAATGCTTTGGCCGGCTGGCACACCCCGAGGGCAGATTGCGCGACAGCGCCGCGGTGCGCGTCGGCGAGCCGGGCTCGACCTCCGTTGTCGCATCAGAAGGAAGCGGCAATGCGCCGGCGATGCATACCAGCCTTGAAGGTGGCGAATGCAAGTCTTTTCTGCATTTCATATGTGCCCCCGCACACGTCGTGTATCGAGTGGTCATCGCGCTCGTGAGCGCGGCTCAATCAACGTGTACGGAGGGGTGATACGAGAAGGCAGCCGCATGGCAGCCGTAGCGTACTTGGACATGATTTCCCCGACCTGCGTTTTGGTTGTTCGTTGCCTGCACTGGGCTCTGCGGCCGTGCGGCTTGGATGTGTGCGAAACACGTGAGCAAGGAGTGGACCAGCACGCTGCGGTTCAATGGCCAAGAGGCAGAGCGACCGATAGGCGACGTGAGGCAACGTTCGGCCCCCAGCGTTGTTTCAGTTCTGAAACGCGAGAAGGACGCGCCGATTCGCCAAGTCCCGCGCGCAGCAAGGAAACACGTGTAGGACGCAGCTTTGCGTCGACGGCAGGCATTCGATTCCTGCGCGCCCATCGCTGTGATTTATCTGAAGATGTTTCAATCGTGCAACTCGCGGCCGGGAACGATGCCGTTTGGGGGGATTCACGAAGCGCTTTTTTTGTACGGCGCGCCGGCTTGATACGGACCGTGACACGCGCCCGGCGAGTTTTTCGTCGTTGGCATATCATGCGCGTTTGGCCGCGTCTGCGCGTTCAGCCGACTGTCTCCGTGATCCGGGGGACCGACATCGCGTCGCGATGGGAAAGTCGTTGCGCAAGCACGCACATGCGGACGTTGCCGCTCCGTGAGCGGTTGCGTTCGCACCGCCAACCGCCGAGACCCCGATGACCACCCCCGTGCCCGATTCCAGTCCCTTATCTCCGTTACCCGCGAACCTGTTCCGCCACGCGCCGTTCCAGCGCTTCTGGGGCGCCCGCGTAATGTCGTCGCTGGCCTTCCAGATCCTGTCGGTCGCAATCGGCTGGTATGTGTACGCGCTCACGCACAGCGCCTTCGCGCTCGGCCTCGTCGGCCTCGCGCAGTTCGTGCCGATGTTCGCGCTGACGCTCGTCGTCGGGCAGGTGGCCGACCGCTACGACCGCCGGCGCATCGCGACGATCTGCCAGAGCGTCGAGGCACTGGCCGCCGGCGTGTTCCTGCTCGGCGCGCTGCAAGGTTGGCTGGCCGCGCCGGCCGTGTACGCACTCGCGGCGATCGTCGGCACGGCCCGCGCGTTCGAGTCGCCGTCGGTGTCGTCGCTGTTGCCGGCCGTCGTACCGCGCACCGACCTGCCGCGCGCGACCGCGCTGTCGACGTCCGCGAACCAGGCCGCGCAGATTCTCGGGCCTGCGTTCGGCGGGCTGCTCTACGGTGTCGGCGCGCCCGTCGCGTTCGGCACGAGCGTCGCGGCATTCGCGATCGCGGCGATGCTGAGCGGCACGATTCCGCTGCGCAGTGCGCCGCCGGCCCGCGAGCCGGTCACGTTGCGCTCGGTGTTTTCGGGCATCGCGTTCATCCGGCGCGAACCGGCGATCCTCGGCGCGCTGTCGCTCGACCTGTTCGCGGTGCTGTTCGGCGGCGCGACCGCGCTGCTGCCGATCTACGCGCGCGACATCCTGCAGGTCGGCCCGTGGGGGCTCGGCGCGTTGCGCGCGGCGCCGGCGGTCGGCGCGCTCGCGGGCACGCTGTGGCTCACGCGTTTCCCGTTGAAGGGGCGGCCGGGCCGCGCGATGTTCGGCGGCGTGATCGCGTTCGGCATCGCGACGATCGTGTTCGGGTTGTCGCGGCACTTCGCGTTGTCGCTCGTGGCGCTGGCCGCGCTCGGCGCATCGGATGTGATCAGCGTCGTCGTGCGCCTGTCGCTGGTGCAACTGCGCACGCCGGACGACATGCTCGGCCGCGTGAGTGCGGTCAACTCGCTGTTCATCGGCACGTCGAACCAGCTCGGCGAATTCGAATCGGGCGTGACGGCTGCGTGGTGGGGTGCGCCGGCCGCGATCGTCGTCGGCGGCGCAGCGACGATCGCGGTCGCGCTGGCGTGGATGCGGCTCTTTCCGCAGCTCACGAACATGAAGTCGCTCGAACGCGACGCGTGACGCACATCACACGTCATGCGTCCTGCGTGACGCGCACGGCCGTGCCGTAGCAGATGACTTCGGTCACGCCCGAGCCTATCTCGGTCGAGTCGTAGCGCATCGCGACGATCGCGTTCGCGCCGAGCTTGCGCGCATCGGCGAGCATCTTGTCGAACGCGTGCTGGCGCGCCTTCTCGCACAGCGACGTATAGAGCGTGATGTTGCCGCCGAAGATCGTTTGAAGCGATGCGCCGAACGAGCCGACGATCGAGCGCGAACGCACGATGATGCCCTGCGCGACGCCGAGCGAGCGGACGGTCGTATGGCCGGGCAGGTCGAACGCGGTCGTGACGCGATCGGGCGACAGGTGGTCGATGGAGCGGGTAGGTTCGGTCATGGTGGGCAAGCGTGTAGCGAGTGGTCGAACGACGATTCTAGCCCGACGGAGACAACGCATTCGAACGGGCGCCCCCAAGCGGGCGCCCGTGTCGTTGCCGAACGCGACAACCGCTCGGCGACGCACGCTCAGCGCTTGACCGTCGGGCCGGCAATGCCGCCGAGATCGACCGCATAGGCCAGCGCCAGCTTGCCGAACTTCAGCGCATGGTTCGCCTGTCGATCCGAGTTCTCCAGCGTGTCGTTCACCGTGTGAATGTACGGGCTGTCGTTCTGGTCGGCCTCGAACGGGAACGATGCCGGATACCCCTGCGCATTCCACGACGCGTGATCCGAGCATGCATAGCCGCACTGCGACGTGCCGATCGCGAGCTCCGGCAGGTAGGTCTTCGCCAGGTTTGTCACGTAGGTATTCTGCGCCGCGTTCGTGTAGTCGGTGATCAGGTAGATATCCTTCGGATCGCCCTTGTAGTTCGTCATGTCGAGCTGCAGCACGCCGACCACGTTCGCATTCTGCGTGCGGAACTGCTTCGCGATCGCCTTCGAGCCGAGCAGGCCGGCTTCCTCGGCCGCATACCCGACGAACTTGATGGTCCGTTTCGGCCGGTAGTTGTTCGCGAGCAGCACACGCAGCGCCTCGGTCAGGCTGGCGATGCCCGACGCATCGTCGTCGGCGCCGGGCGAGCGCGTGTTTTCCGTCGTGCGGCCGACCGTCGAATCGAGGTGGCCGCCGAGCACGACGGTGCCCGCG
This sequence comes from Burkholderia sp. MSMB1835, assembly GCF_001526365.1. Lineage (NCBI taxonomy): Bacteria > Pseudomonadati > Pseudomonadota > Betaproteobacteria > Burkholderiales > Burkholderiaceae > Burkholderia > Burkholderia sp. MSMB1835. The sequence goes on from NZ_LOYP01000018.1 coordinate 6,013, forward strand.
GCCGGATCGCTGCCGCGAATCGTCAGGATCACGGATTTCTGCGGAAAGCCCGTGTGCGCGAACTGTTCGACGGCGATGTCGGTGCGCGAAGCCGCCAGCTGCTTCCACTGCAACGCGAGCCAGTCGGACGCGGCGACGCCGTGCGACGTCGTGTAGTAGCGGTTCGTGAAACCCGACAGCGACGTGATCGTGCCGACGATGTTGCTGGCCTGCAGTTGCTGGACCCACGTGCCGATCTGCGGCACGTTCGACACCGTATACGCGGGGGCGGCAGCCTGTTTCGCAAGCGTCGCAGGCAACGGCTGGAGCGCCTGCCGCGCGTCGTCGAACGAATCGTGCACGACGTAGCCGGGCCCGTGGCCGCGCGTGCGGTGGACGGCGCGGGCCAGCTCGCCGAGGCGGGAATCGTCGATCTCGACGACGTGAACGGTTTCGCGACGCGCGGCGCCGTCGGCCGCCTTGCCGGCTTCGACGGTCGTGCTGTATTGCGCGGTTGCGGTCGCGTCGATACGTTGAAGCTGGCGGAACGCGGTGTCGCCGAGCGTGATCCAGACGGGCGCCGCGTGCGCGGCGGCGGTCAACAGCATGCCGCCCAGCGCGGCGCTCAGGCGGGTCGATGTCAGAGTAGGCATGTTCGATCTCGTGAGGATGGCGATGTCGATGAAGGGAGCGCGCCGCAGGTCGTGCGATGCGCTCCCGCCTGCTGCGGGCGTTACGACTTCTGCGGGACGGTCACGCCGTACGTGCAGCTCTTGTTGTACGCGTTGCCGATCGCGGCGAGCTGCGTGCTGCTGTAGCCGAGCGCGGATGCGGCCGTCAGCACCGCTTGCGCGGCGGCCTTCTGGTTGGTCGAGCCGTTGGTCATCGACAGCCCCTTCAGGAACGCCTTGTCCATCGCCTGCGCGCCGATCGCGTCACGCGCGACGAGGTTGCACGACGCCCAGTACTGGCCGGCCGTGTGGATCTCCGCGCCGCGCGCCTGCGCGTAGGTGCGCCCGACGTTCCAGTTGGTCACGCGGCCGCCCCAGAATTCGTTGTGGCCGTCCCAGTTGTAGACCCAGTGATACTGCGCATCCGACGGGCTCCATTGGTTGAAGTCGCGGCTGTACGCGGCGGCGAGATAGTCGCCGGTGCCTTCCGACAAGCCTTCCTGTTGCGACAGGCCGCCGTTGGTGATCCAGTCGTGGATGCCGTGGCCGAGCTCGTGGATCACGACGTCCGCGTCTTCCGCGTCGTCGACGCCACCCTGCCCGAAGGTCAGCCGGCCGCTGCTCGACGAGTACGACGAGTTGTCGTCGCCCGATTCGCCGTGCGGGTCGTACTGCACGCCGCCCGTGTACTGGTACGGCAGCGCCTTGATGCCGAGCGTCTGGTTCACGTAACGCAGGAACGTGTCGATGTGGTAGTACGCGTTCACGGCCTCGAAATACAGGTTGCCGCGCGTGAATTCGAACGCGGGCGTCGATTGCGACGGGCAGGCCTTGTCGAGCGGCGCATCGAAATCGACGCATGCCGCGTACGGGCCCGTCAGCGTGTAGCGTGTGCCCGACTGCGCGAGATCCTTCAGCGTCACGCGTACGCGCGCGGCCGTGAGCTGCGTCGAATCGGCGTCGTTGCCGTCCTTGTAGCCCGTGCTGCCGTAGCTGCTCTTCGTCGGCGACAGCGGATCGGGGCGGAACACGAAGCCGGTGCCGTCGGTCGCGTAGAACGCCTTGTCCTCGGCGCGCAGCACTTCGCCGCTGCCCGAATCGATCAGCAGTTCCCAGTCGCCTTTCGGGCCGTCCTGCGGGCGGCCGCGCACCTTCCACGCGGTATGCGTGCCGGCCTTGTCGACGAACGCGACGAGCTGCGCATCGAGATGCGTGAAGCCGCTCGCGCCGAGATACGCGCGGGCGCGGTCGAGCGCCTGTTGCTGGTCGACGGCCTGCGACTTGCGCGCCGTCGCGACCACGCCGTTGATCGTGTTGCTCGCGACGTACAGGATGCGGCCGTCCTTCGCGACGGTCACCGCGATGTCGCTGCCGTACACGGGCAAGCCGGCCGCCTGCTGCTGCAGGCGCACGACGGTGAAGTCGGCGTCGGTGCGTTCCGACGTGACGACGAGGCTCGCTAGCGCGGCCGCGTCGAGCCCGAGTTGCGCCGCTTGCGACGCGACGAAGTCGCGCGCGGTGGCGGCGGGCGTCGCGGCGGCCTTCTTGGCGCGATAGGCCGGGTTGTACAGCGTGACGGCGACGCCGTCCGCGCGGAACTGCCCGGCGGTCGTGTCGGCCTTCGCGGCCGGCGGCGCGACGCCGCGCGTCAGGCTTTCGCGCAGGCTCGCGGCCTGCGGATTCGGCGCTTTCGTATCGGCCAGGGTGCCGCCGACGATGCCGAAACCGAGCGCGAGACTCAGGGCGAGCGGCAATGCGTTGCGTGATGTCTGCATACGTGATCCTCATCTCAACGGTTGGACACGCCCGCGCGCTCGTGGCGAGCAGGCACGACACGGCCCGCGCGCCGGTTCGATGGAACCGGTGCGACGAAGCGGTGTTGGGGTGTCGACTGACTAAGGAAACCTAAATGTCAGGTCGAAAACAAGCGGGAGGGAGAAGCGGCGGAGAAGCGAACGGCAGGCAGGTGCGGCGACGGCGAATCGAGCATCGTCATGTCATACCCCTCGGATCGATATTGGATATCGGTTGGCAGCCTGCGTGACCCGACGTCCGTCGGGCCCGTCGATCGAGTCGTTAGGCTGCCTATCTAACTTTGTTTGGTATGTTACAGAATATTTTCAACGACATTCCAGATTATTTTCGATGACCGCTTCGGTTCGTCGAGCAGTCGCCGGCATTGTTCAGCGAACGGCGGGAAACGCTGCCGGAACGCGCAATACCGCGCCGGATTGTGATCAAAAGCGGAGACGATCAGCGCGTCGGCCGCCGGTCGTTGCGCGGGCTCGTTCCGAATCGCGCGCGATAGGTGCGCGAAAAATGCGACGGCGATTCGAAGCCGCACGCGACGCACACCGATGTGATGCTCATGTCGGTCTGCTGCAGCAGTTCGCGTGCGCGATCGAGGCGCAGGTTCAGGTAGAAGCGCGTCGGCGTGTCGTTCAGCGTCGCGCTGAACAGCCGTTCGAGCTGGCGCCGCGTGATCGAGACTTCCCGCGCGAGCGCGTCGGAGCCGAGCGGGGTGTCCATGTGCCGCTGCATCGTGCCGATCACCTGGATCAGCTTGCGGTTGTGCACGCCGTAGCGCGCGGCGATCTCGAGCCGCTGGCTGTCCGAGCGCTGCCGGATGCGGCTGACGACGAACTGCTCGGAGATCGCCGCCGCGAGGTCGGCGCCGTGCCGGCGGCCGATCAGGTCGAGCATCATGTCGATCGACGCGGTGCCGCCCGCGCACGTGATGCGCCGCTCGTCGATTTCGAACAGCTCCTGCGTCGCGTTCAGGCCGGGATAGCGCTCGCGGAACGCGGCCAGCGCTTCCCAATGCAGCGTCAGCGGCTGCGATGCGTCGAACAGCCCGGCTTCCGCGAGCACGAAGCTGCCCGTATCGATGCCGCCCAGCGTGGCGCCATGCCGGTGCTGGCGGCGCAGCCAGTCGCCGAGCGTGCGCGTGTAGCACACGAGCGGGTCGAAGCCTGCGACGACGAACACCGTATCGACCTGCGGGACGTCCGCGCACGCGGCTTCGGCGGCGACCGGAATGCCGTTGCTCGCGGCGACGGGTGCGCCGTCCAGGCTGATCACGTGCCAGCGATACAGCTCGGTGCGAAAGCGGTTCGCGACGCGCAGCGGTTCGACCGCGGACATGAAGCCGAGCGCGGAGAAGCCGGGCAGCAACAGGAAGTGGAAATCCTCGGGCATCGGGGTGTGGGGTGCAAGCAGGTGATCGGTGCGTGCCGCGCGTCGCGACGAGCGGGCCGGCGCGGGCCGCGCCCGGCTCGCGGGCGGCGGACGTTCGAGCCGGGATTATCGCGGGTTTTGCCGGCGCTCAGCGCGTTTTTGCACGATGCACCGTCCGGCGCGCGGTCGTCGACGGCAATTCGCCGAACTGGGCCTTGTAAGCGTTCGCGAAATGCCCGAGGTGGATGAAGCCCCAGCGAGCGGCCGCTTCGCTGATCGGCAGGTCGGATTGCCGCGTGTCGAGCAGCAGGCGTCGCACCTGCGCGAGGCGCAGCGAGCGCGTGTAGTTGAGCGGCGTCGTCTGCACGACCGATTGAAAGCTGTTCTGCATCGTGCGCCGGCTGACGCGCAGTTGCGTGCACAGGCTCAGGATGTCGACGGGTGCTTCCGGGTGGTCGATCACGTAGTCGTGCACGCGGCGCACGATGTCGGCGTGGCAGGCATGCGTGAGCCGGTGCGGCGGCTCGGGTATCCGGTAGGTCATGAGATCGACCAGCACGTTGCCGATGTCGGCGCGCATCGCGCGCTGCACGCGTGCCGCGTCGAACGTATCGGGCGCCGACAGCACGCGTTCGAGCAGCGTGGCGAGTTGCACGCTCGCGCGCTCGCGCGCGGCGACCGGCACCTCGACCACGCCGCGTCGCAGCGCGCGTGCGTCCAGCCGGACGCCGGCGGCATCTTCGATCTGCTGCATCAACTCGGGTTCGACGACCACGCCGATCATCGACATGTCGTCGGGCGAATGGAGTTCGAACGGTACGCCCCCGCGCGCCATCACGATCGTACCGGGCTCGACGCGCGCATTGCCGAAGGCGAAGGCGCCCGAGCCGGCGAGCGGCATCCCGAATACCGTATGGCCGGGCGGCAAGCATCCGCGCTGGATGATGCGCACGTTCGCCGTTTCCTGGAACAGTTGCACGCCATCGAGCACCGCGTGTTTGACCACGCTGCGATACGGGCCGGCCCCGATCTGGTCGTAACGCTGATCCCAGCCGCGCAGCGCCGCGGCATGCCGGTCTGCGTCGTCGAACCTCTGATGTAACACACGCATGGCGCCTCCGGCGATCGTTCGGACCGCGCAAGACTAAACCGACCGGGCGGTCGGCGCAATACGGGGGAGCGCTATTCCGCGCGCGCGTTTCGGAGGGTCGGAAGGCGCGCGCCCGCGTGGCTTTCACGCGCATTTCCAATATCCCGAATCGGCACGCACGCGTTGCCGGTCCGGGTGCCGGCCGGTTTTATTGTCGAACTACAGTCGCTCCACATCACGTGAACCCCCACTGGAGGCGGCATGAGGACAAGACGGCGAACCGCGGCGCTCGCGGCGACGCTGGCGTTGGCGGCGGCATGGGCCGGCGGCGCGAACGCGGCGGAAAAACCCGAAGAACTGGTCGTGCAGAAGATGCCGCCGTGGCATCCGCACGCGCTTTACATCGTCGACATCTCGATGCCGTCGATGACCGACGGGCGCATCTACGTATACGACGCCGATGCGAAGAAACTGCTCGGCCAGATCGACGGCGGCTTCGCCCCCGGCTTCGCGATCTCGCCCGACCGCAAGACCAGCTTCGTCGCGACGACCTACTTCTCGCGCGGCTCGCACGGCACGCGTACCGACGTCGTCGAGATGATCGACAACGCGACGCTCGATCACGCGGGCGAGATCGTGATTCCGGCGAAGCATGCGCAGCACGTGCCGTCGCCGTACAACACCGCGTTCAGCGCCGACGGCAAGCGGCTGTACGTCGCGAACATCACGCCGGCCGCATCGGTGACGGTGATCGACGCCGTCTCGAAGCGGGTGCTGTCGGAGATCGACATGGCCGCGTGCGTGCTCGCGTATCCGTCGGGCAACGACCGTTTCACCGCGCTGTGCGAAAGCGGCAAGGCGCTGACCGTCACGCTCGACGCGAACGGCAAGGAAACGAAGCGCACGATGTCGGACGCGTTCATCGACGTCGACAAGGATCCGGCGTTCGTGAACGCGTCGCGGTACCAGGGCGGCTATCTGTTCACCACCTACGGCGGCAACGTGCGCAGCGCCGATTTCAGCGGCGACAAGCCGGCATTCGGCAAGCCGTGGCCGCTGTTGACGGACGCCGAGCGCGCGGCAGGCTGGCGCCCGGGCGGCATGCAGCAGACGGCCGTGCACGCGAAGCAGAACCGTTACTACGTGCTGATGCACAAGGGCGCCGACGGCTCGCACAAGGATCCCGGCACGCAGGTGTGGGTGTATGACCTGAAGTCGAAGCAGCGCGTCGCGCGCTGGGATCTCGCGCAGCAGAAGATCGATCCGCTCGTGTCGATCCAGGTCAGCGAGGACGACAAGCCGCTGTTCTACGGGCTGACGGCGACCTCCGACCTCGTCGTGATGGATGCGCGCACCGGCGCGCTGCGGCACGTCGAGAAGCAGATCGGCAATACGTCGTCGCTGCTCGTCAACCCGTGAGGCCGCGATGACTCTCGATCCCGTACTCGCCACCAGCGCGCAGGCCGGCGCGGCCGCCGTCGTGCTGCTCGGCGCCTTCGCGAAGATGCGCCGGCCCGCCGCGTTCCGCCAGGCGCTCGCCGGCTACCGGCTGCTGCCCGATGCGCTGAACGCGCCCGTCGCGTTCGCGATTCCGTTGGCTGAAGCGGTCGGCGCCGCGGCGCTGCTGTTTCCCGATACGCGCACGGCCGGCGCGATCGCGCTGATCGCGCTGCTCCTGGCGTTCGCCGCCGGCCTCGCGATCAACCTGCTGCGCGGCCGCACCGACATCGACTGCGGCTGCTTCGGCTTCACCGCCGCCCGTGCGGACGCACCGCGCGGCATCGGCTGGCTGCATGTCGGCCGCGTGCTGCTGCTCGTCGCGCTGGCCGCGACCGCGTTCGTCGAGCCGGGCACGCGCGCCGTCGTGTGGCTCGACTACCTGACGCTGTTCTTTTCCGTGCTGCTGATCGTCTGCGCGCTGCTCACCGTCGACGTGCTGCTCGCCAACGTCCCGCGCCTTGCCCACCTGAGGAATTCATGATGCAAACCGCTCTCACCGTTTCCACCGCCCTGCTGTGGGCGGCCGTTCTCGCGCTCGGCGCGATCTGCCTCGCCCTGGTGCGCCAGATCGGCATCCTGTACGAACGCATCATGCCGGCCGGCGCGCTGATGATCGACAAGGGGCCGGCGGTCGGCGCGATCGCGCCGACGTTCGAACTGACCGACATTCGCGGCTCGCACGTGAAGGTCGGCGGCATCGACGCATCGGGCAAGGCGACGCTGCTGTTCTTCCTGTCGCCGACGTGCCCGGTCTGCAAGAAGCTGCTGCCGCTGCTGCCGTCGCTGCAGGCCAGCGAAGCGACGCCGGTGAACATCGTGCTCGCGAGCGACGGCGATGCCGACGAACACGTGCGCTTCGCGCGCAAGCACGAGCTCGGGCGCTTCCCGTACGTGCTGTCGCAGGAGCTCGGCCTCGCGTATCAGATCGGCAAGCTGCCGTATGCGGTGCTGCTCGACGAAACGGGCACGGTGCGCGCGAAGGGGCTCGTCAACACGCGCGAGCATCTCGAGAGCCTGTTCGAGGCGAAGGAGCGCGGCGTCGCGTCGCTGCAGCAGTACGTGCACGGCGCGCCGAGCCACGATGCCCACGACGGGCACGCGCAGCACGCATGACCGGCCGAACCTTTTTCAACGTCATTGGAGAACGACGACATGGGCGTGTTTGATTCATGGTTCGAGCGGTCGGCGCGCGGCGTCGCGCAGCACAGTTCGCGGCGCAGCGCGATGGCGAAGCTCGGCAAGGTGCTGGTGGGGTCGGCGCTGCTGCCGCTGCTGCCCGTCGACCGCACAGCGTACGCGGCCGACGCGGCCGACGCGGCATCCGCGGCGTCGGGCGCATCCGGCGCTGCCGCATCGGGCGCAAGCGACGACCCGACGAGCTGCGACTACTGGAAATACTGCGCGATCGACGGCTGGCTGTGCAGTTGCTGCGGCGGCACGTCGAGCAGTTGCCCGCCGGGCACGACGCCTTCGCCGATCACGTGGATCGGCACCTGCCGCAATCCGCACGACGGTTCGGACTACATCGTTTCGTACAACGATTGCTGCGGCAAGACCTCGTGCGGCAAGTGCTTCTGCAACCGCAACGAGCGCGAGAAGCCGCTGTACAAGCTGTCGCTGAACAACGACATCAACTGGTGCATGGCGAACGGTAATTCGAATTACCACTGTTCGGTTTCGGTTCTGCTGGGAGCGGCAAAACAATGAGCGTGAAGCAGGCGGGAAAAATCGTCGTTGCGTGCATGGCGGCCATTGCGGCCGTCGCGTTGCCCGGCGCGGCCGGCGCACAGGACACCGTGCGTTACCCGGCCGGGAAAAACCTGTTCGACACGCAGTGCGCGGTGTGTCACCAGGCGGGCGGGAAAGGGCAGGACGGCCTTGCGCCGCCGCTGACCGAGTATCCGGGCAGGTACGCGGCGGCGGAAGCCGGGCGTGCGCAGTTGATCGCGACGCTGCTGCACGGAATGTTCGGCGAGATCGAAGTGCGCGACAAGCGCTACAACTTCAAGATGCCGTCGTTCGCGAGCGCGAGCGACGACGACATCGCGCACGTGCTCAACTACGTCGTGTTCGACCTCAACGCACAGCATGGCGATGCGAAGCCGTTCACGGCGGCCGAGATCCGTGCGGCGCGCGCGAAGCCGATGGACGGCACGGCCGTGCACGCGCAGCGCGCGGCGGTGATCAAGGGGCTCGGCCTGTGAACGGCGCTTGCGCGCCGTCGTCGCGGTTCGGCGGCCTGTCGCGTCGGCTGTCGTCGCGTCTGCTGCTGGCGGGTGCCGCGGCTTGCGCGTTTGCCGGGCCTGCCCATGCGGACGGCGCAGCCGATGCGGCGCTGGCACGACAGCATTGGGTGCTCAACTGCATGGGCTGCCACACGGCGACGGGCGGCGGCATTCCCGGCAAGGTGCCGCCGCTCGCGAACTCGCTCGGCTATTTCACGCATCTGCCGGCCGGGCGCGAGTACCTGATGCGCGTGCCCGGCGCGTCGAATTCGGCGCTGTCGGATCGGGAACTGGCCGACGTGCTGAACTGGCTGCTCACGACGACGAACCGCGATGCGCTGCCACGCGACTTCAAACCGTATACGGCAGCCGAAGTTGCCGCGCACCGCCGTCCCGCGCTGTCGGACGTCGCGACCGTGCGCGCCGGCCTCGTCCGCGCGCTGCAGGCGCGCGGGATCGACGGTGTCGCGGATCGCTATTGACCGACTGACTCAACGAATCAGGGAAACGTGAACATGGAGACGAACGAAACCTTTCCGCTGCTCGACGCAACCCGCGCGTTTCTCGCGAAGCCGAAGAAGATGCTGATCGGCGCCGAGTGGAGCGACGCCGCGTCGGGCCGCCAGATCGAGGTCGTGAACCCGGCCGACGGCACCGTGCTCGCTCGCGTGCCCGAAGCGGACGAACGCGACGTGCAGCAGGCCGTCGCCGCCGCGCGCCATGCATTCGATGCGGGCCTGTGGCGCCGCGCGAAGACGACCGATCGCGAGCGCCTGATGCTGGTGCTCGCCGACCTGATCGAAGCCAACGCACGCGAGCTCGCCGAAATCGAATCGCTCGACAACGGCAAGCCGGTGACGGTCGCGCAAGGGCTCGACGTCGCGATGGCCGCGCAGTGCTTTCGCTACATGGCCGGCTGGGCGACGAAGATCGAAGGCAGCGTGATCGACGCCGGCGTGCCGTATCTGCCGGACAGCGAGATCTTCGCCTATACGCGCAAGGAACCCGTCGGCGTGGTCGGCGCGATCATTCCGTGGAATTTCCCGCTGCTGATGGCCGCATGGAAAATCGCGCCGGCGCTCGCGACCGGCTGCACCGTCGTGCTGAAGCCTGCCGAAGATACGCCGCTGAGCGCGTTGCGGCTCGGCGAGCTGATCCAGGCGGCCGGGTTCCCGGACGGCGTCGTCAATATCGTCACCGGTTACGGTCATACGGCCGGCGCGGCGCTGTCGCGCGATCCGCGCATCGACAAGATCGCATTCACCGGGTCGACGCTAACGGGCAAGACGATCGGCCACGCGGCGCTCGACAACATGACGCGGATGTCGCTGGAACTCGGCGGCAAGTCGCCGGTGATCGTGCTGCCCGACGTCGATCTCGACAAGGCCGCGCTGGGCGTCGCGAACGCGATCTTCTTCAACCAGGGGCAGGTGTGCACGGCCGGTTCGCGCGCGTACATCCATTCGACGGTCTTCGACGACGTGATCGAGCGCGTCGCGAAGATCGCGACGAGCCTGAAGATCGGCCCGGGGATGGACCCGTCGACGCAGATCGGGCCGCTCGTGTCGGCGAAGCAGCGCGAGCGCGTGTGCGGGTACATCGACTCGGGGTTCGGCGAGGGCGCGCGCGCCGCCGCCGGCGGCCGCGCGATCGACGGCCCCGGCTTCTTCGTCGAACCGACGGTGCTGGTCGATACGACGCAGGCGATGCGCGTGGTGCGCGAGGAAATCTTCGGGCCGGTGCTCGTCGCGATGCCGTTCGACGATCTCGATACGGCCGTGCGGCTCGCGAACGATACGCCGTATGGCCTCGGCGCGAGCATCTGGTCGAACGATCTTGCGGCGATTCACAAGCTGGTGCCGCGGATTGCGGCGGGCACCGTGTGGGTCAACTGCCACTCGCTGCTCGACAACGCATTGCCGTTCGGCGGAATGAAGCAGTCGGGCTTCGGCCGCGAACTCGGCCGCGCGGTGATCGACCAGTACGTGGAAAGCAAGTCGGTGATGATGAACTACGCGTGACCGTCGCGGCGGGTTGCGCGCGGTGACGGCGCGCCGAACTCGCCGCGTCGCGACCCGGCCGGGCGTGTTCGGCCGGACCGACGTCGGGACTCACACGCCGTATCCCGCGTCGCGCATCAACCGGCGCGCCGCGTCGGCGCGCGGGCCTTCCGCGTCGAAGCGCGCGCGAAGGTTCGCATCCGCGTCGCCCGTCACGCGACGGTGCATGATCGCGACGATGGCGAAAAGGGCGGCGACGAAGCAAGCGACGAGCATCGTACGACTCCTGGCTGGAGAGACCGGAGGCGGGCACCGCGACGGCCGGCCGTGTCCGTCGGCATCCGTTCCAATGACGCGCAACATCCGGGCCCGAAGCGGCACGGTAACCGGCGGGCGGCGCGCGATCGCCCGGCGGCTCCCAGCATAGGGCTGGCCCGCGGTATTCGGCGACGTGTCGGAAACCTGTCAGCAAGGCCGTGGTGGAATCGAAAGGCACACGCCGCATCCGGGCAATCTCGCCGCCCGCCAGAAAAACCCCAAATCCCCATCCGGCAAGCCTCTCGCCGAACCTAGTGGTTTCCACTCATAGTCGCAAACAGGCAAGAACAGGTCGCCGCCGGTCTTCTCGGCGCGAATATGGCTCGTTACTTTTACTCCCACGATGCAGGCCGGCGCACACTCCGCGCACCGGCTGCCGCGAGATCAACCGGGAGGAATCGAACCATGAAGTCGACGAAGATCGCCGCGCTAGCCGCGGCCGTGCTGGCGACCGGTGCGTTCACGCACGCCGCGCATGCCGAGACGGAGGCCGCGACCTGCCGCACCGTGCGTTTCGCGGATATCGGCTGGACCGACATCACGTCGACCACGGCGCTCGCGTCGACCGTGTTCGAGGCGCTCGGCTACAAGCCGACCACGACGATCGCGTCGGTGCCGATCTCGTTCGCCGGTCTCAAGAGCAAGCAGCTCGACGTGTCGCTCGGCTACTGGTGGCCCGTGCAGCAGAAGCAGTTGCAGCCGTTCCTCGACAGCAAGTCGATCAACGTCGTCGAGCCGCCGAACCTGTCCGGCGCGAAGGCGACGCTCGCGGTGCCGAGCTACGAATACCAGGCCGGCCTGAAAACCTTCGACGACATCGCGAAACACCGCGCGGAACTCGACGGCAAGATCTACGGGATCGAGCCCGGCAGCAGCGCGAACGCGACGATCCAGAAGATGATCGACACGAACCAGTACGGGCTCGGCGGCTTCAAGCTCGTCGAATCGAGCGAGGCCGGGATGCTGGTGACGGTCGAGCGCGCGGTCCGCGAGAAGAAGTGGGTGGTGTTTCTCGGCTGGGAGCCGCATCCGATGAACATCCAGCTCAGCATGAACTACCTGTCCGGCGGCGACGCGGCGTTCGGGCCGAACTACGGCGAAGCGCGCGTGTACACGCTGACCGCGCCCGACTTCATCGCGCGCTGCCCGAACGCGGGCAAGCTCGTGACGAACCTGCGCTTCTCGACCCAGCTCGAGAACCAGCTGATGCAGTCGGTGATGAACAAGACCAAGCCGGCCGAGGCCGCGAAGGCGTACCTGAAGAAGAACCCGCAGGTGCTCGATCCCTGGCTCGCGGGCGTCAAGACGTTCGACGGCAAGGACGGCCTGCCTGCCGTGAAGGCGTATCTCGGCCTGTAACGGCCTGCGCCCGCGCGCTACCCGCAGTGCGATACAACCCGAATCAAGCGAGGCATTCAGCATGAACCACGAAGTCATCATCACCTGCGCCGTCACGGGCGCGGGCGATACGGTCGGCAAGCATCCGGCGATTCCGGTCACGCCGAAGGAGATCGCGGCCGCCGCGATCGAAGCCGCGAAGGCCGGCGCGACGGTCGCCCACTGCCACGTGCGCGATCCGCAGACGGGGCGCGGCAGCCGCGACCCGAACCTGTATCGCGAAGTGGTCGACCGCATCCGCTCGGCCGACGTCGACGTGATCATCAACCTGACGGCCGGCATGGGCGGCGATCTCGAGATCGGCCCCGGCGAGGATCCGATGCGCTTCGGCAAGGGGACCGACCTGGTCGGCGGTCTCACGCGCCTCGTACACGTCGAGGAACTGCTGCCGGAAATCTGCACGCTCGACTGCGGCACGCTGAATTTCGGCGACGGCGATTACATCTACGTGTCGACACCCGCGCAGTTGCGCGCCGGCGCGAAGCGCATCCAGGAACTCGGCGTGAAGCCGGAGCTGGAGATCTTCGATACGGGCCATCTGTGGTTCGCGAAGCAGTTGCTGAAGGAAGGGCTGCTCGACGATCCACCGCTGTTCCAGCTGTGCCTGGGCATTCCGTGGGGCGCACCGGCCGACACGGGCACGATGAAGGCGATGGTCGACAACCTGCCGCCGGGCGCGCACTGGGCCGGCTTCGGGATCGGCCGCATGCAGATGCCGATGGTCGCGCAGGCGATGCTGCTCGGCGGTCACGTTCGCGTCGGCCTCGAAGACAACATCTGGCTCGATCGCGGCGTGCATGCGACCAACGGCACGCTCGTCGAGCGCGCTCGCGAGATCGTCGAACGCCTCGGCGGCCGCGTGCTGACGCCGGCCGAAGGCCGCCGCAAGCTCGGCCTGCCGGCGCGCGGCGAACGTGCGCTGGAGCGTCGCGCGATCGCCGAATTCGCGTGAGCTTTTTCACTGACCGACATTGCATGGCGGTATGCGTCGACGCGCGGCCGCCCACCGATTTCCCCTGAATTGAAGGATGTATCGACATGGCAGTGAAGACCGACATCAAGACGTTTGCCGCCATCGGCACCGGCGTGATCGGCAGCGGATGGATTTCCCGCGCGCTCGCGCACGGTCTCGACGTGGTCGTGTGGGACCCGGCGCCGGGCGCCGAAGCGCGGCTGCGCGCGAACGTCGCGAATGCGTGGCCCGCGCTCGAACGCGTCGGCCTCGCGCCGGGCGCCGATCCCGCGCGGTTGCGGTTCGTGTCGACGATCGACGAATGTGTCGCCGACGCCGATTTCATCCAGGAAAGCGCGCCCGAGCGCGAGGCGCTGAAGCTCGAGCTGCACGAGCAGATCAGCCGTGCGGCGAAGCCCGATGCGATCATCGCGTCGTCGACGTCGGGGCTGTTGCCGACCGATTTCTACGCGCGGGCGACGCATCCGGAGCGCTGCGTGGTCGGCCATCCGTTCAACCCTGTCTACCTGCTGCCGCTCGTCGAGGTGCTCGGCGGTGCGCGCACGTCGCCGGAAGCGGTCGAAGGCGCGATGGAGGTCTATCGCAAGCTCGGCATGCGGCCGCTGCACGTGCGCAAGGAAGTGCCGGGCTTCATCGCGGATCGTCTGCTCGAGGCGTTGTGGCGCGAGGCGCTGCATCTCGTCGACGAAGGCGTCGCGACGACCGGCGAGATCGACGACGCGATCCGCTTCGGCGCGGGCATCCGCTGGTCGTTCATGGGCACGTTCCTGACCTACACGCTGGCCGGCGGCGATGCGGGCATGCGACACTTCATGCAGCAATTCGGCCCCGCGCTCGAACTGCCGTGGACGAAACTGGTCGCGCCGACGTTGACCGATGCGCTGATCGACCGCGTCGTCGAAGGCACGACCGAACAGCAGGGCACGCGCAGCATCAAGGAGCTCGAGCGCTATCGCGACGAGTGCATCACCGAGGTGCTGAAATCGATCGCCGCGGTGAAGGCGCGGCACGGGATGCGATTCGAGGACTAGACGATGACGGGCGATACCCCGCTGACGATTCACCGCGACGTGGTGCGGCCCGAATGGGTCGACTACAACGGCCACCTGCGCGATGCGTTCTACCTGCTGATCTTCAGCTTCGCGACCGATGCGTTGCTGGATCGCATCGGCCTCGACGACGCCGCGCGTCGCGAGCGGGGGCGCTCGGTCTACACGCTCGAAGCGCACGTGAACTATCTGCACGAGATCAAGGAAGGCACGGCCGTGCGCGTCGATGCGCGCGTGCTCGCGCACGACGCGAAGCGGCTGCACTTGTATCTCGAACTGTTCGCCGACGGGCATGGCGACGCGGTATCGGCGAGCGAGCAGATGCTGCTACACGTCGATACGCGCGACGGCGCGAAATCGGCGCCGTTCGACGACGACGTGGCCGCGCGCGTGGCCGCGCTGCACGCATTGCAGCGCGATTGCGCGGCGCCTGCGTATGCGGGCCGCGTGATCGGGCTGCCGCCGCGCCGCTAGCGGCGCGCTTCGCCTTCCGATCCCCCCTTCGACCGCGGAGCGCACACGATGCTCGAACCGGAAATCGCGGCGTTCGTCGCGGCCGTCGACGCGTGGTATCCGGCCGATGCGGCGGCGCGCTCGCCCGACGAGCAGCGCCGCCTCTACGACCGCTTCGCGGCCGAATGGACGCCGGCCGCGCTGCCGGCCGGCATCGTGCAGCACGACGCCGTGTGGCGCGCGCCGGACGGCCGCACGATCGCGCTGCGGCGCTATACGTCCGCGCACCGTGCGCCGCGCGGCACGGTGCTGTTTTTTCATGGCGGCGGTTTCGTCGTCGGCTCGCTCGACAGTCATGCGCTGATCACCGCGCAGCTGGCGGCCGATACGGGCCTCGACGTGATCGCCGTCGACTACCGGCTGGCGCCCGAACACCTTGCGCCGGCCGCACTCGACGATTGCGTGGCGGTGACGCGCGCCGCGCGCGATGCACGCTGGCCGTTCGGGCCGTGCGCGCACCCGTTGACGCTCGCGGGCGACAGCGCGGGCGGGATGCTCGCGGCGGCGGTGGCGACCGCGCTGCGCGATGCGGGCGAAGCGAGCGTGGACGGCGTCGCGCTCGTTTATCCGATGCTCGGTTTCGAACCGCAATCGCCCGCGCGCGAAACGGAAGCGCACGCGCCGATGCTGACGCTCGACGACGTGCATCGTTATCGCGCGCTGTACTGGGGCAGTGACTTGTCCTCCGCGTTGCGGAGCGGCAACCCGCTGCTGCGCGCGTCGGTGCCGCTCGAGGCGGCGCGTTTCGACGGCCTGCCGCCGGTGCTCGCGATCGGCGCGGAGCACGATCCGCTGCGCGACGATGCGCGCGTGTACGTCGAACGGATTCGCGCGGCCGGCGGGGTCGCGCGCCACTGGATGGGAGAGGGGCTGGTGCACGGCTGCTGGCGCGCGCTCGGGACGAGCCCGCAGGCCGCACGGATGCACCGGATGGTCGGCGGGTTCTTGCTCGCACCGCACGCGTAGCGAGCGTTTTCCGGGAGGCAACGATGCAGGCAGCGGCGCAACACCGTATCGAGGACTGGCGGACGTTTTCGGCCGACGCGGCCATCGCGGCGGCGACGATCGGCGATGACGCGGTGAATATCGAGTGGAGCGACGCGCGACGATCGCCGTTCCATTTCGACTGGCTGCGCGACAACTGCGCGTGTGCCGCGTGCGTGCATGCGATCACGCGCGAACAGGTGTTCGAGATCGCCGATGCGCGCGAGGATCTGTCCGCGCTCGCCGTGCATGTCGAAACCGACGGTGCGCTGCATGTGGAATGGAACGACGGGCACCGCAGCGCGTGGTCGCCGGGCTGGTTGCGTGCGCATGCATACGACGATGCGTCGCGCGCGGAGCGCCTGGCCGCGCACGAGCGCCACGTATGGACCGGCGACGATGCGACGGCGATCGGCGTGTTCGCGTGGCGCGACGTGATGGAGGACGACCGCGCGTTGCTGGCATGGCTCGGCGCTTTGCAGCGCACGGGGCTGACGCTCGTCGAGGGCGTGCCGGCCGAGCGCGGCCGCGTCGACGGGATCGCGCGCCGCATCGGCCTGATCCGCGAAAGCAATTTCGGCGTGCTGTTCGACGTCGAATCGAAGCCGCGCCCGGACAGCAATGCGTATACGTCGCTGAATCTTCCGCCGCACACCGACCTGCCGACACGCGAACTGCAACCCGGCGTGCAGTTCCTGCACTGCCTCGCGAACGACGCGACGGGCGGCGACAGCATCTTCCTCGACGGCTTCGCGCTCGCGGATGCGCTGCGGCGCGAACATCCGGACGATTTCGAACGACTCGCGTCGACGCCGTTCGAGTTCTGGAACAAGAGCGCGAACAGCGACTATCGCTGTTCGGCGCCGGTGATCGGGCTCGATGCGCGCGGCAACGTCACGGAAGTGCGCGTCGCGAACTTCCTGCGCGGGCCGCTCGATGCGCCGGCCGGCTCGGTTGCAGCGGTCTATCGCGCGTATCGGCGATTCCTCGCGCTTGCGCGCGAGCCGCGTTTTCGCGTGCAGCGCCGGCTGCGGGCGGGCGACATGTGGGCGTTCGACAACCGGCGCGTGCTGCATGCGCGCACCGAGTTCGACCCGTCGACGGGCCGGCGGCACTTGCAGGGCTGCTACGTCGATCGCGACGAACTGCTGTCGCGGTGGCGCGTGCTGTCGCGGTCGACGTCGGCCGGGGCCGTGGCGCGCTGACCGGCGCACACGACGCATTCACGCACACCTCGCCGGGAAAAAGCGCCCGGACGCCACGCGTCCGGGCGAAGCCACCCGCTGCCGGGCGGCGGAGGTATGCGTTTCACAAAAAAGACGAGCCCCGCGAAGGGGGCTCGTCCGGACTGCGTGACTTCATCGCGCGATGCGCGGCGCCCGCCGGGGGCGCGTCGGCTTACTGGCCGAAGAAGATCGAATCGCGTGCGTTCGACGACGCAGCCGGCGCGCCCGAGTGGACGAGCGGAGCCGGTTGTGCGCCGTAGCCGCTGGTGTCGGCGCCATGAACACGCGCTTCGGCGCTCTGGATGTCGTTCGGGTAGTACGGGCTCGACACACCCGGCTTGTAGCCGGCTTGTTCGAGCTGGACCAGTTCGTTGCGCACTTGAGCGCGCGTCACGGTGCTTTGCGCGAATGCGCCGAACGAAGCGGACAGGGCGGCAGCGGCAACGACTGCGGAAACGAGCGATTTCATGGTGACCTCCGGTGTTTTATTGAGTTCGCTCTCGACACCATGTCTTGAGCGATTGATCAAATCTTAGTCACCGGCGTGTTCAGGGTAAACGCTGATTTTGACGATAAATTGTTTCCTGACCGGTAACAGTGCGACGCCGAATCAGTCTTTCAACAGGCTTTCTTTTCGGTTGATGCAATAAGTATGAAGAATATCGTGCGCGCCGGCACGCGATTCAGCGCGCTTCGGCCGTCGTGTCGAACGGCCGGCCCGGCGCGCGTCCGGCGGGCGCGCCGGCGCTGAGGAAGCGCACGCCCGTCGCGGCTTCCGATGCTTCCCACAGCAATGCCGCCGACGCCGCGCTGCGCGCCGCGCGCGGCACGCTTGCCGGTGCCGGCAGCCCGCGCGATTCGAACCAGCCGGACGGACCGATGTACGCGCCGCCGGCCAGATCGGGCGACGTCGCCGCATGAATCGCGGGCAGCGCGCCCTGAGCGGCCGGCTGCGCGAGATACCGGTTCGCGGCGCGCATCAGCGCGGCGCGGGCCGGCGAGTGGTCCATCGCCGGGCCCGCGAACTGCAGGTTGGTCGCCGCGTAGCCGGGGTGCGCGGCGACGCTGATGCCGGCGAACGCCGCGCGCTCGAAACGGCGCTGCAACTCGATCGCGAACACGAGGTTCGCGAGCTTGCTGTCGCAATAGGCGAGATAACGGTTGTAGCGATGCGCGGCGCGCAGGTCGTCGACACGAATCCGGCCGGCGCGGTTGAAACCGCTCGACATCGTGACGACGCGCGCCCGGCGCGCCGCGCGCAGCGCCGGCAGCAGATGGCCCGTCAGCGCGAAATGGCCGAGATGGTTGGTGCCGAACTGCATCTCGAAGCCGTCGCGCGTGTGTCGCAGCGGCAGAAACATCACGCCGGCGTTGTTGCAGAGGATGTCGACGCGGCCGTGGCGTTCGCCGACGTCAGCCGCGAAGCGGGCGATCGACGCGAGATCGGCGAGGTCGAGCGGATCGACTTCGACGCGTGCATGAGGATGAAACCGGCGGATCGCGTCGGCGGCCTGCGCGCCACGGGCGGCGTCGCGGCAGCCCATCACGACCGTCGCGCCTTTCGCGGCCAGCGTTTCCGCGAGCTGCCAGCCGAGACCGCTGTTGGCGCCGGTCACGACCGCGACCTTCCCGCCTTGCGCCGGGACGTGGCGCGCGCTCCATGCATGCATGTCTGCCTCCATCGGCGCGGCCGATCGGCCGCGGCGCCTAATCGTTACATTGAATGATGTAACGATAGTGCGGGCGGACGTTGCAGACAAGCGGAGGAATTAGACCGGCGCTTCTAGGGCGGGCGGATGGCGTGGCGCCGCCGGCCGGCGCACGGCGGGCGGGTTTTACCTGCTGCCGGCCAGCGCGAGCACTTCGGCGGCGGAGATCATGGCGGCGGCGTTCGCGGGAGCCGGGCGTTCGGCCGGGCGGAATACTTCGTCGCCGCGGTGGATGACCTGGCGCGACAGCGCGCAGGTCCCGGTGCGCTGCGCGAAGCGGCGTCGCCAGCGCTGTTCACCGTAGTGGCAGCGGCCGGGTTCGACCCAGCGGACGACGAGCAGCGTATCGGAACGTTCGAGGATTTCGACGTGGACGTCGGCGGGATCGAGCGCAGGCAGGGATTTGGAGGCCTTCATTTTGCCGTTTCCTAAAGCTCGTGCGGGTTCGGCCGTGGCAGTGGATGTCACTCCCCGATGGCGAATCCGTAGCGGTTTCCATGAGTGGTGCGCTAAATGTAAGCGTCTGTGACCGGAAAAAACATCCTGTCTGGCTCAAATTACCTTTTGCCGATTTAGAAACAATCCACGCTTATTTTCTTGAAAAACCAGCGACAAAAGGCCCCGGACGGGAAGTCCGGGGCGAAAATCGGCCCGCGCGCCGTGTCTGCTCGCCCAGTCACGGGATACATCGCCGGGGACGGAGGTGCCCGCAGAGATCCGGCGCGGGCGGGGGAGGCGATGTACCGGAAGCGCGGTCCGGCAACGCCATGATGGCGCGCGCCACCCGTTGACACCCTGACGCGAACATGACTTTTTTGTCAGTTTTCCTGTCCACCGCGCCGAACGTCGCGGAAGAAGCGGCTGGAACGCCCGCCGGTATTGGGTTCGAGCGGATCGCGGGGCGACGCCTCGACGCTACTTTCGCGGCGAATTTCGTGCGTCGGACGGATTCTTCGGCCTCGGGTAAATACTGAATCCCAATTTCGTGACAAACGCGCGATCCGTTCCTATGATTGGTTGGACCTTTAGTCCTTTGTGCCAATCGGCCGACGGCTGGCCGGCTTTTTCGGAGAGATGCTCATGAGATTGCAGGGCAAACGCGCGCTGGTGACGGCGGCCGGGCAGGGCATCGGCCGCGCGACCGCGCTGCGCTTCGCGAGCGAGGGCGCCGACGTGCTGGCGACCGACATCAACGAGGCCGCCTTGGTGCGGCTCGAAGCCGACGCCGAGCGCGCGGGCGGCCGGCTGGTCACGCGGCGGCTCGACGTCACCGACGCGCACGACATCGCCGCGCTCGCTAGGAGCGAACGCGCGTTCGACGTGCTGTTCAACTGCGCGGGCTACGTGCACCACGGCTCGATTCTCGAGTGCGACGAAGACGCGTGGGCGTTCTCGCTGAACCTGAACGTCACGTCGATGTACCGGCTGATCCGCGCGCTGTTGCCGGCGATGCTCGAAGCGGGCGGCGCGTCGATCGTCAACATGGCGTCGGCGGCGTCGAGCGTGAAGGGCGTGCCGAACCGCTTCGTGTACGGCACCACCAAGGCGGCCGTGATCGGGCTGACTAAGGCGGTGGCGGCCGATTTCGTCGAGCGGGGCATCCGCTGCAACGCGATCTGCCCGGGCACGATCGAATCGCCGTCGCTGGCGCAGCGGATCGAGGACCAGGCGCGCACGCGCCACGTGTCCGCCGACGAGGTGCGCCAGGCATTCGTCGCGCGCCAGCCGATCGGCCGCATCGGCACCGCGGACGAAGTCGCCGCGCTCGCGCTGTATCTGGCGTCCGACGAAGCGTCGTTCACCACCGGCACGATTCACCTGATCGACGGCGGCTGGTCTAACTGACCGTGCCTAACCGGCCGTGCCTAACCGGCCGTGTCCAACTGACCGTGTCTGACCGACCGCACCTCCATCCACTTTCCGTTTCCGTTCACACGACGCTATGAAACTGCTGAGATTTGGCGACAAACACCATGAAAAACCGGGCCTGCTGGATGCGCAGGGCCACATTCGCGACCTGTCCGGCGTGATCGACGACATCGCCGGCGACGTGTTGACCCCCGCGTCGCTCACGCGGCTGCGCGACATTCCGCCGTCGTCGCTGCCGCTCGTCGAAGGCACGCCGCGGCTCGGCGCGTGCGTCGGCCGCGTCGGCAAGTTCATCTGCATCGGGCTCAACTACTCGGATCACGCGGCCGAATCGGGGATGGAAGTCCCGAAGGAGCCCGTCGTGTTCGGCAAGTGGACGAGCGCGATCTCGGGCCCGAACGACGACATCGAGATCCCGCGCGGCTCGGAGAAGACCGACTGGGAAGTCGAGCTCGGCGTGGTGATCGGCCAGGGCGGCCGCTATATCGACGAAGCCGACGCGCTGTCGCACGTCGCGGGTTACTGCGTCGTAAACGACGTGTCGGAGCGCGAATACCAGCTCGAGCGCGGCGGCACGTGGGACAAGGGCAAGGGCAACGACACGTTCGGCCCGCTGGGCCCGTGGCTCGTGACGGCCGACGAAGTGCCCGATCCGCACGCGCTGCGGCTGTGGCTGGAAGTGGACGGCCACCGTTACCAGAACGGCACGACCGCGACGATGGTGTTCCGCGTGCCGCACCTGATCAGCTACCTGAGCCGCTTCATGAGCCTGCAGCCGGGCGACGTGATCTCGACCGGCACGCCGCCGGGCGTCGGCCTCGGACAGAAGCCGCCCGTCTATCTGCGCGCCGGACAGGTGATCACGCTCGGCATCGACGGGTTCGGCGAGCAACGCCAGCGTACCGTGCAGGCCTGATTTCCTTCAACGGACGGTTCGTCATGCCTATCATTCGATCGATGCGCGTCCTCGACGTGCGCTTTCCGACCTCGCGCCAGCTCGACGGCTCCGACGCGATGAATCCGGACCCCGATTATTCGGCGGCCTACGTCGTGCTCGAAACCGACCGCGACGGCCTCGAAGGTCACGGGCTCACGTTCACCATCGGGCGCGGCAACGAAATCTGCTGCGCGGCGATCGACGCGATGCGCCACCTCGTCGTCGGCCTCGACCTCGACTGGATCCGCGAGGACATGGGCCGGTTCTGGCGGCACGTCACGTCGGACAGCCAGTTGCGCTGGATCGGCCCCGACAAGGGCGCGATCCACCTGGCGACGGGCGCCGTCGTCAATGCGGTGTGGGATTTGTGGGCGAAGGCCGTCGGCAAGCCGCTGTGGCGGCTCGTCGCCGACATGAGCCCGGAGGAGCTGGTGCGGGCGATCGACTTCCGCTACCTGACCGACTGCCTGAGCCCGGACGAAGCGCTCGACCTGCTGCGCCGGCAGGCGCCCGGCAAGGCCGCGCGGATCGCCGCGCTGGAGCGCGACGGCTACCCGTGCTACACGACGTCGGCCGGCTGGCTCGGCTACAGCGACGACAAGCTGCGCCGGCTGTGCCGCGAGGCGGTGGAAGAAGGGTTCGACTACGTGAAGCTGAAAGTCGGCGCGAACCTCGAGGACGACATCCGCCGCGTGACGATCGCGCGCGAGGTGATCGGCCCCGACCGCAAGCTGATGATCGACGCGAACCAGGTGTGGGAAGTCGACGAGGCGATCGACTGGGTGCGCGAGCTCGCATTCGCGCGGCCGTGGTTCATCGAGGAGCCGACGAGCCCCGACGACGTCGAAGGACATCGCAAGATCCGCAAGGCGATCGCGCCGGTGCAGGTCGCGACCGGCGAGATGTGCCAGAACCGCGTGCTGTTCAAGCAGTTCATCGCGCGCGGCGCGATCGACGTCGTGCAGATCGACGCGTGCCGGCTCGGCGGCGTGAACGAGATTCTCGCGGTGATGCTGATGGCCGCGAAGTACGGGCTGCCGGTGTGCCCGCACGCAGGCGGCGTCGGGCTGTGCGAATACGTGCAGCATCTGTCGATGATCGACTACGTGTGCATTTCCGGCACGAAGGAAGGGCGCGTGACCGAGTACGTCGATCATCTGCACGAGCATTTCGTCGAACCGTGCGTGGTGCGCGGCGCGGCGTACATGCCGCCGACGGCGCCCGGTTTCTCGATCGAGATGAAGCCCGAATCGCTGGAGCAGTACCGGTTCCGCGGCTGACGCATGGCCGCGCACGACGGCGCGCCACGCGTGTCGTGCGCGGCGACAACATGAACGACGGAGACGCGAAGTGGATTTGAATCTGCAAGACAAGGTCGTGATCGTGACCGGCGGCGCGTCGGGCATCGGTGCCGCGATCTCGATGCGGCTGGCCGACGAAGGCGCGATCCCGGTAGTGCTCGCGCGCCACGCGCCCGACGACGCGTTCTGGCAAGCACTCGCACGGAAACAGCCGCGCGCCGCGTGCGTGACCGTCGAACTGCAGGACGACGCGCAGTGCCGCGACGCCGTTGCGCAGACCGTCGCGCGCTTCGGCCGCATCGACGGCCTCGTCAACAACGCGGGCGTCAACGACAGCATCGGGCTCGACGCCGGGCGCGACGCGTTCGTCGCGTCGCTCGAACGCAACCTGATCCACTACTACGTGATGGCGCACTACTGCGTGCCGCACCTGAGGGCGGCGCGCGGCGCGATCGTCAACATCTCGTCGAAGACGGCCGTGACCGGGCAGGGCAACACGAGCGGCTATTGCGCGTCGAAGGGCGGGCAGCTCGCGCTGACGCGCGAATGGGCCGTCGCGTTGCGCGACGACGGCGTGCGCGTAAACGCGGTGATCCCCGCCGAAGTGATGACGCCGCTGTACCGGAACTGGCTGGCGGGTTTCGACGATCCGGACGCGAAGCTCGCCGGCATCGCGGGCAAGGTGCCGCTCGGCCGGCGCTTCACGACGGCCGACGAGATCGCCGACACGGTCGTGTTCCTGCTGTCGGATCGCGCGTCGCACACGACGGGCCAGTGGCTGTTCGTCGACGGCGGCTACACGCATCTCGATCGTGCGATCAGCTGAGGGCCGCGATTCATGCAACCCGACCCGAACCCGAACACCGCGCCGCCGCTGATCGCGCTGACCGGCATCGGCAAGCGCTTTCCGGGCGTGCAGGCGCTCGACGATTGCCGTTTCGACCTGCGCGCGGGCGAAGTGCATGCGCTGATGGGCGAGAACGGCGCCGGCAAGTCGACGCTGATGAAGATTCTCGCGGGCGTCTATCAGCGCGACACCGGCGAAATCCGGATGGACGGCCGCGCGGTGGAGATCGCCGATCCCCGTGCCGCGCAGGCGCTCGGCATCGGCATCATCCATCAGGAACTGAACCTGATGAACCACCTGAGCGTCGCGCAGAACATCTTCATCGGCCGCGAGCCGCGCGGGCGCTTCGGCGTGTTCGTCGACGAAGACCGGCTGAACCGCGACGCGGCCGCGATTTTCCAGCGGATGCGGCTCGATCTCGATCCGCGCACGCCCGTGGGCAGGCTGACGGTCGCGAAGCAGCAGATGGTCGAGATCGCGAAGGCGCTGTCGTTCGACTCGCGCGCGCTGATCATGGACGAGCCGACCGCCGCGCTGAACAACGCGGAGATCGCCGAGCTGTTCCGCATCATCCGCGACCTGCGCGCGAACGGGGTCGGCATCGTCTACATCTCGCACAAGATGGACGAGCTGCGCCAGATCGCCGATCGTGTGACCGTGATGCGCGACGGCAAGTACGTCGCGACCGTGCCGATGGCGGATACGTCGATGGAGGCGATCATTTCGATGATGGTCGGCCGCCAGCTCGATACGGACACCCGCACGCCGCCCGATACGTCCGCGAACGATATCGCGCTCGAAGTGCGCGGGCTGTCGCGCGGCCGCGCGATCCGCGACGTCGGCTTCACGCTGCGGCGCGGCGAGATCCTCGGCTTCGCCGGGCTGATGGGCGCGGGTCGTACCGAGGTCGCGCGCGCGGTATTCGGCGCGGACCCGGTCGATGCGGGCGAGATCCGCGTGCACGGCAGGACCGTGACGATCCGCACGCCCGCCGACGCGGTGAAGGCCGGTATCGGCTATCTGTCCGAGGATCGCAAGCACTTCGGGCTCGCGGTCGGGATGGACGTGCAGAACAACATCGCGCTGTCGAGCATGCGCCGCTTCGTGCGCCGCGGCATGTTCCTCGATGCGCGCGGGATGCGCGAGACCGCGCAGTCGTACGTGCGGCAGCTCGCGATCCGCACGCCGTCGGTCGCGCAGCCCGCGCGGCTGCTGTCGGGCGGCAACCAGCAGAAGATCGTGATCGCGAAGTGGCTGCTGCGCGACTGCGACATCCTGTTCTTCGACGAGCCGACGCGCGGCATCGACGTCGGCGCGAAAAGCGAGATCTACAAGCTGCTCGATGCGCTCGCCGCCGACGGCAAGGCGATCGTGATGATCTCGTCGGAGCTGCCCGAGGTGCTGCGCATGAGCCACCGGATTCTCGTGATGTGCGAAGGCCGCGTGACCGGCGAATTGCGCGCGGCCGACGCCACGCAGGAAAGGATCATGCAGCTCGCGACGCAGCGCGAGTCGACCGTGTTGCCCTGATTGCCTCGATTGTCCCGATTCAGACGCCTACCCGATCATGTCCAACGATACGCATCCCGTTCCGCCCCTTGCCACCGGCGACACGCCGGCCGCCGCATCGCGCCTGAAATCGCGCTTCTTCAACCCGGCCGCGCGGCAGAAGCTGCTCGCGTTCGCGAGCCTCGTGCTGCTGATCGTGTTCTTCAGCTTCGCGTCGTCGAACTTCCTCGAAGTCGACAACCTCGTGTCGATCCTGCAGGCGACCGCCGTAAACGGCGTGCTGGCCGTCGCCTGTACGTACGTGATCATCACGTCCGGCATCGATCTGTCGGTCGGCACGCTGATGACGTTCTGCGCGGTGATGGCCGGCGTCGTGCTGACGAAATGGGGGATGCCGCTGCCGCTCGGGATCCTGGCCGCGTTGTGCTTCGGCGCGCTGTCGGGCTGCGTGTCGGGCTTCGTGATCGCGAAGATGAAGGTGCCGCCGTTCATCGCGACGCTCGGCATGATGATGCTGCTCAAGGGGCTGTCGCTCGTGATCTCCGGCACGCGGCCGATCTACTTCAACGACACGCCGGGCTTCACGTCGATCGCGCAGGATTCGCTGATCGGCAACCTGATTCCCGCGCTGCCGATTCCGAACGCGGTGCTGATCCTGTTCCTCGTCGCGATCGGCGCGTCGATCGTGCTGAACCGCACCATCTTCGGCCGCTACACGTTCGCGCTCGGCAGCAACGAGGAGGCGCTGCGGCTCTCCGGCGTGAACGTCGACGCATGGAAGATCGCCGTCTACACGTTCTGCGGCGCGGTGTGCGGGATCGCCGGCCTGCTGATCGCGTCGCGGCTGAACTCCGCGCAGCCGGCGCTCGGGCAGGGCTACGAGCTCGACGCGATCGCGGCGGTCGTGATCGGCGGCACGTCGCTGTCCGGCGGCGCGGGCAGCATCGTCGGCACCATCATCGGCGCGTTCATCATGAGCGTGCTGACCAACGGCCTGCGGATCATGTCGGTCGCGCAGGAATGGCAGACGGTCGTGACGGGCGTGATCATCATCCTCGCCGTCTACGTGGACATCCTGCGCCGGCGCCGCCGCTGACGCAGACACGGACGCGAACACGCATGGGCTTCACCGCCGGCCCGGCCGGCATTTCAGTCGATACCAACCAAGGAGACGCGAAGTGATCAGGAGCAAGGTGTTGAACGCGATCGTCGGACTGACGTTCGCTGTCGGCGTCACGGCCGGCGCGCAGGCACAGGAAACCTATATCCCGCTGATCTCGAAGGGCTTCCAGCATCAGTTCTGGCAGGCCGTGAAATCGGGCGCGACGCAGGCCGCGAAGGACTACAAGGTGAAGGTGACGTTCGAAGGGCCCGAAACCGAAGCGATGGTCGACAAGCAGATCGACATGCTGTCGGCCGCGATCGCGAAGAAGCCGGCCGCGCTCGGCTTCGCGGCGCTCGACAGCAAGGCCGCGCTGCCGCTGCTGAAGAAGGCGCAGGCCGAGAAGATTCCGGTGATCGCGTTCGACTCGGGGGTGGACAGCGATATTCCGGTGACGACGGCCGCGACCAACAACAAGGCGGCTGCCGCGCTCGCCGCCGACAAGCTCGCCGCGCTGATCGGCGACGAAGGGCAGGTGGCCGTGGTCGCGCACGACCAGACGAGCCGCACCGGCATCGACCGCCGCGACGGCTTCCTCGAACGGATGAAGTCGGCGTACCCGAAGGTGCAGGTCGTGACCGTGCAGTACGGCGAAGGCGATCAACTGAAATCGACCGAAGTGACGAAGTCGATCCTGCAGGCGTATCCCAAGCTCAAGGGGCTGTTCGGCACCAACGAAGGCTCGGCGATCGGCGTGGTCAACGGCGTGCGGGAGATGAAGCGCAAGGTCGTGATCGTCGGCTACGATTCCGGCAAGCAGCAGAAGGACGCGATCCGCAGTGGGCTGATGGCCGGCGCGATCACGCAGAACCCGATCGGGATCGGCTACAAGACGGTCGAGGCGGCCGTGAAGGCGATCAAGGGCGAGAAGCTGCCGAAGGTCATCGATACCGGCTTCTACTGGTACGACAAGACCAATATCGACGATCCTAAGATCGCGGCGGTGTTGTACGACTGAACGTGGCGGAATGGCGGGGCGGCGATGCGGGCCGTCGCCGCCGCGGTGATCGAACACGAGGGCATCATGGGCGCAGTGCGTATCGATTCGCATCAGCACTTCTGGCGTTATCGCGCGGTCGACTATCCATGGATCGGACCGGACATGGGCGTGCTCGCACGCGACTACCTGCCCGACGCGCTGTGGCCGCAGATGCATGCGCAGGCGCTCGGCGCGTCGATCGCGGTGCAGGCGCGCGCCGGGCGCGACGAGACGGCGTTCCTGCTCGATCTGGCGCGCGACAATGCGCGCATCGCGGCGGTGGTCGGCTGGGAGGATCTCGGTGCGCCGGCGCTGGCCGACCGTGTCGCCGAGTGGCGCAGTCCGAAGCTGCGCGGTTTTCGTCATCAGGTGCAGGACGAAGCCGACGTCGGCGCGTTCGTCGCCGATCCCGGCTTCAATCGCGGCGTCGCGTGGCTGCAGGCGAACGGCTACGTGTACGACGTGCTCGTGTTCGAGCGCCAGTTGCCGGACGTGCGTGCGTTCTGCGCGCGGCACGACGCGCACTGGCTCGTGCTCGACCACGTCGGCAAACCGGCGCTCGCCGAGTTCGAACGCGACGACACGGCGTTCGCGCGCTGGCGCGCGTCGCTGCGCGAGCTGGCCGTGCTGCCGCACGTCGCGTGCAAGCTGTCGGGGCTCGTGACCGAAGCCGACTGGCGGCGCGGCCTGCGCGCGCAGGACATCCGGCATGTCGAGCAGTGCCTCGACGCGGCGCTCGACGCGTTCGGCCCGCGGCGGCTGATGTTCGGATCGGACTGGCCCGTATGCCTGCTCGCGGCGTCGTACGACGAAGTGGCGTCGCTGGTCGAGCGCTGGGCCGAGTCGCGGCTGTCGGCGGCCGAACGCGGCGCGCTGTGGGGCGGCACGGCCGCGCGTTGCTACGCGGTGCCGGGCGATGTGAAGCGCGGCATATAAAATAGGCGCGAACGCTCCGACGATTCGTCGGGCCGTCCGGAACGAAACCGATTACCAGCGTCAACGTATGTCCATCCAGCCGATTCAGAACCGCCGCCTCTACCAGCAGATCGCCGACAAGCTCAGTGCGATGATCGAGTCCGGCGATTTCCCGCCGGGCAGCTATCTGCCGCCCGAGCGCGAACTCGCCGAGCGGTTCGGCGTGTCGCGCACGTCGGTGCGCGAGGCGCTGATCGCGCTCGAAGTGAACGGGCTCGTCAGCGTGCGCGTCGGCGACGGCGTGAAGGTGCGTCATCCCGAAACGACCGCCGCGCCCGAACCCGCGTCGGCGCCCGATGCGACGGTGACGGTCGCGCCGTTCTCGATCGTCGAGATCGATCCGGAGCTCGGCATCGCGCTCGATCTCGACACGGAAATCCCGCCGTTCGCGCTGCTGCAGGCGCGCCGGCTGATCGAGCCGGAAGCGGCGTCGCTGGCCGCGCAGCACGGCTCGGACGCGCAGATCGAAGGCATTCACGAAGCGTTCCTGCGCAATCAGGACGACAACCGCAGCGGCTCGCTCACGCACCCGGGCGACCGGCTGTTCCATATCCGCATCGCGGAAGCGAGCGACAATCCGGCGTATGCGCTGATGATCAAGCAGTTGCTCGCGCACAAGTACGACCCGATGTTCCAGCGGCTGCAGTCGCTGTACATGCCCAACGACATGCCGCACCGGTCGGAGCGCGAGCATCGCGCGATCCTCGACGCGATCCGCGCGCGCGACCCCGACGCCGCGCGCCGCGCGATGGCCGAGCATCTCGACGAAGTGATCCGCATCTTCGGCCGCGCGCTCGACTGAGCGTGCGCGTCGATTCCCTGCAGGTTCGGAAGCGGCGGACGCGATGCGCCCCCTTCCGGCTGCCGACGCGGCCTCCGTTCCGCACGAGGACGCCGGCCGCCGGGACCGAAAGAACGCTGCGATGCGAGCGCCGCGCGCCGGCCCACCGGCACGCCGCTCGCGCGCCGAATGGAGTGTGACGAATGCGCGTGAACGATTGCCACAATTTCCACGACTTCCGCGAGTTGGCCAGGCGGCGGTTGCCGGGGCCGATCTTCAATTACATCGACGGCGCGGCCGACGATGAAACCACGTATCGACGCAACACGCGCGCGTTCGAGCGCTGCGATCTGGTGCCGAACGTGTTGCGCGGCGTGCGCGATGTCGATCTGTCGGTGACGGTCATGGGGCAGAAGCTCGGCATGCCGGTTTATTGTTCGCCGACGGCGCTGCAACGCCTGTTTCATCACGACGGCGAGCGCGCGGTGGCCGCCGCGGCCGCGAAGTTCGACACGATGTTCGGGGTGTCGTCGCTCGGCACCGTGAGCCTGGAAGAAGCCCGTGCGATCAGCCAGGGCCCGCAGGTGTACCAGTTCTACTTTCACAAGGATCGCGGCCTCAACCGCGAGATGATGAACCGCTCGCGGCAGGCCGGCGTGAACGTGATGATGCTGACCGTGGACAGCATCACCGGCGGCAATCGCGAGCGCGACAAGCGCACCGGCTTCTCGATTCCGTTCCGGCTGACGCTCGCGGGGCTGACCGAGTTCGCGTTGAAGCCGGCCTGGGCGTTCAACTATCTGACCCACGAGCGGTTCCGTTTGCCGCAACTCGACCGGCACGTCGACATGGGCGGTGGCGCGATGTCGATCAGCCGCTACTTCACGGACATGCTCGATCCGTCGATGTCATGGGACGACGTCGCCGCGATGGTGCGGGAGTGGAACGGACAGTTTTGCCTGAAAGGCGTGATGTCGGTCGATGACGCCCGCAGGGCCGTGGACATCGGCTGTACCGGCATCGTGTTGTCGAACCACGGCGGGCGGCAACTGGACGGCTCGCGCGCCGCGTTCGATCAGCTTGCCGAGATCGTCGATGCGGTGGGCGACCGGATCGACGTGATGATGGACGGCGGCGTGCAGCGGGGGTCGCACGTACTGAAAGCGCTGGCGCTGGGTGCGAAGGCGGTCGGCCTCGGGCGTTACTACCTGTTCCCGCTCGCCGCTGCTGGGCAGCCCGGCGTCGAGCGCGCGTTGCAGCTGATGCGCGCGGAGATCGAACGGGACATGCGGCTGATGGGCTGCGCGTCCGTTGCGCAGCTCGGGCGGAATCAGCTTCGCTTTCGCTGACGGCGGGCGCGACGCCGGTCGGGCCCGCGGGCCGGCCTGTATCGCGCTCAGAAGCGATCCGCGCGATACGGCGCCGGATCGGTGAACGGCGCCTCGCCGGTCATCATCTCGGCCAGCAGCCGGCCGGTGACGGGGCCGAGCGTCAACCCGTGATGGTTGTGCCCGAACGCGAACCACAGCCCGCGATGCGCGGGCGCGGGGCCGATCACCGGGCGCATGTCGGGCGTGCACGGCCGGAAGCCGAGCCACGGCTGCGGGTCGAGCCGCTCGCCGAACCCGAACACCGGCCGCGCGACGCGTTCCGCGCGCTCGAGCTGCACGCCCGTCGGCGGAAGCCCGCGCCGCGCGATCTCGACGCCCGTCGTCAGCCGCAGCCCGCGCCGCATCGGCGCGATCACGTAACCGTATTCGCGATCGACGATCGGCGCCGACGGCACGCCGCGCGCGGACGGCGCGTAGTGCATGTGATAGCCGCGCTTCTCGCGCAACGGGACCTTGTAGCCGAACTTGCCGAACACGGTATCGGACCACGGGCCGAGCGCGACGACGACGGCCGGCGCGGCCGCCGGGCCGTCGTCGGTCCGGACCTGCCAGCCGGGCGACAACGCGTCGAGGCTCGCGGCGTCGCCCGTCAGCAGCGTGCCGCCGCCTTGCACGAACAGTTGCGCATACGCTTTGACGAGCGCGGCCGGATCGACGACGCTTTTCGGGTCGAGCCAGTGCAGCGCGCCGCAAAAGCCCGGTGCGAGGCTCGGTTCGTGCGCGAGCAGCGCGGCCGCGTCGAGCGGCGTGATGCCGAGCCCGTGGCGGCGCGCGGTGAGGCCGGCCTCGGTCATGCCGCGTTCGAACGCGGCCGGCGTGCGGAACGCCTCCAGCCAGCCGCTCGCGCGGATCAGTTCGCCGGCGCCGGCCCGCGCGATCAGCGCGTCGTGTTCGACGATGCAGCGTTCGATCAGCGGCAGCATGTCGCGCGATGCCGCCGCATGGCGCAGCGGCGCCGATTCCCACCAGAACCGTGCGAGCCACGGCGCGAACGCGGGCAGCGACGCACTGTGCCAGTAGAGATCGGTCGAGCGATTCAGCGCATAGCGCATCAGCGTGAACGGGCTGCGCGGGAACGGATACGGTTCGACCGACGAGCGCTCGATCAGCCCTGCATTGCCGAAGCTCGTGCCTTCGCCGGGCGCGCCGCGATCGACGAGGGCAACCTTGCGGCCGCGATCCTGCAGGTGCAGCGCGGCGGAGACGCCGACGATGCCGGCGCCGAGAACGATGACGTCGAAATCCATCGATGGTGAGTGACGGTTGGCGGGGCGCCTGCCCGCGGTACGGTGCGCGCGCCCGGGTTGGAGAGTGTTCGAGCTGCAAGCATACTCGCCGCGGCGCGCGGCACCAAGGGGCGCGTCGCTAACGGAGCAGGTCGCGCCACGCGGCCGAAAGCCGACGCGCGGCGTCGAAGCACACCGCGTCGCCGCCGGGCGCACCGATCAACTGCACGCCGACCGGCAGTTCGCCCGATGCGAAGCACGGCGCGCTGACGACCGGCAGCCCCGCGAACGAGATCGGCTGGGTCAGCAGGCCGAGCATCTTCGCGGGTTC
The DNA here is from genome assembly GCF_001526365.1 of Burkholderia sp. MSMB1835. Lineage (NCBI taxonomy): Bacteria > Pseudomonadati > Pseudomonadota > Betaproteobacteria > Burkholderiales > Burkholderiaceae > Burkholderia > Burkholderia sp. MSMB1835. Next base: position 38,133 of record NZ_LOYP01000018.1, read on the forward strand.
GAGCGCGACGCCGTTGACGTCGACGGTCGCGTCGGTGAAGCGCGGCGCCGCACAGGGCGTCGCGGCCGCGAGCAGCACGTCGTAGTGCGCGAACAGTGCTTCGATGCGCGCGCGCCAGGCGGCACGGCGGGCGAGCGCGTGACGATACGCGGCGTCGGACGTCGCGAGGCCGGCCGCGAGGCGCGACCGCAGGCGTTCGGAGACGAGCGCCGTCGAGGCGTCGAGCAATCCGCGATGGGCGCGCGCGAGCTCCACGTTCGAGATCACGAGCGCCGCTTCGCGCACGAGCGCGACTTCGTCGCTGGCGACGGGCACGGCATCGCTCGCCCGCAGGCAGGCCGCTGCACGCCGGACCGCGCGGCGCGCATCCGCATCGGCATGCGTTTCGAAATCGCCGGTCAGCACGGCGACGCGAAGCGCGGCGGCCGGATCGCGAGCCGGTTGCGCGCACGGTACATGTGCTTCGCACAGCGTGTCGTACAGCACCGCAAGATCGTCGATGTCGTTCGCGAACCCGCCGACGGTGTCGAGCGAGTCGGCATACGGCACGCAGCCGGCGCGCGACAGCCGCCCGTCGCCGGGGCGAAACCCCCACACGCCGCACAGCGCCGCCGGCGCGCGGATCGAGCCGTTGGTGTCGCTGCCGAGCGCAAGCGGCACGTATCCGGTGGCGACCGAGGCGGCCGAGCCGCTCGACGAGCCGCCCGTCATGCGCGTCGGGTCGGCCGGCAGATGCACCGCGCCATGGTGCGGATTCACGCCGGTGGCGCCGCACGCGAGTTCGTCCATCTGCGTCGCGCCGATGGGGACCGCGCCGGCCGCGCACAGTCGCGCAACGACCGGCGCATCGGCGGCGGCGGCCGGCAACGCGGCGCGCGCCGGCGAGCCAGCAACCGTCGTATGACCCGCCACGTCGATATTCCACTTCACGAGGAACGGCACGCCTGCCAGCGGGCCCGGGTCCCGCCCGTCCCGCACGAGGCGGTCGATGCGCCGCGCATCGCGCCGTGCCCGCGCGTCGAAGGTGAGTGCGCACGCGTTGATCGCGCTGTCGCGCGCGGCGATGTCGGCGAGCACGCGCTGTACGAGCGACTCCGCGCTCACCCGGCCGGTGCGCACCCCGGCCGCCAACGCCAGCGCGCTGCGCATCGACGGCGCCGCGCTCACGTGCGCACCATGAGCCGGCGCGGAATCGACAGGATCAGCGCGGCCGCGGCGAACAGCGTGAAGGCGAGCAGCGCGACGCCCAGCTCGGTGCTGCCTGTCAATCCGGTGGCATAGCCCATCAGCGTCGGGCCGACGAACCCGGCGACGGCCGCGCCGATGTTGACGAGCCCGGCGCCGCCCGCAGCCGCTTCTCCCGCGAGAATTCGCGACGGCAGGCTCCAGAACATCGCGAGCGTGCTCATGATGCCGGCCACGCCGGCGGTCAGGCACGCGACCGCGAGCACGGGATGCGCGCGCATGCCGAGGCTCGCGAGCAGCGCGACGCCGCCGATCGCGACCGGCAGCGCCGTATGCCAGCGTCGCTCGCCGGTGCGCACCGAATGCTGCGCGTTCGCGACCATCGCGACCGATGCGACCAGGTAGGGGATGGCGCTGATCAAGCCGGTTTCGAGGTTGCTCGGCGATCCGAGCGCCTTGATCATCGTCGGCATCCAGAACACGAGCCCATAGTTGCCGACGTTGTAGAGGAACGACGTCGCGAACAGCAGCCACAGGGTCGGCTCGCGCAGTGCGGCGCGGAGGTGGGTGCGCTTGCCGGCCGCTTCCCGAGCCATCTCCGCGTGAATCATCCGCTTTTCCGTATCGGTCAGCCAGGTTGCATCGTCGATCCGTTCCGTCACACGCACGAGCAGGTACAGGCCGAGCACGATGGCCGGCAGGCCTTCGATCACGAACATCCACTGCCAGCCGCGCAGCCCGAAGCCGCCGTGCGTGGCGTCCATGATCCAGCCCGACAGCGGCCCGCCGACGATCACGCCGAGCGGCATCGCGAGAAACAGGAAGGCCATGACCTTCGCGAGCCGGTGCGACGGAAACCACACGCTGAAGTAGGCGATCACGGCCGGAAAGAAGCTCGCTTCGGTCACGCCGAGCAGGAAGCGCAGCGCGTAGAAGCTCGCGGTGTCGCGGGTCGCGAGCGTGGCGACCGACACGACGCCCCACGTCAGCATCGAGCCGGCGAGACAGCGCTTCACGCCGATCCGCCGCACGAGCCAGCCGGCCGGCACCTGCAGCAGCAGGTAGCCGACGAAGAACAGGCCCGCGCCGACGCCGTAGGCCGCGTCCGTGAGATGCAGGTCCGTCACCATCTGCAGCTTCGCGAAGCCGACGTTGACGCGGTCGAGATAGCCGAAGAAATAGCAGACCAGGATCAGCGGAATGATGCGTCGGCTCAAGCGCGCATACAGCGCGTCGAGGCTGGGAGCGGCGGCTTCCGCGAGCGCGGGCGGGCCGGCTTGCATGCCGCGCGGCGTGGCGGCACCGTTGGGATTCGTCATGGTGACTCCGTGCAGTTGAACTCCGCGGCGGCTGTCGCGACACCGCGACCGCGCGCCGTCGATCGGCCGGTTCTAGATGCCGCGGCGCAGCGCCCGGCCGGGACGCGTGCCGGTGTGCCGGCCATGTTCGAGCACGGGCCGCCCGTTGACGAACACGTGCTTGATGCCTTCGGGGCGTAGCGTCGGGCTCGCGAACGTCGCGCGATCGATCACGCGGGCGGGGTCGAACACGACGAGATCGGCGTAATGGCCGACCGCGAGCCGTCCGCGCTCCGCGATGCCGAACTGCTCGGCGGTGAGGCCCGTCATCTTGCGCACGGCGGTTTCGAGCGGGAACAGGCCGCGCTCGCGGGAGAATTCGCCGAGCACGCGCGGGAACGTGCCCCACAAGCGCGGGTGCGGGCGCATGTCGTTGGGCAGGCCGTCGGAGCCGACCATCGTCAGTTCGTGACGGATGATGCGCTCGACATCCGCCTCGTCCATCACGAAGTAGATCGCGCCGGCGGGGCGCAGCGCGTCGATCGCGGCGTCGACGGAATCGCCGAACAGCGGCAGCAGTTCATGGAAGTCGCGGCCCGCGAGTTCGGGATGCGGCTTCGACCACGCGAGGATCACGCGCGACGACTGGCGGATGCGATCCGCGCGCAGCATCGTCGATGTAGCCGGATACGGATGGCAGTCGAGACACAGCGGTTGTCGCGTGCGCTGCGCGTCGACGTGCGCGAGCGTTTCGACCGAGCGGCCATGATTGGCCTTGCCGGCCACTTTGTGATGCGAGAGCACGACGCGCACGTCGAGCGCGCGCCCGATCGAGAACGCTTCGTCGAGCGACGCGATGATCGCGTCGGTCTCGTCGCGCAGGTGCGTCGCGAACACGCCGCCCGTCTCGCGCAGCGGCGCGCACACGTCGATCAGTTCGTCCGTCGTCGCGGCGGCGGCGGGTGGGTAGAAGGTGCCCGACGAGACGCCGAACGCACCGGCCGCCATCGCTTCGCGCACGTCGGCCGCCATCGCGGCGATTTCGGCCGCGTTGGCGGCGCGGTCGAGATCGGCCATGTGCCGCACGCGCAGCGTCGAGTGGCCGATCAGCGCCGCCGTATTGACGGCGGCGGGCGTTGCGTCGAGCGTGTCGAGATACGCGCGAAAAGTCGGGAAGCGGAACGACTGCCAGGCGCCCAGCAGGTCGAGCGGTTGCGGCACGTCGCGTTCGGCGAGCAGCGGCGCGAGACTGATGCCGCAATTGCCGGCGATCACCGTCGTGACGCCCTGGGCGACCTTCGGCTCGACGTCGGGATCGGTCAGCACGAATGCGTCGTCGTGCGTGTGGCTGTCGATGAAGCCCGGCGCGACGACGAGGCCGCTCGCATCGAGCGTGTGCGTGGCCGTCGCCTCGCCCAGCTCGCCGATGGCGGCGATGCGCTCGCCGGTCACGCCGAGATCGGCCTCGAAGCGTGCGGCTCCGGTGCCGTCGATCAATTCGCCGCGACGCAGGATCACGTCGAAATGCATGGTGGTTCCTCCAGAATTCGTCCGGAGCCGGCGCGCTACCCGTTTCCGTCGTTCATGTTCGCCGCCATCGTCCCCAGCCATTTTTCGGGTGTCCAATGCCGATCGGCTCGCGATTCATGCGAAACCGGCATCAATGCGCGTTTGCTGTGCCGCTGTGCCGCTGTGCCGCTGTGCCGCTGCGCCGCTGCGCCGCCGCGCCGCCGCGCCGCCGCGCGGCGCTACGCGAGCGATGCCTTCACAAGCGCATGGAGGTCGCTCGCGAAGCTGGACATCGAGATGGCGCGATGCCGCACGATGCCGACCGTGCGCTCGATGGTCGGGCTCGCGATCGGTACCGCGCGCACCGCTGGCGAGCCGTATGCCTGCAGCGCGCTCTCGGGCAGGATCGCGCAACCGACCCCGGCCGCTACCAATGCGGCAACGCACGAGATGTGCTCGACCTCGTAGAACCAGCGTGTTCGTACCGCTTCCTGACCCATCAGCATTTCGAGCAGCAGGCGATTACCGCTGTCCCGACCGCCGATGATCAGCTTCGCATGGCGCAGCTCCCCGAGCGTGACGGCGTCCGCGCGCGCCAGCGGATCGTCGTCGTGGGCTGCGAGCACGTAACGGTCGGTGAAGAGCGGTTCGAACAGGAGATCGGCGTCGTCGCCGGGATGCAGGCTCACGCCGAATTCGGCGATGCCCGCGCGCACCTGCGACAGCACGAAGTCGTGATTGCCGTCGAGAATCTGCACGGCGACGTGCGGATACTTCGCGGCGTAGCGACGCAGCACGTCGGGCAGCGCCTGTGCGACGACCGTCGGGATCGACGCGAGCCGCACCTTGCCGTAACGCTTTTGCGCGATGTCCTGGATCGACGACAGCATCATCCCGAGCTGCGCGATCTGCTCGCGCGCCATCGGCAGGAACTGGCGGCCGACGCCCGTCAACGTCACGCTGCGCGTGGTGCGCTGAAACAACTCGACGCCGAGCGTCTGCTCGAGCTTCTGGATGCGGCGCGACAGCCCGGGCTGGGTCAGGTTCAGCTTTTCCGCCGCGCGATGGAACGTGCCGAGCTCTGCGACGGCGACGAATGCTTCGAGTTCCGAGTTTTCGACTTTCATGACGCTGGGCGCTCCGTGTCCGATCCAGCGGCACGGAACGACGCGCCGCGATCAAGCGGCCATTGTCGTCGAAATCGCAGGGCGAGCCCGGCCGCGACGCCGACGATCGCGCATGGGGTGCTCAGGTAGACGGGAAAGCGGGTGAGGGAAGCGCCGTTCGCTGTGCGTCGAGCCGACCGTGGGCGACATCGGGCGCGAATATCCGTTGTAAATGAGCGACATGACGAAATGCGGACCGATCGTGCTCGATACATCGAGACATCGGATAAATCGATTTTTTTGTTTGTCAATTAAATAAAATTCAAGTGTTGGCCGCTCTTCATCGGGGACTTTCGTAAAACGTTGGTGAGTGACTGATCGAACTTATACTAAATGGAAATTCGATCGCGGTGTTATTCGTAATGAATTGTCTGAATGGTTGCGGTTCGATTTGTCATGTCCGATAGCTGAAATATGTGGGGCTGACTGATATTCGTGGTAGACAGGGCACGGGAAGAGTCGATGTCTCCATTCCGAAAGGTTTTCGAATCGTCAAGGTTGACGGTTGGGTGGTGGAAATCGAGCGAATGGATGCCGTGAAAACATCGAGCAAAGCGGTGAATTAAATCGAGATAAACGACGGGTGCGGCTCTTCGCGATTGATGACAATAAACCCACGAATCTTTCTATAGATTACGATGCGCCGGAGATCAATCATTACGCCGCCAACAAGTGAAGAGACGAGAAACTTCGGCAGCGTTAATTTCGGCGTTGGCGAGTGTTTCCGCATTAGCGCAAGGCGTTCTGCCGTCTGAAATTACGTCCGGCCCGCAAATCCAGCGTTTGCAACAGCAGCAACTGGAAGCCACCAGGGAGCTGAATCCGCGCCCGAACGTGCTGACGCCGACCGGGGAAGCGTCGTCGAAGGCCGGCGTCGCGAGCTTGCCACTCGATACCCCGTGTTTTCCGATCGAGGAAATCGCGCTGGAAGGCAATCCGTTCGGCTGGCTCGCCCGTTTGCTCCAGCCGATCGCAGGGCAATGCGTCGGCAAGACCGCACTCAAGCAGATTCAGGACGTCGCCAATATGCGAAAGCTAAGCAATATGCGAAGGACGTTGCGAAGGAGCTTCACATTAGTGTGCAGGAAGCTGAAGGCCGGATTGTGGCAGAGATGTTACGCAACTCGGACAAGCAGACGGCGGAGGCATCCGGTGGAAAGCACGATTACGAGATTCGTAGCATCGTGGGCTGTCAGAATTTGAACTGCTACGGTTACGGGAACGATCCGCAGTATGCGAATCATGATTACAACAGCCAGTACATCGTGCCGAACCAGGGGGAATATGACCTGGGGCAGCAGCAGTTGGGCCGTGGGCTGACGTATAACGATTACGTGGCGTCGAATATGAAAAAAGATCCGGTCGGAGCGACACTGGCTGGGGTGGGGATGATTGGGCTTGGGCTGGTTATGGGAGGTCCGCTTGCATCGGTGGGAATGATGAGTGCGGGTGGACTGCTCGGCTTGGGTGCGAATGGAGGTGTCCAACTGACGGGCAATCAGCCATTTGACTGGACAAGCTTTGCTTTGGCTGGCGCGACGGGTGCGGCTTCCACAGGGATGAAGTTTATTCCGGTGTTCACGATTGGTGTTGGCGGCGCATTGGCTGGCTCTGCACTGCAAGGCCAGAATCCAAATCCGGCGATGGGAGGTGCCGCAGTGGGGGCGGTGATTGGATATCCGCTTGGCGCCAAGATAGAGGGCAAGCTTGATGGAGCGTTGAATCCGTGGTATCGGCAGGAATGGCAGGAGATCGGTTTGGGTATATCGAAGTATGTTCCGCCGAGCATGCTTCCGTCATGGATTGGTGGTGCATTGGGTGGCGCAGCGCAAGAGAAGGTTGGCGCAGCTGCACAGAACAAGATTGATGGGGCGGTGAAGAAGTGAAACCAAGAACTAGATTTGAATGGTTCCGGTGGATGCACCTCGTACTGATTTGGCTGATCTCGATGGGGATCGGCATCACTATCATTGAACTCATTGCTGGTCCAGCAATGATCTGGCTGTTTAAAGACATTCCGTATCAATTACCGACGTGGAACCGTGCAGGCCGGATGGTCGCGTTTGTAGTTGCGTTCAGTTTGTTTGCAGGAACGGTGACGTGGTTCGCTGAAAAAAAGAGAACAGGAAGATAGTGTGAAAAACAGAGCCTTGCGGTTGCCGGGGCCTGTTTTTATACAAACTCCGCATGTTGTCGCTGATGCTGCTGCGCCAGTCGTTGGTGAGGAATTGTTGCTTGGCGTGGATGCGCTCGTAAATCCCCCGTTCGGTTGGGACGGGAGCGATTAGTGCGGGAATCAAACGCGGGGCGCAGTATTGGCAGGATGGCAAGATTAATCCCCCAATGTGGCGGGTGCGTTTGCGACGAGTATGGCGGGTACCTATAACGATCGTCAGCGGCGGGGACACCAATATCGTTGGTGCGAAAGTCAATGCGAACAAGGTTGTCGCGGATGTTGGTGGAAATTTGAAGCTCGAGTCGGTGCAGGATATGAGCAAGAGCGCGGCACATCTGGCGCATTGACAACGCTAGTTGCTCAAGAACCGACGGGCAAAAATGCAAGTTGGCCTACATAAAAAGCATATGTTTTCTAAAAATAATCCTGCATTCCGCCGTCCGACGGTCGGGCCTCGTCGCTCAGCGTGGCCTTATCGCTTCAGTGAACTGTTCTTCGGTGCGCTTGCGAAAGCGATGATGGTTCTTGTGCTACTAGCGGTTATTGCTCTCGAAGTTATCAGCGAGGGCGGGCGCGAGTGCAAGTGATCTTCCAGGTACACGCAAGGGGGGCGAAATCTAGTTCTCGTTGTTTTGCTGATCTTCGTGGTCGTCGCGGCAGGCATTTATCTATTCAGTCCTGGAACATGACTCTTTTCTCTGCCGCAGTTGATTAGCACGGCGGCCCCATGCACTGGAAATCGATCTGGCTCCCTACATAAGATCATATGAAGTTTTAGACGGCCGCGCATTCAAGCCGCTGATCGATCCGGAGGCGTTGGCACTGGTCAACGATGGACGCCACACTCGCCCAAATCATCGAAACAGCCCCAATTCCCCATACTTCCCACGATTTCTCCCGGGTGTATCCCACTGGTTGTCCACGCGACTTTCTACCTAAGATGAAGGAATCATGCGCGTTAATTCGGTACCTGCACGCGCATGGAGGGAGGCAGTAGGCAGCGTCGGGACCGACGCCAGCGGATGTTCCCGTCATGGATGCGAAAGTGAGCGCGTCCGCTGCCGGTTTTGCGACTGCAGCGGCGCCAACGGGCGCGGCGGCAATGGCCGCGCGGACGGCGTCCGGCCGCCTTGGCCGAATCGCTTCGCTGCGCCACGCGTTTCTCGCAATCGTTTGCGTTCTGAGTGCTGCTCCCGCCGTGCTCGCCGGGGTTCCCGCCGATGCCGACGATACGCCCGACACCGTGCGCATCGTCGTCGCCGCGAACCCCGCCGATTCCCGCGATCCCGCCATTTCTTCACACGACACGGCCGTGCGCCAGGTCGTGCTCGGCATTATCAGCTTCACGCGCTGGCCGACGACGCCCGTTCGTCTGCATCTGTGCGTGACGGGCCGGCCCGACTATGCACGCGGCCTGACCGACACGCTGCAGGCAGGCTCGACGCTGCTCGACGTGCAGCGCGTGCGCTTCGACGATCCCGCGCTCGGCATGGTCTGCGACGTCGTCTATCTCGGCACCCTGAGCGAAGGCGAGAGAACGCGGGTGAGGTCGGCAGTGGCGGGCCATCCGGTCCTGACGATCTCGGAGCACGATCCGTCCTGCACCGCAGGCGGCATGTTCTGTCTCAACGTCGACGGCGAACGCGTGTCGTTCGACATCAATCTCGACGCTGTGGCGCGCAGCGGCGTGCGCGTGCACCCGAACGTCCTCAATCTCGCACGACGGCCGGTGACGCCATGACACGGTCCGCGCCCCCCGTTTCCGCTTCGCGCATGTCGCGCCCGACGCTGCAAAGCGTGTTGCGTCGCGCGCACCTGCGCCTCGCGTTCGTCGCCGTCGCGATGGCCGCGGTGTCGTTGATCGTCGTCGCCGTGATCGCGTTGCGCGCGTATGCCGGCAACAACCTGAACCTGCTGGCGCGCTCGCTCGGTTATACCGTCGAGGCGGCGCTCGTGTTCGGCGATCGCATCGCGGCGAACGAAGCGATCGGGATGATCGCCGGAGACGAGGACGTCGCGCAGGTGGTCGTCACCGACAGCAAGGGACAACTGTTCGCGACGTGGCAGTTGCCGGCCGGAAACGGGATCGTGCGGCTCGAGCGCGCCGTCGCCGACGTGGCGCTGCCCGGGCCGGTTACCACCCCGGTGATGCATGACGGCATCATCGTCGGCCACGTCGTCGTGCGCGGCCGCGGGCACCAGTTCTTCGGCTTCCTGCTCGGCGGCGTCGGCGGCATTCTCGGCTGCCTGGCCCTCAGCGTGTTCGGTGCGTATGTCAGCTCGAAGCGTCTGCTGCGCGATATCGTTTCGCCGCTGCATGCGCTGGCGGGTGTCGCGCACGCGGTGCGACGCGAGCGTGCGTTCGGGCGGCGCGTCGAGCCCGCCGCGATCGCCGAACTCAACCAGCTCGGCGACGACTTCAACGCGCTGCTCGACGAATTCGAAGACTGGCAGAACACGCTGCGCGACGAGAACGCATCGCTCGAGCACAAGGCGACGCACGATGGGCTCACCGGGTTGCCCAACCGCGTGCAGTTCGAGTCGCGCCTCGCGCTTGCGCTTTGCGATGCCACGTTGACGGGGCAGCGGGTTGCCGTTCTTTATCTCGACTGCGATCGCTTCAAGGAGATCAACGATTGTCTCGGCCACGACGCCGGGGACGAGGTGCTGATCGGCATCGCGTCGCGGCTGCGCACGCGGGTGCGCGAGGCCGATCTCGTCGCGCGCCTGGGCGGCGACGAATTTGCGGTGATGCTGGCGGCGGTGCCCGAGGCGGGCAGCGTGGGCCGGATCGCCGACGAGATTTTGTCCGGCATGGCGCCGTCGATCGAGCTGTCCGACGGCCGCGTGGTGGCCACCATGATGAGTGCCGGCATTGCGCTGTATCCCGATCATGCGTCGGACGCGAGCGGCTTGCTGCGCGCGGCGGATATCGCGATGTACCGCGCCAAGCGCGCGCGGCCGGGATCGTGGCGGTTGGCTGAGAGCGTTGCAGGGCCGGTGTGACGTTGATCGACTCGCGCTGCGGGCGAGGCCGCAGCGGCGGTTAAAAGAAGCGCTTGCAGAGCGGGCGCGATAGAAGGGGATGCGAAATGAACCACTCGTTTCCTTTGAGCATGGGGCGGATGTGCGTCGGGAGTGCGCTGCTGCTGGGCATGCTGCTGGGGGGCTGCAAGACGCCGCCGCTTCATCGCGGGCTGACGCAGACGCAGGTCACGGCGCTGAAGTCGGCCGGGTTCCAGGAGACCGGGCAGGGGTTCGAGTTCGGTTCGACCGGGCCGATCCTGTTCGATTTCGACCGGTACAACCTCAAGCCGGATGTGCGGCGGATCGTCGAACGGATCGGGCGGACGTTGCAGTCGGCGGGGATCAACGGGGTGCGGGTTTATGGATACTCGGACGATGAAGGGGAGGCGGCTTACGATCTGGAGTTGTCGAGACGGCGGGCCGAAGTCGTTGCTGTCGAACTGGTCGACGTCGGACTCGATGCGAAGCGGATCGCGATCGTCGGGAAAGGGAAGCGCGATCCGGTAGGGGACAACAAGACGCCGGCAGGGCGGGCGCAGAATCGGCGGGCGGCGATCGTGGTTTCGCCGCGGTGACGGAGGTGCGCCGCGATATCGATTGCACGCCTGCCGACCAGTAGGCTGTCTAGTATGGTTGCTCAAACACTGCCCCCGGAATGCCCTGGTGCGGTCAGTGCGTTTTAACTGTTTCCTGCCATTGTCACGCAGACGCCTGAGGATGCAGTGTCGCGGTTTTCATTGCAGGCCGTCGCGCTGCGTCGGCGCGGCGTGCCGCCTCCGGGGCCCAGCCGGTGGTCTCGTTTTCGGATTTTCAGGGCTCGAACGAAAACGTTTGCGGACGTCTTTCAAGCAGTCGGGTTTTACCCTACATTATCGGGGCTGCGGGCCGGCGAGCCGGCTCATGGAACCTGAGATCACACGCAAGGAACAAGAATGAGTTTCGCTCCGAACGGGGGTATTCCCAGTGGATTGGGCGGCAGTGCGCTCGGCTCGTTGAGCGCGCTCGGGGGCCTCGCCGGCCCGGTGGCGTCGAGCGTGGCCGGCAGCCTCGGGCCGCTCGCCGGCCTGGCCGGGCACGTCGACACCGTCCAGCGCGCGATGCAACTCGCGCAGACCGGCTTCTCGCTGATGGACAAGACACCCGGCGCGATTGCCGAAGCGATCAACGGCGCCGCCAACCCCGCGCGCCTGACCCAGCTCAACCGTTACGTGACGCTCGACACGCCGCTCGGCCCGGATGTGCTGCTGGTCAGCGCGGCCGTCGTCGACGAGCACGTGAACCGGTTGCCGGAAATCCACCTCGACCTGCTGTCGCATCGCCACGACCTGCGGCCCGAGGACCTGATCGGCCAGCAGGTCAAGATCCGCTTCGACCAGCAGGCGCGCCTGTCGACGCTCGAACGCGTCGTGGCGTCAGGCACCGGCGACAACGACCGCTATTTCGACGGCTACGTCGCGTCGTTCGACCGCGCCGGCAACCCCGGGAACGTCACGCAATACCACCTGACGGCCGTGCCGTGGTTCTGGTTCCTGACGCGCTCGACCGACTGCCGGATCTTCCAGAACAAGACCGCGCAGGACATCCTCACCGAGATCTTCCAGGAACACGGTTTTTCCGATTTCGTGTTCGACATCCGGACGAGCCAGAAGCCGCTCGAGTACGTCGTGATGTACCAGGAGAGCTACTACAACTTCTGCGCGCGGCTGATGGAGCAGGAGGGGCTCGTGTGGACGCACCGCTACGAGAAGGACAAGCACTTTCTCGTGATCGGCGACACGAACCTGCTGTTCCGCCCGATCGAGGGGCTCGCCACCGTGCCGTTCGCCGCGACCGAGGCCAGCGAGGACAGCGGCATCGACCAGTTGCACGAAGGCCGGCGCTTCGGCGTCGGCAAGGTCACGTTCCGCGACTTCAATCACCAGAATCCGTCGTCGCCGCTGATGCTGGTGGAGGCCGGGCCGCAAAACCTCAGGCATGCGCGGCTCGATGCGACCGAGCGGTTCGAGCACCAGTCGCTGTACGACCACGGCGACGACGGCAACCGCTACGCGCGTTACGCGATGGAGGCCGAGGAGGCGCAAGCCCATCGCTATACCGGCGGCGGCTATGCGTGGCGCATGACGACGGCGGGCGCCGTGACCGTCGCGAACCACCCCGTCCTCGAAAACAATCAGGAGTACGTGATCCTGCACGTGCGTCACGAGGCCGTGAACGACTATACGCAGCACAGTGCGAAGCTGCCGTACTGCAACAGCTTCTCGCTGCTGCCGAAGAAGATTCCATACCGCGCGCCGCGCGCGACGCCGAAGCCGGTGATTCACGGCACGCAGTCGGCGATCGTCGTCGGGCCGAAGGGCGAGGAAATCTATACGAACGGCAGCGCGGTGAAGGTGCATTTCCCGTGGGACCGGCGCGGCAAGAAGGACGGCTCCGATTCGATGTGGGTGCGCGTGTCGCAACCGTGGGCGGGCGACGGCTGGGGCGCGGCCGCGATTCCGCGGATCAAGCAGGAAGTGCTGGTGGCGTTCAATCAGGGCGATCCGGATAACCCGGTGATCGTCGGCCGCGTGTTCAACGGCGAGCAGGGCAACCCGTATCACGGCGCGGCCGGCCAGACGATGGGGATCAAGAGCCAGACGCACAAGGGGCAGGGGTCGAACGAGTTGCTGATGAGCGACGTCAATGGTGCACAGATGTTCTACATGCATGCGCAGAAAGACATGCATACCGTTGTCGAGGACGCGCAATGGACTCAAGTTCTCAAAGGCGACCGGACCGTCGAGGTCGGCAAGGGCAACCATACGACGGCTGTCGCGGTTGGCAATCTGTCGGACGTTGTCGTGCAGGGCAATACGCTGCATCAGACTCCGCAGGGTGTGCACACACTGGAAGCCAAGGAACTCTGGATCAAGATCGGCGGCGACGGCGGCACGCGTATCCACATGACTGCTGACTCGATCGATATCTATAAGGGCGAGTCGGTGATCCACCTGGATGACAGCAACATCAATATCCAGGCTGCTCGAACCGACATCAATCCGAAGAACGGCTAACACCAATAAGGATAACAAAGCATGTACCAGATTCAGGAAGGCACGTTGGCGCTGCCCGTGGAGTGGCAGGACAAAACGATGAACGTCTTTGTGTCGGCAGCGACTGGCACGGAAGGCGTGAGTTTCGTGATTACGCGCGAGCGACTGCCGTGGGGCATGAAGTTCGCCGAATATGTGTCAAGCGAAATCCGGAAGGTGGCGAAGCAGGTTCCAGACTATGCCGAGGTGGCAAATGAAGACGCCACCGTATCCGGGCGCGCCGCGCATGTGCACGAGTTTACTTGGACGAACAACCAGGCGCCCATTCACCAGCGGCTGACGATGGTGGAATACGGGCAGGTTGTCCTGATGCTCACCTTTACTGCGCCCGGTACGCTGAGTGACACACAGCGCGAACAAATCCGGGCGGTGATTCAGAGCCTTCAGTTGCGCGATCCGATCTGAGGCTGCAATGTCGGACACGCCGAATTACGACGAGCCGAGCGGCAGCGCACAGGAACGTCTCGATCAGATCGCCAGGCTGGAGGACGGTGAAGCCGCGAAAGCGGCCGAGCAGCCGTTTTACGAGCACCTCAACTACGGGATGCTTGGCGCCGATGCGGGCCTGACCGCCGTTGAGGGGACGGCCGCCGGGCTGAGTGCGGCCGGTACAGCGCTGGCTGGTGGCGCGACCGGCGGGGCGGCACTGGGTGCGGGCGCGGTTGCGGCGGGCACTGTCATGCTTCCGCTCGCGATTGCAGTCGGTGGCGCCTGGGCACTCGACAAGGTTGGTTTCACTGGATGGCTCTCCGGGCAATTCACGCGGGTCGGCGATGCACTGGGCCTGACGATCGGCCACGGCGATCCGCATCCTGCCTGCGTAGGCGATCGCATCGCGCATTCGTCGGGGTTTATGGGAATCCTCACCGGCATTGCCGTCGGGGTGGCGATCGGTGTTGCGGTGGCGGCTACCGTGGCGACTGGCGGGCTCATCGGCGGGTTGATCGTCGGGGCGTGCCTGGCGGGCGGCCTGACGCTTGGTGGTGCGCTTGCGTCGGCCAGTCAGAGCATGGGCAGCAACTGTGGGGAGATCAAGACTGGATCGGACAATGTGTACTTCGAGGGAAAAAAGGTCGCGCGTGTCACGGATCTGGTGAAGTGTGATCACCATTCGAGCGCACCGCAGGCGCTCGTCGACGGCAGCAAAACCGTGTTCGTCAACGGGCTGCCGCTGGTGCGGATCGGTCACGAGACCCACTGCAGCGGCAAAGTCAATTCGGGGCGCAACAGTATCTGGATCGACAAGACGACCGGAAATTATGGCCCGAAGAACCCGGAGCTGTCCGCGACGCAGGAATTCCTGGCGGGTTTGATCGGCGGGATTGTAGGCGGCGGAGTTGGAAAAGTTGGCGGCAAGGGGCTGCGGGCGGTGCGCGAAAAATTCCGGCCCGAGCCCACCCGATCGGCAGAGCAGAGGGGTACCAAGGACGAGAATCGACCAAAGTGCAAGGACCCGGTTGATCCGGTATCCGGAGAAATGCTGGAGATCCGCACGGATCTGGCCATTCCTGGAATCCTGCCTCTTGAGTTCAAACGACGCTATCGGACTCGATCGGACGATCATGGATTGCTCGGTCACCGCTGGTCGGACAACTGGTCGCAGCGATTGGCGTTCGATGGTGGCCGCTTCGTGCGATTCCACGATGGCGCAGGTCTGGTGATCGGCTTTGACGCGCCGGATATGGCGCTCAACGGCATTAACCTGCGTGAGCCGCGTTATCGGCTGGTTGGAAGTCGACTCGAACCGCGCATCTTCGATCGTGACACTCGGCAACTGCGTATTTTCGCGCCGCTCGTCGACGGGCGCTCGTCTCGCCTCGAACGGATCGAGGACCTCGACGGCAACGCGATCGTTCTTTCCTACGATACTGCTGGCCGTTTGAGCGGCATGGTCCATAGCGATGGCTATCGGCTCGAGATTGCCTATCCTGGCCGCGACCGTCAGCTGCAACGGATCGTTCTCCATGATGCGGACGGTGGTTCCAGAACGCTTGTGGGCTACGACTACCAGAACGGCATGCTTACCCATGTGGCGAGCTTCCAGTTTGGGCAGTTCTATTACGCGTACGACGAACACGGCTGGATGACCCAATGGCGGGATACAGATCAGACCGATGTTCGATATCGGTACGACACCGCTGGTCGTGTAGTCGAGACAGGTACACGGCAGGGCTATCACACGGGCCGATTCATCTACGAAGCCGGCTGCACACGCGTGATTGACGTCGACGGCGAATGGACCTACGCCTATAACGACGAAGGTCTTGTAACGGCCGAAACTGATCCGCTCGGCCATTGCACTTGCTCCGAATGGGAACTTGGTCGTTTGATGGCTCGGATCGATCCGCTTGGTCGACGGACGGACTATCGATACGACGAGCGAGGCCAACTGACTTCGGTCGTCGAAAGCTCGGGGAGGACGGTTGATTTCGATTATGACGATGAGCAGCGCCTAACCGCGGCGCGCTTGCCGAACGGCGGCACGATCAAGCTCGAGTACGACCATCTGTATCGGTTGATTGCACGGACCGAGCCGGACGGCAACAAAACGACCTATCGCTATGGGCCTCGTGGCGAACTGCTGCGAGTGGTTCAAGGTGATCGCGAGACGCGCCTGGACTACGATGACCGGCTGCGGCTGACCGACATCGAATTGCCGACGGGCGCGCGCTTTAGGCGCAAGATAGACGTGCTGGGCCGGCTGTTGGAGGAAACGTCGCCCGACGGGCATGTGACGCGTTACGACTATGCTGACGGCCCGGCAAATCCACGCGGTCTGCTGAGTGCGGTTACGCGCCCTGATGGCTCGGTATCGAGGGCACGCTATAACAGCGAGAGCCTGCCCGTCGAGTGGATCGATCCGCTAGGACGTACGATCCAGCGAACCTACGGTCCATTCGATCTGCTGACGGCGTCGATCGACGCGGCGGGACATGCAACGCGTTTTGAGTACGACCATGCGACCCGGCTGACGAAGGTTATTAATGCGCTGGGAGAGACTTACACGTACCGCTACGACGCGGCCGGGCGTCTCGCGGCCGAAATTGATTGGGGAGGCCGCGCGACCGAATACGAGCGCGATGCCGTTGGTCGCCTGCTGACGAAGACACTGCCCGACGGTGGCCAGTGGCGCTATACATACGATGCATCCGACCGGCTCATCGAGATCGATGCCGGT
Organism: Burkholderia sp. MSMB1835; assembly: GCF_001526365.1. Classification (NCBI taxonomy): domain Bacteria; kingdom Pseudomonadati; phylum Pseudomonadota; class Betaproteobacteria; order Burkholderiales; family Burkholderiaceae; genus Burkholderia; species Burkholderia sp. MSMB1835. Next base: position 54,764 of record NZ_LOYP01000018.1, read on the forward strand.
GACGTGAAGCTTGCCTACCGCTACGATGCGAGCGGACGATTGGCATCGGCGGAGGTCCAGGGTGAGCACTCGCATGTGACGCGCTTTGCATACGACAGGAACGGCCGCTTGATCGGGGAAGATCAGCACGGCGAGCTGTTGCGGCACGTCTACGACGCCGATGGACAACGCCGCCTGCGGATGACACCTAGGCGCGAGACAGCCTATGCATACGATGCATCGGGGGCTTTGACGCAAGTTGGGGAACTGACGATCCGGCGTGATGGTTTGGGGCGCGAGATCGCTCGAGAGGCAGGGGATTTTGTCGCGCAGCAACAGTACGATGCGCTCGGCCGTATACGCCGGCAGATTGCGGGGCCTGCCGTAGCCTTCGATGCCTTGCAAGCCGATCCGGCCCGTGCGCTCGCGCAATTGACGCGGCAGGTCTATCACTATGACGCAGCCGGCCAACTCGAGCGAGTCGACACCGACATAGATACGCTTACGTATCGGCGCGATGCACGTGGTCAGATCGTCACCGCAGAAAGTCTGCTGCAGCCGACTGAGCACTTCCGCTACGACGCGGCAATGAACATTGCCGCGCACGGGCGCCAGGCGCCCGTAGATGCTCACCACTACGGGCGCGGAGGTCTGCCGGAACGGGTCGGCTACGCACGCTATCGGTACGACGCACGTGGCCGCACGATCGAGAAGACGGTCGAACAGCCCGGGTTCCGGCCAAAGACGTGGCAATACACGTGGGATGGGCTCAATCGGCTCGTGAAGGTTGCGACGCCCGAGCGTGGCGTGTGGCTGTACCGCTACGATGCTTTCAACCGCCGAGTCGAGAAGCGGCAACTCGGCGGCCGCGAAACCGTGAAGTTCCTGTGGGACGGTCCGACGCTTGCCGAGCGCTGGATCGAGCAGCGAGACGGTACGACGGGCCAAGTCGTGACATGGCATATTGAGCCAAGCAGTTTCTCGCCGCTTGCGCAGGAGACCGACAGCGGCATCTATCCGATTCTGACAGACCAGGTCGGTTTGCCAAAGGCGGTGTTCGACGAACATGGCACGCCTGTTTGGAAGGGGGCGTATTCGCTGTGGGGGAAACTGTTTCCGGCCAGACGAGCAGCGAATGACGCACAGGGCGCAGCAATTTCAATCGACACGACGTTGCGTTTTCCCGGTCAATGGGACGACGAGGAGACGGGACTGTGCTACAACCTGAATCGATACTACGATCCAGATACAGGGCAGTATCTTAGTTTCGATCCGATTGGCCTTGAAGGTGGGTTTAGAACACAGGGCTATGTGCACGCGCCAGATGCGTGGGTTGACCCCCTGGGATTGAGCGGTTGCGAGGACGTTAAAGAGTATGACGTTGTTCCATATCGACCGAGCAATTCACCTTTAGAAAACCACCACGGAGTACTTGATGTATGGATGGCCAAGAATGTTCCGGATTATGGTGGGAAATATCCGACTAATTCACCAACAATTGCTTTGTCCGTTGAATCGCATGCTGCGACAAAGGCTGCTTACCGAGATTGGCTAACTATAAAAACGGGGCGCCCAGTTGGCGGAAAAGTTGATTGGGAGACCGTGAGTAATCGAGAAATGCAGGCGCTATCCGAGAAAATGTTTGATGCAGCAAAGGTTCCACAGGCGAGTAGGGATGCCTACTATAGGGCATTGAATCAGTATTTATACACAGGTGAGTTTGATCCAGTGAAATTCTAGGGGCGGATATGAGGTCGATTAAAGAGATTGTGGAGATTATAAGATCCGATGGTAGATGTCAGGTGTTGCCGGTGAGCGGGAAGCTGCCGCCGCTACCGCATGCTGACATGGCATATCCGAATGATATGGTGGAATTCTACGATCTTTGCGGTGGCGTAATTTTGTTTAGATCCGGAAAAGAAAATGTATCGTTCAAAATATTGTCGGCTGGCGAAGTGTTGCAAACTAATATGATCATTGTGGGCGACCCTTGTGAGGATGACATTTCTTTTTCATGGTATGCGATATGTAAAACGGATAATGGCGACTACATATCTATCGATACATCAAAGGAAAGGGGGGGGAGGTGCTACGATAGCAATTTCGAAATTCATGGCGTAGTTGGGAGTTGTCCGATAATAGCGTTAAGCTTTTCTGAATTGCTTGATGAGCTATATAAAAGTTCTGGTGTGGATATCTTTTGGAAAGGTAAGGATTATGGTGATGCTTATGCGTGATTTTTTCAGAAAGGTCGAAACGACGGTAGCGTGCAACGTCTAGTGGGTGACCAGCGCAGCGAGCATTTGTCGGAAATTTCGAAAATATGGTATGGGTCAATGCGACGGCACATCATTTGTAATGGCCAAAGCGGATGTTGATCAACTGTTCAAGTCGGCAAATGGAGATATCAGGTGTATCACTACAACGCCGCCGGACAACTGGAGCGGGTCGATAGCGACGCTGACACGCTTACGTATCGGCGCGATGTGCGCGCCGGATCGTTTCGGCCGAAAGTCCGCTACAGCCGGCCGAGCACTTTCGTTACGACGCAACAAGGAACATTGTCGCGCACGGGCATCAAGTATCCCGTGGATGCTTACATTATCACCGAGGCGGCCTGCCGGAACGGATCGGCCATGCGTGCTATCGGTACGGCGCATGTGACTGCCCGATCGAGAAGACGGTCGAACAGCAAGAGTGGTTGCCGGTATGTCGCACCCTTACCTTTAAGCGTTCGGGGCTCACAGCAGAAGATATCTGCGGAAATCGAATATTGTCGATTCATCCATGGACTATGCAACGTACTTACGGCGTTGGCAGAACTGGGGAAATTATCGGCTCACTAATGGCGTCGACGATCTGCCCGCGGGTCTTCGGAGGACGACGGAGTAAGGAAGAATGGAAGGGGCTAACAAAGTATCAGTCTGGGTCGGGAAGTTCACTGACCAGGATGATCTTGCGGACTACATCGAGAACGCCTACGACGAGAACGGGGACTCTTCCAATTGGTTTCGAGACGATACTGGAATTGATTGGTTTGACGATGGCTTTCGCGAGGCGGACATGCTGCAACCGAATCTAAGCCTCCGAGAGAATCTTGTGGGATTTTCTTGGATCGATAGTTTTGCCGACGTGCTGATTCTTCAGCTCGAAGCTATGCGCAGTGCGGACGATAATGGTCTGATCCTACTTTATAACTTCCAGTACGAGAACGCAGAATGCGTCCGTCCTGCCTCCCGCGTGCGCTTCGTCGGGACGTTTGATTTTCTGACGTAGGCTTGGTGGTGTAGTTCAAAACGAGGAGATCGAAGTACACAGGGCTTACGAACTCAAGGATACGCCCCATGTTGGAATACGCCCATGCGGATAGCGACCTCGGTCGCTTGTGATTCTGTTCGCCGTGCCCATAGCCGTACCGGTGAGCGTCTTCAGGCGATACATCGCGTTTTCCACGAGCGAGCGCCGATGGTGGCCGTGACCTTTCTTCCACTGTGATCGCCGTCTCGGACGGTCCGCATCGGCCGTATCGTTCTGCCACATCATACCCGGCGTATTCAGGGAGCAACGAGCGACACCGTCGCGCGGTGGGATCGAAGGGGCCACGCCGTGTGCGGCAATGCTGGCATGACGCGGTTTAGTGCCGTAGACCCCGTCGCTTCGAGTTCGACGCGTATGGTCGGCGGATCTGGAAGCTCAATGGCAGTTGTCCTCCGTCCGGAGGGTGCGGAGAATCTATACTGACGGTAGCGCCGCTGTAGTGCCACCGACACAAGAATAGGGATTATGGAATGCCAAATGAGATTTTGAATAGCATCGATTCGGAGATATCCAAGCCGGGATTTTTCGATTTTTTTACTGCCCTGGATTTCGATGAGCTACTTGACAAAAGGAACGCCGCATCATTCGATGATCTCTGGATGCAGGCGTTTAACGAGGTCAATGGATTCGACCTCGTGGCCGACGACAAGAAATTCTTGAATTTAATTAGAGAGAAGGCATTCAAGCTCTCGTTTCGAGCCTCGGGAAATTCTGACATCGCGGGAAGAGTTTCAGACGACGTCGAACTGATCGCAAAGAGCATGTTGGCCGGGAAACCGGATGGTTGGCCAGTTAAGGTCTTGTGGAGCGGCTATAAAAAAGGGGGCTTCCCTGCCGAATGAGGGTGACGGATAGGCCCACGCTGAGCACAAGTGGAATTCACAAGCGCGCACTCAAAAGACCTTGCAATGGCTACACAAGTATCGAGCCCGGCACACATCGTCGAGTCCGAACTCGTAGAACTGTTTCAAATCGTCACGCTCGGCTCAATCGTGTTCCGAATAGATGGCACAGGCGTCGACATGCTCGCGATTAGTGTCAACACGCGCAATAACCAGAAAACTGACCAAGCCGCGTACCTATGCCCAATGGCCAACGTGCGCTTAAATACGCGCAAACAATGGTTTAATGTGTAATGTCCAGCTGATGATGATCGTGTTGCCTGCAGCGCGCGCGAACGGAAGTGCCACACGTGCTGATCCTCTATCGAAGCGCCGCTCCCATTGATCCACGAACAAAGGAGGAATCCGAACCATAAAACCGCCGCGGTAAACGAGCGCGGGCCGCAAGTGCTACCAACACTCACGACCCGCTAACCACAGCCAACTTTCAAGGAGTTGCCCATGGCTAAGCCGAATCATAAAGCACGACCACCGAAGACGGAACGTTTCGTCACGATCCAGGAGATGTGGGGTACCCCGAAGACCATGGATCCGAGGCCGGAGACGTTTTATCCGTACATGAAGATTGGTGGAATGTGGCTGATCAACGATGCGTGTTTTGTTCCGGGCCGCAAGGCGGGGATCGATATTGAGCCAGGCAGGCTGATCATCACGCAGCTGTAAGCGCAACGCCGCGAGATGCGGCCGCGCTGCGCGACATCGCGCAGCGCGCCGGACAGGGTAGAGCAGCCGTAACTCCAGCCACCCTAAACCCCGCATCACCAAGCAATATCGCAAGACGACCGTGACGTCCCCGCACCGCCGGTAGCCGTGCATTTCGTCCCCGATCCGTTGTCGTAGAACGTCCGCGTCTCCGGTTGCGGCACCGACGGATCGAACGGATTCGGCGCGCCGTGCGGACCGCGCGGCGCATCGTACGGCCGCTGGGGCGCATACGCACCTCCACTTCCAACTGACCGAGAGCCGTTCGCGCGCAGGTATTCGTTCCAGTTCTGCTCGCGCTGCTCATACGCGGGCACTACGCGACCCAAACTATCGCTCCCGCCCGCGCCGAGCGCGATACGGTTCGGAGCCGAGACAAAATCGGGTTCGTGTTTAAAAGAAGGCGGCGATGCCACGAGCGCATCGCTTGTCGCCCGCAACGGCCGCGTATCCGGCGTATCGAACGGGCTCCGTTCGGCAGGCGCGGCGAACTGCACCCGTCGGCGGCTCGTTCGCGCCGCGTGCCCATCCTCCCGAGCAGCAGCACGCCGCTCCGATCGAAATACATTGGCACCGGCCGATCGATCGGTCAGCGCATCGCATCCCGAAGCATGGACAGTCGAAACAGAGAGCGCGCACGCGATCGCGGCGGCGGAATACAGGCGGACGGGGCAATTCATGGGCGATCCGAAGCAGGTGATGTGCATTGAACAAAACGGCAGATCACTGGCTGGCTGCTGGGCGACGAGCGGGTGTCGGCGCGGCCCTGAGGCGATTGCGAGGCGCGGCGGGCGTGACTTGCACGAAGGCTGGCTGGATTGCGGAAACGAGTTCGCATTATTTCACGGATATATCAAAAAGCTTTCAGTTTGTTTAGTTTTCCCGCTAAACGGAAATTTTTCCCGCCTCGCGCAGCGCCCCGTCCTGGTGCGCACGCCCACAATCATCAGTCGATTGATTTCCAGCGCCCGGGCCGCCGGCAGCTCGAAAAATGCGCCGGCGCGAATTCCTCATCGCCGAAAACCCCGCCCAACAAGGAATCCGCCCCGATTCCCGTGCCGAATAGCAACCCGATTGCACTCGAAGCAAACGTTCTCGCCCCGCCGAGGTTGCGCCGCAGTCGCCACCCACTCATCTCGAAAACGTACGTGTTTTCCCTCAATCGACAGGCATTTTTGACAGACGATTGAAAAACGCCCATATAATTTCGGCTGCCTTGCCAACAGCTGTCGGACCATCCCTCCGAACCAGCGATTTGGCAAGCGGGGCAGGCGAAACGCTTGCGCAATGCAAGACGCATCACGATGTCTTTCCGAACCAGACGTCCCCTTCGGGGACTGCAAGAGCCGGGCCCCGCTACGCAACATTCCGCCGGAGTTCCGTCTTCTATGTGTCTCGGGCGTGTCCCATGTCCTCGCCCCGGGTGCTGTTCGATTGCGCAAGTCATGCCGCCTTTGCCCGTATGACTAAACAACATCGAGGAGCTCCCAGATGACGCTGTCCCGTCTTACGTCCATTTCCGTCGCCGCCGTGCTGTTCGCCGCGGGCGCCGCCGCCGCGCAAGCGGAAACCGTGAAGATCGCCATCGCTGGTCCGATGAGCGGCTCGGTCGCCCAATACGGCGACATGGTGAAGGCCGGCGCGCTGACCGCGATCGAACAGATCAACGCGGCAGGCGGCGCGGGCGGCAACAAGTTCGAAGTCGTGCTGATGGACGACGCGTGCGAACCGAAGCAGGCCGTCGCCGTCGCCAACAAGATCGTCAGCCAGAAGATCAAGTACGTGATCGGCCACGTGTGCTCGGGTTCGACGATTCCCGCGTCGGATATCTACGAGAACGAAGGCATCGTGATGGTCACGCCGTCGGCCACCGCGCCGCAGCTGACCGAAGGCAAGAAGCGTCACTTCATCTTCCGCACGATCGGCCGCGACGACCAGCAAGGCCCGGCCGCCGCGCACTACATCATCAACAACGTGAAGCCGAAGAAGGTCGCGGTCCTGCACGACAAGCAGTCGTACGGCCAGGGCATCGCGTCGTCGGTGAAGAAGGACCTCGAAGCCGCGAAGATCCCGGTCGTGCTGTTCGAAGGCATCAACGCCGGCGATTCGGACTACTCGGCGATCATCACGAAGCTGAAGTCGCAAGGCGTCGATTTCGTCTACTTCGGCGGCTACCACCCGGAAATGGGCCTGCTGATGCGCCAGGCGCGCGAGCAGGGCGTGAAGGCGACGTTCATGGGGCCGGAAGGCGTTGGCAACAAGGACGTGACGGCGATCGCCGGCCCGGCTTCGGAAGGCATGCTGGTCACGCTGCCGGCCGACTTCTCGGCCGATCCGGTCAACGCGGCGCTCGTGAAGGCGTTCGCGGACAAGAAGCGCGATCCGAACGGCCCGTTCCAGATGCCGTCGTACGCCGCGGTGAAGATCATCGCCGACGCGATCGCGGGCGCGAAGACGACCGACCCGACGAAGGTCGCCGCGTACATGCACAAGACGACGTTCGACACGCCGATCGGCAAGGTCGCGTATGACGCCCAGGGCGACCTGAAGGCGTTCAAGTTCGTTGTCTACACGTGGCACAAGGACGCGACGAAGACCGCCGCCAAGTAATACGGAGTACCCGCCCCGCGCACGCGCTCTGCCCGTCACCCGGGCGGAGCGCGTGCGCATTTGGCCGTTCCGCGGCCAACGGGCGGCCCGAGACGACACCGTGCGTTGCGCGCGGCCGACCGCCGTGATCCGGCGACGGCTTGCGACGCAGCGCCAACGGGAGCTTCCCGCACATGACTGACTTCTTTCCTCAATTCGCCCAGCAACTGGTCAACGGCCTGACGCTGGGTGCGATCTATGCGTTGATCGCCATCGGCTACTCGATGGTCTACGGCATCATCGGCATGATCAACTTCGCTCATGGCGAGATCTACATGATCGGCGCCTATGTGGGCCTCGTGACCCTGACCGCAATCGGCATCTCCGCCGGCTATCCGCTGCCGCTCGTGCTCGGCGCCGCGCTGATCGTGTCGGTGATCGTCACCGGCCTGTACGGTTTCGCGGTCGAGCGCGTCGCGTATCGGCCGCTGCGCGGCGGCCCGCGGCTCGTGCCGCTGATCTCGGCGATCGGCATGTCGATCTTTCTGCAGAACTACGTGCAGATCGGCCAGGGCGCGCGCGACGTGTCCGTGCCGGTGCTGATCTCCGGCGCGTTCGACATCCATCTCGGCGGCGACTACGACGTGACGATTCCGTATGCTCGCCTGTTGATCGTCTGCGTGACGCTCGTGCTGATGATCGCGCTCACGCTGTTCATCTCGCATTCGCGGATGGGCCGTGCGTGCCGCGCGTGCGCCGAAGACATGAAGATGGCGAACCTGCTCGGCATCGACACGAACCGCGTGATCTCGTTCACGTTCGTGCTCGGCGCGATGCTGGCGGCCGTCGGCGGCGTGCTGATCGGGCTGACGATCGGCAAGCTGAATCCGTATATCGGCTTCGTCGCGGGCATCAAGGCGTTCACCGCCGCGGTGCTCGGCGGGATCGGCAGCATCCCGGGCGCGATGCTCGGCGGCGTGCTGCTGGGCCTGGCCGAAACCTTTGCCGCGGGCTACATGCCGGCCGAGTACAAGGACGTCGTCGCGTTCGGCCTGCTCGTGCTGATCCTGCTCTTCCGCCCGACCGGCCTGCTCGGCAAGTCGGACATCGAAAAGGTTTGAGGGAGACGCAGATGAGTCAAGTCATTTCCGTTCGCCGCCCGGCCGCCGATGCTTCGATCGGCCAGGCGTTGAAGAATGCGGTGGCCGCCGCGATCCTGACGGCGATCCTCACGATTCCGGTGCTCGGGCTGCAACTGAAGCTCGACGGCTACCAGGTCGTGCTGACGCCGCACTGGCGCCCGGTGTGGATCGCCGTGGCGGCGGTATTCCTGTTCCAGTTGTTCAAGCCGTGGCTGATGCGCGCGAAAGCGGCCGTGAAGCTGCCGGCGGCGCCTGCGATGGGCGCGCGGCAGCAGCGTGCGATCATCTGGGTGCTGCTCGCGGTGGGGCTCGTGTGGCCGTTCTTCGGCTCGCGCGGTGCGGTGGACGTCGCGACGCTCGCGCTGATCTACGTGATCCTCGGCCTCGGGCTGAACATCGTGGTCGGTTTCGCGGGGCTGCTCGATCTCGGCTATGTCGGGTTCTATGCGGTCGGCGGCTATACGTACGCGATGCTGAACCAGTATTTCGGGCTGTCGTTCTGGGAGTGTCTGCCGATCGCGGCGATCGCCGCGGCGACGTTCGGTTTCCTGCTCGGTTTCCCGGTGCTGCGCCTGCGCGGCGACTATCTCGCGATCGTCACGCTCGGCTTCGGCGAAATCATTCGCCTGCTCGCGAACAACCTGACGAGCCTCACCGGCGGCCCGGACGGCATCTCGAGCATTCCGAAGCCGACGGTGTTCGGCTTCGAGATGGCGCGCTCGGCGAGCGTCGAAGGGGCGAAGACCTTCCATGAACTGATCGGGCTGGAATACAGCGGCGAGCACATGGTGATCTTCCTGTACCTGATCGCGCTGCTGCTGGTCGGCTTCACGCTGTTCGTGACGAGCCGCCTGATCCGCATGCCGATGGGCCGCGCGTGGGAAGCGCTGCGCGACGACGAGATCGCATGCCGTTCGCTGGGCCTGAACCCGACGCGCATCAAGCTGTCGGCGTTCACGCTCGGCGCGGCGTTCGCGGGCATCGGCGGCGCGTTCTTCGCGGCGCGTCAGGGCCTCGTGAATCCCGAATCGTTCACCTTCATCGAATCGGCGCTGATCCTCGCGATCGTCGTGCTCGGCGGGATGGGTTCGCAACTCGGCGTGATTCTCGCGGCGATCCTGCTGACCGTGCTGCCGGAAGTCGCGCGCGGCTTCGCCGAGTACCGGATGCTGATCTTCGGTCTGGTGATGGTGTTGATGATGATGTGGCGTCCGCAGGGCCTGCTGCCTGCGAGCCGCCCCCACGTGGAGCTCCCGCAATGAGCGCGAATGCAGAACTGTTGAAGGTCGCCGGGCTGCAGATGCGCTTCGGTGGGTTGCTCGCGGTGGACGGCATCGATTTCGACGTGCGCCGCGACGAGGTGTTCGCGATCATCGGGCCGAACGGCGCGGGCAAGACCACGGTGTTCAACTGCGTCGGCGGCTTCTACAAGCCGACCGGCGGCGACGTCGTGCTCGACGGCCACGCGATCGCGGGGCTGCCGAGCCACAAGATCGCGCTGAAGGGCCTCGTGCGGACATTCCAGAACATCCGCCTGTTCAAGTCGCTGACGGTGGTCGAGAACCTGCTCGTCGCGCAGCATCGCAAGGTGAAGTCGGGGCTGCTGCACGGCCTGTTCGCGACGCCCGCGTATCGTCACGCCGAGAAGGAAGCGCTCGAACGCGCGGCCGTGTGGCTCGACCGGATGGGGCTGACGTCGGTCGCCAACCGGCCGGCGGGCACGCTGTCGTACGGGCACCAGCGGCGTCTGGAGATCGCCCGCTGCATGATCACCGAGCCGCGCCTGCTGATGCTGGACGAGCCGGCGGCCGGCCTCAACCCGCAGGAAAAGATCGAGCTGCAGCATCTGATCGACAAGCTGCGCCGCGAGTTCGGCGTATCGGTGCTGCTGATCGAACACGACATGAGCCTCGTGATGGGCGTGTCCGACCGCATCCTCGTGATGGAGCACGGCCGGCCGATCGTGATCGGCACGCCGGAAGCGGTCCGCAACGACCCGCGCGTGATCAAGGCGTATCTGGGGGAAGAGTGATGCTGAAGCTGGAACAGGTCCATACGCACTACGGCGCGGTCGAGGCGCTCGCGGGCGTGTCGATCGAGGTGAACAAGGGCGAGATCGTCACGCTGATCGGCAGCAACGGCGCCGGCAAGACGACGCTGATGATGACGGTGTGCGGCACGCCGCGCGCATCGTCGGGCCGCGTGCTGTTCGAAGGCAACGACATCACCGCGATGTCGACGCACCAGATCATGCGGCAGGGGATGGCGATCTCGCCCGAAGGGCGGCGCGTGTTCCCGAGCCTGACGGTGCTCGAGAACCTGAAGATGGGCGGCTTCTTCGCGAGCCGTCACGAGATCGACGACGGCATCGAGCACGTGTTCAAGCTGTTTCCGCGCCTGAAGGAACGCGCGGCGCAGCGGGCCGGCACGATGTCGGGCGGCGAGCAGCAGATGCTGGCGATCGGCCGCGCGCTGATGAGCAAGCCGCGTTTGCTGCTGCTCGACGAGCCGACGCTCGGCCTCGCGCCGCTCGTGATCGCGCAGATCTTCGACATCATCCGGACGATCCGCGACGAAGGCGTCACGGTGTTCCTGGTCGAGCAGAACGCGAACAAGGCGCTCGGCGTGGCCGATCGCGGCTACGTGCTCGAAACGGGGCGCGTGGTGCTGGCCGACACGGGCGCGAACCTGCTCGCGAACGACCGGATCAAGCAGGCGTATCTCGGCGGTTGACGAGAGAAAGCCGCCGGCCTGCAACGGGCTGGCGGCAGTTTTGCCTGGCTGTTCGCGTCCGCTGGCGAGGCCGGTTCCCGGCCTCGTCTTCCCTATCCGATCCTGAACGTGCTTTTCAGCACGTCGCGCAGATGCCGCGCGGCACGATTGCTGTCGTCGGTCAGCACCGTGACCAGGTGCGGCGGGAGATCGGGCAGCACGATTCCGGCGACGCGGCTCGTCAGGTTGCCCGACACGCGCTCATGCTCGATCAGGCCGACCGCGAGGCCGTTCGCGATGCACGCTTCGACCGCCGGCGAACTGGCGCTTTCGAGCAGCATCCGGTGTGCGATCTTCGCCTTCTTCAGCGCACGCAATGCGGCGTCGCGGTACGGGCAGCCCTGTAGTTGCACCGCGATCGGCAGCGGCGCGTCGGGATCGAACTTGAACGTGCGCGCGGCGACCCACACCGGATGGGTCTTGCCGAGCAGCTCGGCGTGCGGCGGCGCTTTCGGTACCACGGCGATCGTGATGTCGAGCTGGCCGCGCGAGAACAGTAGCTGCAACTCTTCGCTGGAGCGCGCTTCGACCGTCAGTTCGAGCAGTGGCCGGTCGGCGGCGAAGCGCGGCAGGAATTCCGCCATGAAGTGCGCCGCGTAGGAATCGGGGATGCCGAGCCGCAGCTTGCCGGTCAATATCTGCGGCGACAGCGACTCGACGAGCCGGTCGTGGCTCAGCAGAAACTCGGTGGTGTCGCTCAGCAGCTTGTGGCCGAACTGCGTAAGTTCGACCGCCTGGTTGTTCCGCGTGAATAGCCGCTGCGCGACCATCTCCTCCAGCTTCTGAATCTGTGCGGTGACGGACGACGGGCTGCGGTTCACATGAACGGCCGCATCCTTGAAGCGGCCGAGCTTCGCGACGGCGTGGAAGGTACGCAGCAGGTCGACGTCCAGGGTGCGCGGCATGATTTGGTTTTTCCGAATCGATGATTCAGGTAATGTCGATTGACGGAATTATCGAGCAACCCATATTCTCGGGTCAACGGCTCGAACCGATTCGTCCGGCGCAGTTGCGCGGCCCGCGCTTGCCCCGGCCACTTTCCGAGAATCGTCGCTCCATGCAGCTATTCCTGCTTCAACTCGTTTTCGTCCTGTCGTGGAGTTCCGGGTTCATCGGCGCCAAGCTCGGCGCGGAGACGGCCGGCGCGTTCAACCTGCTGTTCTGGCGGTTCCTGCTCGTCACGCTGTGCGTCGCGATCGTCGTCAATCGACGGATCGGGCGCCTGACGCTCGAAAAAATCCGCTATCACGCGGTGATCGGCTTCCTGTCGCAGTTTCTTTATCTGGCCTGCGTGTACACCGCGATCCAGCATGGGCTGCCGCCGGGCATCGCGGCGATCGTCGCGGCGCTGCAGCCGCTCATCACGGCGGCGATGGCGTCGTTCGGCGGCAGCGAGCGCAGCGGAGCGCGCCAGTGGGCCGGGCTCGTCGTCGGGTTCGTCGGCGTGGGCATCGTGATCGGCGGGCAATACGCGCTGCCGGCCGGGTCGGTCGGGATCGTGATGTACCTGCTGCCGCTGGTGTCCGCGTTCGGGCTGTCGATCGCGACGATCTATCAGCGCCGCCGCGCGTTGACCGACGTGCGCAGTAACGAGGACGGGCTGGTCCTGTCGTTGTTCGTGCAGGGCTGCGTGAGCCTCGTGCTGTTCGCGGCGTGCGGGATCGCCACGGGCGACCTGCACGTGCCGACGCAGCCGAACGTGTGGGTGTCGGTCGTGTGGCTCACTGTGTTCTCGACTTTCATCGCTTATCTGTCGTTGTGGGCGCTGCTCGGGCGGATGCCGGCGACGCGCGTGGCGACGCTCGTCTATCTCGAACCGCCGGTAACGCTGGTGTGGGCCGCGTGGATGTTCGGCGACCGGATCGACGCGACGACCTACGTCGGCATCGTCGTCGTCGCGATCGGCGTCTGGCTGGCCGGCAAGCACGGCGCGCGGGCCGCGCGGCCGCGCTGCGCGGACATGAAGACGGCCGGCCGCCGACGCGCTGGTCGCGCGAATGATTCCGGTGTAGCTTCGCGAGACTGCCCGAATCGTGAAGGAATCCGATGAAAGTCAAACGAATCGTCGCCAACGTCGACACGCGATCCGTCGACGACGCCAAGCGCTTCTATCAGCACATCTTCGGCCTCGACCTGCTGATGGACCACGGCTGGATCGCGACCTACGGCAATGCCGAGCGGATGGACGTGCAGATCAGCTTCGCGTCGCAGGGCGGGTCGGGCACGCCGACGCCCGATCTGTCGATCGAGGTCGACGATGTCGATGAAGCGCTCGCGCGCGTTCGTGTGGCCGGCGTGCCCGTCGAATACGGCCCGGCCGACGAGCCGTGGGGCGTGCGGCGGTTTTACGTGCGCGATCCGTTCGGCAAACTCGTCAACGTGCTCGCGCATCGCTGAGCGGCGACGGCGGCCGGCAGGCGGCGGGCGGGGCACGCCGGCGTTCACGCATGCAACGCCAGCCCCTTCACCGCCTTGTCGACGGCCTTCCTCGGCCCGTGCAACGCCAGGCCGACCAGATCGGGATGCTCCGCATCCTCGGCGCGAAACGCCGCGCGGTTGGCCGCATCGTGCCCGGTCGAAAACATCGCCCGCACGTACGGCACGATCGTCAACTCGCGCGACAGCGCCTGACGGTGCGCTGCCTGCAATCCGTTCAGATCGGCGGCGAACACCAGCATCGGCTGGCCGAGCATCCGGCCGTAGCGGCGCCCGGCCGCATCCTCGTAAGGCTCGCCCAGTGCGTCCGGCGCGCCGGCCGCGACGCCCGTCGCGAGAAACGCGACCACGTTGAGTTTCTGCCACGCGGCGAGATCGTCGCGCACGATCAGCGCTACTTTGGTATCGAACATGCTTGCTCCCGGTTGGAGCGTCCATGATCGGACGGCGTGCGCGATCAGTCTGGAACGTTTGTGCAGAGTTGCCGGTACGCGGCCGGCGTGATCCGGTATGCGCGGCGGAACCAGCGGCCGAGGTGGCTCTGGTCGGCGAAGCCGACGTCGGCGGCCGCCTGCGCGGGCGTACGGCCGGCGGCCAGCAGCTTGCGCGCGGCACGCAGCCGCAAGCGCACGAGGTACGCGTGCGGCGACGTGCCGAACGCGCGCTGGAACATCCGCGTGAGCCGGAACCGGTCGATGCCGGCGACGCTCGCGAGTTCGTCGAGGCCGATGTTGCCGTCCATGTGTGCGTGCAGCAGGTCGCGCACGCGCGCGATCGCGGGCGGCACGGCGCTGCTCTCCAGCGCGAGCGGGCTGCCCAGCTGGCTGCCGAGGCGCATCAGCAGGCGGTCGAGCGTCTGGTCGCGCGCGAGCCGGCCTTCGTTGTCGTGGATCGCGAAGAAGGCGTTCCGGATCGCGTCGACGAGGCCGCGATCGTCGACGAGCGTATGGCCGAACGTGGCTTCGACGCTGCCGAGGCCCGGCAGGTCCAGCCGGCGCGCGGCGCGCTCGACCCACACCTGCGGCAGGTACAGCATCCCGTACGTGAACCCGCCGGCTTCGGGCGCGTGGCCGTCGTGCATCGCACCCGGCTCGATCAGGATCGCGCGGCCCGGCACGCTGGTATGCAGCGAGCGGTGACACTGGAAGCGTTGCACGCCCTGTTCGGTGAAGCCGACCAGCATGTCGTCGTGATCGTGCGCATCGTACGCGTGGCCGTTGAAATGGGCGTGCAGGCTTTCGATGCCGGTTTCCGCATCGCGGCGCGCGACGAGCCAGTGGTCGGCCGTGTCGACGGTCTTTGCGTCGGTCGTCATCGCGCGCCTCGCACGTCGTCGTGGCGCGATGGAGCGCAGTGGCAGGCGGCGGAACAGGGAAGGCGGATGCGGTTCATGGTTCGTTCGTCGCCGCCTGTTCGTCGCGTGCATATTGCGCGGGCGGCCGACCGACGTGCCGCGCGAACGCGACGCTGAAGGTGCTCGCGGAACTGTAGCCGACGCGCGCCGCGATCTCCGCGATGCGGCCTTCGTTGCGGCGGAGCAGATCCTTCGCGAGCGCCATGCGCCATGTGAGCAGGTATTCCATCGGCGCGACGCCGACCGCGCGGCTGAAGCGCTCGAAGAACGTCGAGCGCGACAGCGCGGCTTCCTTCGCGAGTTCGACGATCGTCCACGGATGCGCGGGGCGTTCGTGCATCCGGCGCAGCGCGGCCGCGAGGCGGCTGTCGGCGAGCCCGCGCACGAGCCCGGGCGACGCGTGCGTGCCGCTCGTGAACCGCATCGCCTCGATCAGCAGTACTTCCAGCAGGCGCGCCAGCACGATCTCGCGGGCGGGCCGCTGCGCGCGCGATTCGTCGCGCACCAGTTGCACGAGCGTGGTCAGCCGCGGCTCGCCGCGTACGTGCACGAAGCGGGGCAGCAGCGACACCAGCAGCGACGCATCGGGCGAACCGAAGCTGCAGTTGCCGGCCATCATTCGCATGTCGACCGGGTTCGCGCGATCGCCGATCCGGTATTCGCCGTGATCGAGCATGACCGGCGGCGCGGTGTCGACGCCCGGCGGCGGCGGTTCGAGGCTCGACATCGCGACGCCGTAGGCCGCCGGAATCAGCATGAAATCGCCGGGCAGCAGTTCGATCGGTGCGTGCCCGTCGATCGCGATCCGGCACCCGCCGTCGAGGATCGCGCAATAGAACGGCTCGCCGGCGACCGTGCGATTGATCGCCCACGGGCTCGCGCCGCGCACGTACTTCGAATGCCGCGCGCCGGGTTGCAGCAGCGTCACGACTTCGGTCAGCGGGTCGATCATCGCCGGACTCTCGCAAAAGAAAAGCGGATTGTCGATTGTAGCGAATACGGCGGCGGCCATCTATCGTACGGACAGGTGCTCAACACATCCCAGGAGTTCGTATGAAGACCGTATTGATTACCGGCTGTTCTTCCGGCTTCGGCCTCGAAATCGCCCGCCATTTTCTGGCGCGCGACTGGCAGGTCGTCGCGACGATGCGTAAGCCCGACGGCGACGTGCTGCCGCCGTCGGAGCGCTTGCGCGTGCTGCCGCTCGACGTGACGAACGCGGACAGCATTCGCGCCGCGATCGATGCCGCCGGCCCGATCGACGTGCTCGTCAACAACGCGGGCTTCGGCGCGGCCGCACCGGCCGAACTCACGCCGCTCGACACGGTGCGCGCGCTGTTCGACACCAACACGATCGGCACGATCGCGGTGACGCAGGCCGTGCTGCCGCAATTTCGCGCGCGGGGCGCCGGCGTGATCGTGAACGTCACGTCGAGCGTCACGCTGAAGGTATTGCCGCTGGTCAGCGCGTATCGCGCAAGCAAGGCGGCGGTGAATGCATTCACCGAATCGATGGCGCTCGAACTCGCGCCGTTCGGCGTGCGCGCGCATCTCGTGCTGCCGGGCCGCGCGCCCGACACGCGGTTCGCCGACAACGCACGGGCCAACATGCACGGCTTCGAGCACGAAGCGTATGGGGACTTCGCGGGCAAGGCCGTGGCGCGGATGCTCGATGCGTCTGCGCCGATCACCCATGCGCAGGACGTCGCCGAAGCCGTGTGGCGCGCGGCGACCGATCCGTCGAGCCCGATGCGTATCCCTGCCGGCGCCGATGCCGAAGCTTGGGCCGCCGAAGCCCGCTGATCGATCTGGAATGCGAAACATGAACCCGTTGCGCCGGTCGGTCGAGCCGGCGCGGCGGATCGCCCTGCAAAGAACGGCGCTGTCGCGTGCCGTTACAGCGCGCGCGCGATCGCCTGCTCCAGCAACGACAGGCCGAGATCGATCTCGTCGTCGCTGACGGTCAGCGGCGGCGCGATCCGGAACACGCCGCCCATGCCGGGCAACTGCACGATGTTCATGCTGAGCCCGAGGTTCATGCACTCGCGCGTGATCTTCGCGCCGAGCCCGTCCGCCGGCTCCTTGGTGCGGCGATCCTTGACGATTTCGACGCCGAGCAGCAGCCCGCGCCCACGCACGTCGCCGATGCAGTCGAAGCGTTCCATCAGGTCGAGCAGGCCGCCCCGCAGCCGCTCGCCCATCGTGTTCGCGCGCGCGACGAGGCCGTCGCGCTGCACGACGTCGAGCACGCGCAGGCCGACGGCCGCCGGCAGCGGGTCGGACACGTGCGTCGTATAGAACAGATAGCCGAGTTCGTGCGCGCGTTCCTCGATGGCCGCGGACGTCACGAGGGCCGCGAGCGGCAGCCCCGCGCCGAGCGTCTTCGACAGCGTCAGGATGTCGGGCGTCACGCCGTCGCGCTGGCACGCGAACATCGTGCCGGTGCGACCGACGCCCGTTTGCGCTTCGTCGAGGATCAGCAGCATGCCGCGTTCCTCGCACTTGCGCTTGAGCGCGGCCATATAGCCTTCCGGCAATTCGATGATCCCGCCCGAACTGAGGATCGGCTCCGCGATGAACGCGGCGAGGTTGCCGCTCGACTGGCGATCGATCAGGTCGAACGCGTAGTTGAGTTCGGCGAGCGGGTCGTAGGCGCCGTTGCGTTCGAAGCGGGGCCGGTACGCGAACGGCGCGGGAATCGCGAACGAGCCGACCGACGCCGGGCCGACGCCCTTGCGGCCGGCGCTGTACGTGGCCGACGCGGCGGCGCCCGTCATCCCGTGCCACGACTGCGCGAACCCGACGATCTCGTACTTGCCGGTGACGAGCTTCGCCATCCGGATCGCCGCCTCGTTCGATTCCGCGCCGGTGCTGAGCAGCAGCGCGCGGTCGAGCCCAGCGGGCGTGATGTCGGCCAGGCGCGTCGCGAGATCGACGACCGGCCGCGACAGCATGCCGCTGAACAGGTGGTCGAGCTTGCCCGCGTATTCGCCGATCACGGACACGATCTCCGGATGGCTGTGGCCGAGCACCGCGCTCATCTGGCCCGACGTGAAATCGAGGATCGCGCGGCCGTCGGCGTCGTAGACGAAGCTGCCTTTCGCGCGCTCGACGATCATCGGCTCGAAGGTGCCGCCGTAGCGGACCAGGTGCTGCCTGGCGTTGCGCCAGAAGGTTGCGTCGTCGTTCAGGGACATCGGGCGGCTCCGGGCAAAAGGGCGGGGATCGCTTGCAGTCTAGGCGCGCGTCTGGTTTGATGGAAACGAATAGTGCTAATGCAAGCTAGAAAAGGAGCTAATACCTTGGCGCTTTCGCTCGAAATCGACCTGCTGCGCTCGTTCGTCGCGATCGCCGAGGTGCGCGCGTTGAGCCGCGCGGCCGCGCGCGTGGGCCGCACGCAATCCGCGCTCAGCCAGCAGATGAAGCGGCTCGAAGCGGCCGTCGATCAGCCGCTGTTCCAGCGCACCGGCCGTGGCGTGGTGCTCACGCATCCGGGCGAGCGGCTGCTCGTGTACGCGCAGCGCATCCTGCGGCTGCACGACGAGGCGATGGCCGACCTGTGCGGCACGGGGTTGTCGGGGACCATCCGGTTCGGTTGCCCGGACGATTACGCCGAGGTGTGGCTGCCGTCGCTGCTGCGGCAGTTCTCGAGCCAGCATCCGCAGGCGATCGTCGAAGTCGTCTGCGCGCCCACGCCGCGGCTCGTCGAACACCTGGAGAAGCGTGCGGTCGATCTGGCGATGATTTCCGTGCCGGACGACGGCGCGACCGACGACATCGTTCGCCGCGAGCAGCTGGTCTGGATCGGCTATCCGGGGCTCGAACCCGCGCATTTCGATCCGCTGCCGCTCGCGCTGTCCGACCGCGACACGCTCGATCATCTCGCGGCTCGCGACGCGCTGGACCGCGCCGGCCGCGACTATCGCGTCGCGTATGCGAGCAGCAGCCTCGCCGGGCTGATCGCGCTGGTGCGCTCGGGCCAGGCGTTCGCGGTGATGACGCAGACGGCGGTGCCGGCCGACCTCGCGATCGTCAACGGCGATCCGCATTTGCCGCCGTTGCCGGCCGTCGGCATCACGTTGAGGTTCGACCGGAAGCGGCCGTCGCACCTGACGGCGGCATTCGCCGACCATATCCGGCAAACGCTGCCGTTGCTGTGACGGGCGGCGCGGATCAGTCGACCATCGACGAGGCCCGACACCTGCCTGGAGCCGGGCATCTTCGCCGTCGCATCGCGCACGCGGATCGCCGCCTGCATGCCCGACAGCTTCAGTTCGGTTTCCTGATATTCACCGGCCGGTTCGGAATCGGCGACGATGCCGCGATTGTCGTCGGGCGTCGCATCACGCGCGGCTCAAGCGCCGCGCCGCCAGCACTGCGATGACGAGCAGCACCGCGACATAAGCGGCGACGCTCGTCCACGCGCCGCGTTGCCAGAACGCGCCACCGACCGAGCCGAGCACGCTCGACCCGACATAGTAGGCGAGCAGATACAGCGAGGCCGCGTGCCCTTTCGCGGCGCCCGCGAGCGCGCCGACCCAGCCGCTCGCGACCGAATGGGCGACGAAGAAGCCGATCGTCACGAGCACGATGCCGACGACGATCGCGGCGAGCGAGTGCGACAGCGTCAGAGCGAGACCCACCGCGAAGACGACGATGCCGCTGACCAGAACCGGCCCCCGCCCGAGACGATCGGCGAGCGCGCCGGCGCTCGATGACGACACCATCCCGAACAGGTACGCACCGAAGATCAGCCCGCATGCGGTCGGGCTCAGGTTGAACGGCGCCGCCATGAGCCGGAACCCGGCGTAGTTGTAGATCGTCACGAACGCGCCCATCATCAGGAAGCCGATCGCGAACACGAACGGCAGGCGTGCATGACGCAGTTGCGCGTGCCACAGCCGCAGGTGGTGACGCAGCGTCAGGTCGGTGCGCTTCACGAAGCGTCGCGAGGCCGGCAGCAGCATCACGAACGCGAGCGCCGCGAGCAGGTCGACGACGCCGATCGACAGCATCGCCGTGCGCCACGAGAAGTGCTCCTCGAGCGCGCTCATCCCGATCCGTCCGATCATGCCGCCGAACGCGGTCCCGCCGACATAGAGCCCCATCGAGAAGCCGAGCCCGTCGGCGGCGATTTCTTCCGCGAGATAGGCCATCGCCACCGCCGGCACGCCGCCCAGCGCGAAGCCTTCGAGCGCACGACAGACCAGCAGCAGGTGCCAGTTCGGCGACAGCGCGGCGAGCAGGTTGAACACCGCGGCCAGCGTCATCGACGCGAACATCAGCCCGCGCCGCCCGACCCGTTCGGACAGCGCGCCGGCACACAGGATCGACACCGCGAGCATCCCGGTCGACAGCGACAGCGACAGCGAACTCGACGCCGCGCCGACGTCGAACTCGCGTGCGAACGCGGGAAGCAGCGGCTGCACGCAGTACAGCAGCGAGAAAGTGGCAAAGCCGGCGAGGAAAAGCGCGAACGCGATGCGCTTGTACGCGGCCGAGCGCGGGGACACGCCGGCCGGCAGCGCATCGGGCGCGGATGGTTGCGTGCCGGGCATGGATCGGGAAATCGAAGCGGAGGACATGGGGGCACTCGATGTGCGACGGAATACACGAATTCTTGCGCACGGTCATGTATATGTCCAATATATGAAATGAACCGCAGCAATATGTTTTAACACTGGCTGACAGGCCAGCCCGACTCACCGCGAGGTCACGTCACGCATGGAACTCCGGCATCTGCGCTACTTTCTGGCCGTCGCGGCCGCGTCGAATTTCACGAAGGCCGCCGAAACGCTCGGCATCGGCCAGCCGCCGTTGAGCCAGCAGATCAAGGCGCTCGAGAGCGAACTCGGCGTGGAGCTGTTCAAACGCACCGCGCGCGGCGCCGAGCTGACGCTGGCGGGCGAGGTCTTCGCGGAAGAGGCGCGCCGCGTGCTGGACGATGCCGAGCGCGCGGCGCGGGCGGCGAGGCGCGCCGCACGCGGGGAAACCGGTCATTTGCGGGTGGGCTTCACCGGCACGGCCGCGTTCAATCCGAAAGTGTCGGATCTGATTCGCCGTTTTCGCGAGGCGTATCCGGATGCGGAGCTGACGTTGCAGGAAGCGACGTCGGGCGTGCTACTGGAGGCGCTGGAGGCCGGGCGTCTCGACGTCGCGATCGTGCGGCCCGAGCGCCGCGTCGCCGCGACGCTGCGGGTAGCCGACTGGGACGAGGAGCCGATGTTCGTCGCGCTGCCCGTCGCGCATCGGCTGGCGCAGCGTCGGCGCATCGATCTGACCGAGCTGGCCGACGAGTCGTTCGTGCAGGTGCCGCGCGCGGCCGGCGGCACGCTGTTCGACGACATCGTCGTCGCGTGCCGGGCCGCCGGGTTCGAGCCGCGCATGGCGCAACCGGCGCCGCAGATGGCGTCCGCGGTGACGCTGGTGGCGGCCGGGCTCGGCGTGTCGGTCGTGCCGAAAGCGATTACGCAGGTGCAGGTGCCCGGGGTCGTGTACCGGCCGTTCGCCGGTAACCGGTTTCGCGCCAGGCTCGCCATTGCGTCGCGCTGCGACGAGCCGTCGGCGGTGGTGCGCAATTTTCTGTTGCTCGCGTAGCCGGCAACAAAAAACCCGCGAAGCCATGTGCTGTCGCGGGTTTCGGATCATGCTCGGAATGCGCTGAAAGCGCATCTGGTGCCGACGGCGAGACTCGAACTCGCACAGCTTTCGCCACTACCCCCTCAAGATAGCGTGTCTACCAATTTCACCACGTCGGCACTGCAAGGGGCGCAATTCTAACGTCACATCGCGCGTTTGTGAAGGGGGTGTGACGAGGTCGTGTGCGTGCACGCGATCGATCCCGGTAGAATTCGTCCGATCGACCCGACGATCACCGCAACCGCCACCCGTTTTCTCCCCGTGATACACACCCTCGAACAGCTGCAGGCCGGCCAACTGTCGGGCGCGCGGCAACTCAAGCTCGCGTGCGGACTGACCGAATTTCCGCGCGAGATTTTCGATCTGGCCGACACGCTCGAAGTGCTCGACCTGACCGGCAATGCGTTGTCGGCGCTGCCGCACGATCTGCCGCGGCTGCATCGTCTGCGCATCCTGTTCGCGTCGGGCAACCGCTTCACCGCGTTCCCCGACGTGCTCGGCGCGTGCGATCGGCTCGACATGATCGGCTTCAAGGCGAACCGGATCCGCACCGTGGCGCGCGGCGCGCTGCCGCGTGCGCTGCGCTGGCTGATCCTGACCGACAACGCCATCGACGAACTGCCGCCCGACATCGGCGACTGTGCGCGGTTGCAAAAGCTCATGCTTGCCGGCAACCAGTTACGGACGCTACCCGCCGAAATGGCCGGCTGCCGCGCGCTGGAGCTGGTGCGCCTGTCGGCGAACCGGCTGGATGCGTTGCCCGACTGGTTGCTGCACCTGCCGCGTCTCGCATGGCTCGCCGTGGCCGGCAACCCGTTCGGCGCGGCGCCGGAGGCCGCGGCGTCTGCCGGGCCGGACGTCGCGGAGATCGACTGGGCGGCGCTTTCATGTGAGCGGAAACTGGGCGAGGGCGCGTCGGGTGTCATTTATCGCGCGCAATGGCGGGCGAACGGCCATCCGCCGCGCACGGTCGCGGTCAAGCTGTTCAAGGGCGCGGTCACGAGCGACGGCCTGCCCGATTGCGAAATGGCCGCGTGCCTGCATGCCGGCCGCCATCCGCATCTGATCCCGGTGATCGGCAAGGTGCGCGGGCATCCGGACGGCACGCACGGCCTCGTGATGGAGCTGGTCGATCCCGCGCTGACGAATCTCGCCGGGCCGCCGAGCTTCGCGTCCTGCACGCGCGACGTCTATGCCGCCGATGCGAGATTCGATCCGGCGCAGGCGCTGCGGATCGCGCACGGCATCGCATCGGCGGCCGGCCATCTGCACGCGCGCGGCATCATGCACGGCGATCTGTACGCGCACAACATCCTGCACGACGGCGCAGGCGGCGCGTTGCTCGGGGATTTCGGGGCGGCGTCGCCGTACGACGTGAACGATCGCACACGCGGCGCCCGGTTCGAGCGGCTCGAAGTGCGCGCGTTCGGCTATCTGCTCGGCGAATTGCTCGAGCGATGCGAACCGCGTGCCGGCGCGCTCGATGCGCTTGCGGCGGCGTGCGTGAACGAGGACGTCGATGCACGGCCGTCGTTCGACGAGATCGCGGCCGCCCTGGCCGCGCGCATGCACTGACGGGATCGGGCCGGCCTACGCCTGCCGAGCGGTCAGCAGCTTGATGCCGAGCCCGACGAACAGCAGCCCGCTCGCGCGCTTGAGCGCGCGCACCGCGCGGCTCATGCCGAAACCGCGATGCAGGCGGCGCACGCCGGCCGAATAGACGCCGTGAACGATCACGACCGTGCAGGCGATCGTCGCGTACATCACGACGAACTGCAGCGCGAGCGGGCGATCGTGCACGATGAACTGCGGCATGAACGCGGACAGGAAGATCATCGTCTTCGGATTGCTGCCCGACACGAACAGCGCTTCGCGGAACAGTTTCCGGCGATCGGGCGCGACGATTTCCGCCGCGCCGCTCGATGCGGCGGTCTTGCTATCGCCGCGCAACTGCCGGACACCCAGGACCATCAGATACGCGGCGCCGATCACCTTCATCGCGACGAACAGCGGCGGCATCGCCGCCAGCACCGCGCCGACGCCGAGCGCGACCAGCAGCACGACCACGCCCTGCGCGACGAGGTTGCCGGCGATCGTCGCGACGGTGCCGTGCGTGCCGTAGCGCACCGTGTTGCGGATCACGAGCAGCACGTTGGGCCCCGGCGACAGCGTCGTGGCGAGATAGGCTGCGGCAAACAGCATCCAGGTCTGAATGGACATGCGGCGCTCCGAAAGGCGGTTGCGGCGGTCGGGATGAAGCGATGATGCCACGCCAATAATGGCGCGGGCCGCCGCCGCAACCGTGCCGTCTCGGCGCGTCAGCGCGCGTCGCGCATGCAGTACGCGGGAATCGACGGCGGCGTATCGATGGCGGCAGGTCGCGTCATCCACGCGATCCACGCGGCCCATAAGCCGCAGACGATCAGTACCGCGACATTCAGCGGCGTCCGGTAGCGGACGATCAGGTCGGCGAGCGGCAGGCGGTCTTTCATGTGCGTCTCCTTCGGTCGAGGGGCAGGCGGCGTTACTGGCCGGCGTAGGTCGGCGCCTTCGCGTCGCAGGTCACGGACACGATCGAGCCGTCCGCGAAATGCAGCCGGAGCGGCACCTTCGCGCCGGGCGCGACGGCCTGGCGCGGCGCTTCCAGCATCGCGTGATAGCCCTTCGGCTTGAAGGCGACCGTGCCGTGCGCCGGCACGACGACCGAGTCGACGTGGACCATCTTCGCGGTGCTGCCGCTCGTCTGCGTTTCATGCATCATCGCCATCCCGTAGGCGGGCGTGTCGATACCGACGAGCGTCGCGGGTGTGTCGCCGTCGTTCTTCAGCGTGAAGTAGCCGGAGGACGGCACCGTCGCCGGCATCGTGCGGATCCAGCACGCGTCGGCCTGCAGGGCCGGCGCGGCGAACGTAGCGGACACGTGCAGCGCCAGCGCCATGAGCAGGCCGGTCGAAATCGTGCGTTTCATCGTGTGTTCTCCTGATCGAGTGCGATGCCGAGGGCATCGATGCGAATGCGATCGGCACGGTGCGCCGATGCGCATCGCGTGCGTTACTTCACCTTGAAGGTGTAGCGGCCGTGCGTGCGATGGCCGTCGCTGGCCACCGCGATCCACGCGACCGTGTACGTGCCGGCCTTCAGATCGGCCAGTGCGACGCGCATCCGCTTCCGGTTGCCGGCGTCGACGGCCGACTTCCCGTCGACGACCGACTGCCCGTGGCTGTCGGTCACGGCGATCGAGCTGAACGCCGGCTCGAGCGCCTCGCCGAAGTCGATCGTGACTGCGTGCGGCGCGCTCGACAGCGTGGCGTCGGGGGCCGGGTCCTGCATTTTCGGGAGCGCATGCGCATGGGCGGCCTGGATGGCGACGAAGCCGAGTGCGGCGAGTGCGCCGCGAACGAAAGGGGTGGTTTTCATGGCTGGATGAGCGAGTGACGAATCGGATGGAAAAGACGGATTCGACGGACGGCTGCGCGAGCGGCATCGATGTCGGCGACGATTGGCGCGGCCGTGCGCGGTCGGACATGCGCATGCGGGCGAATGCAGGCGCGGTCATCGCGGTCATTCGAACCGGCGGCGGCCAACCGCGCGCACGGCACGACGCCGCGCGCAGCATGGTGAGACATGATCGTCCTTCGAAACGTGACACGTCGCGCACGCGGGCGGCGTGCGCAGGCTGCGCGATGCACGACGGCATCGCGCGCAATGACGACGGATCAGGACGCGAGCGGCGGGGCGCGCGGTTGCGCGGCCGTGAGCGGCAGCGCGCGGCGCAGGCTTTCGAAGCGGGTCGCCGCGCGATGCTCGATCGCGTGCACGTGGGCCGCGAACGTCAGTTCGGGGGCGGGCAGCGCGGGAGTATGAGCAAGCAGGCTGCAGTAGCCGCATGCGTGGAGATGCGCCTGCAGGCTTTTCGTCGACGCATCGGCGGAGCGGTCGCCGGCGGCCGGCGCGGACGAACAGTAGCCGGCCAGCAGCGCGTCGACGCGGCCTTGCGTGGTCAGCGCCTGCGAGATCGTCGGCGCGAGCGCCGTCATCAGGATGGCGAGCATCCCGAGCAGACTGCCGATCTTCCGGAGACGACGATTCAGCATGCGATGCGCGGCGGCGGGTGGACGACGATGCCGCCGATTATGCCACGCACGTCGATGCGTCGGCCGGCCCGAACGTGCGGCGTAGCGGCGCGCTACGCGTGCAGCGCCAGATATTTCGCGATCAGCGTCATCTGCGCGGCCCAGCCCTGGTCGTTCATGGCGCGCGCCGTCGCGCGACGCGCTTCGATCAACTGGTCGAAACCCGTTTCGGTGACCGTGAGCAGCGTGCCGCCGGCCTGCGCCGCGAGCGTGAACGTGACGAGCGTCATCGGCTCGGACGCGTAATCGACGTGCGGGTCGATCGCGAACGGATGCCAGCGGAACGAGAGCAGTCGTTGCGGCTCGATGCGATCGACGACGATTTCGAACACGGTGCCCGCATAGGGCTCCTGCGCTTTCGCGACGTCCTCGTCGACGCGGGTGGGCGTGATGCGGCCGAACAGCGGCTGGCCGGCCTCGAACGGGCCGTCGAACGAGACGCCGAACCATTGCCCGAATTCGCCGGAATTGCCGACGGCTGCCCAGACGCGGTCGGGCGATGCACTGAGCAGCGCCTGTTTTTCGATGCGATCGGTTTGCTGGATCATCGTGTTCTCCATGCAGGATCGAGCGTTGCAGGGGCGACGCGCGCGGTCGGCGCCGCGTCTAGTCGAGCATGGCCGCGTCGGGCACGTCGAGCACGAGGTCCGACGTGGCAACGGCCACGCACGGCAGCGTATAGCCGTCCGTTTTTTCCTCGCGGCTCAGCCCCGGCCATTCGATCGTGTAGCGTACGCTGCCGCTGACGATCCGGCAAAGGCAGCTTCGGCACGTGCCGTTGCGACAGGAGCGCGGCAGCGACACGCGGGCGAACGCGGCGGCTTCGAGTACCGTCAGCGAATCGGGTGCGTCGAAGGTTGCGCCGAGCGGCTCGATGCGCACGAGGGACGGATGTTCTGGATCGGTCATGACTGAAGCGGGCAGCGGTTCGGCGGCGACGCGCCAAGCATACCCGAACCCGCCGGCGGCCGGCGGCCGCCCGGCGTGGGCGTCAGTGCCGTCGCAGATACCGGTACACGGTATTGCGGGCGAGACCGAGTTCGCGCGCGGCCGCCGATACGTTGCCGCCATGCCGCGCGAGCACCGCATCGATCATCGCGGCCTGATGGCTTTGCAGCGTCGTGCCTTCGCGCTTGCCGGCCGGCGCGGCTGCTTCCGGCGCAGCCGCGGCGGCGTCGCAATCGAGCCAGAAATCGTCCGGCAAATGCGCGAGCGTGATCTCGTCTTCGTCCTCGGCGAGCATGCCGGCCGTGCGCAGCACGTTGGTCATCTGCCGCAGATTGCCGGGCCAGCGGTGGCGCGCGAACGCGTCCAGCACGTCGGCCGCGAGGCGGCGCGGCATCGGCTCGCTGCGCGCGAGCCGCGCGAGGATTCGCTCGACGAGCGCCGGCAGATCGGTGCGCGTGGCGAGCGCCGGCAGCGTGACCGCGAGCCCGTTGATCCGGTAGAACAGGTCTTCGCGGAACGTGCCGTCCGCGATCATCGCGCGCAGGTCGCGGTGCGTCGCGCAGACCACGCG
The DNA here is from genome assembly GCF_001526365.1 of Burkholderia sp. MSMB1835. Classification (NCBI taxonomy): domain Bacteria; kingdom Pseudomonadati; phylum Pseudomonadota; class Betaproteobacteria; order Burkholderiales; family Burkholderiaceae; genus Burkholderia; species Burkholderia sp. MSMB1835. The sequence continues at coordinate 82,249 of NZ_LOYP01000018.1, forward strand.
CACGTCGACCGGCACCGCGCGTGCGCCGCCGAGCGGCATCACCGCGCGCTCCTGCAGCACGCGCATCAGCCGCACCTGCTGCGCGAGCGGCATGTCGCCGATTTCGTCGAGAAACAGCGTGCCGCCGTCGGCCTGCGCGATCTTGCCGGGGCTGCCGCGCTTGCGCGCGCCCGTGAACGCGCCGTCTTCATAGCCGAACAGCTCGGCCTCGATCAGCGAATCGGGCAGCGCCGCGCAGTTGACCGCGACGAACGGGCCGTCCGCGCGCGGCGACGCCTGGTGCAGCGCGCGGGCGAGCCATTCCTTGCCGGTGCCGGTCTGGCCGAGGATCAGCAGCGGCAGGTCGCGCCCGCGGATCTTCGCGACGCGTTCGAGCACGGCGGCCATGCGCGCGTCGCCGGTGTCGAGCGTCGCGAACGTGATCGCGTCGGGGTCCGGCGCACGCACGCGCGCAGCCGGCGCGGGCGGCCTGACGGCGACGGTCGGTTTCTGCGCTTCCGGGAATTCGCAGCGCGCGAGCACGCGCACGCCGGTCGACAGCGTGAGGCGGAACGTGGCGCCCGGCGCGCGCGCGGCTTGCTGCGCGAGCTGGCCGAAGCGCATGCCGAACAACGCGTCGCTGGCCTGGTGCTGCAGTGCGTCGAACGACGCGCCGAGCTGGAACTGGGCGCTGCGGTTCGCGGCGATCAGCCCGCCGTCGGGGCCGAACGCGACGAGCCCCGCGAACAGCGAATCGACGCAATCCTCGTGTGCGTGAAAGCGCAGCCGCAGCGCTTCGCCGCACTGGTTCGCGAACAGGTGGTTCTCGATCAGTTGCGCGGACATCCGCACCAGCGCGAGCGTATGCGGGCTGGCGCCGCGCGGGTCGCCGCTCACGTCGAGCGTGCCGAGCGTGCGGCCGAACGGATCGGCGATCGGCGCGCACGCGCAGGTAAGGATGTGGTTGGCGCGCAGGAAATGTTCGGACCCGTGCACGACGACGGCCTGGCCCGACGCGAGCGCGGTGCCGATCGCGTTGGTGCCGCGCGCGCCTTCGGCCCACGACACGCCGTTGCACAGCGCGACGCGGTTGGCTTTCTCGATGAAGTCCGCGTCGCCGATGCTGTGCAGGATCACGCCGTCGGCGTCGGTCAGCAGCACCAGGCTTTGCGTCTCGGCGATCTGCGCGTGGAGATCCTCCATCACCGGGCGGGCATGCGAGAACAGTGTGTGGTTCGTGTCGAGCAGTTCGCGCAGCGCGACGCGCGACAGCGGCGAGAAATCGGGGCGTTCGTGCGCGCGCAGGCCGACCGCGGTCGAACGCGCATGCGCCTGCGCGAGCAGGTCGGTACGCCCCGCGGCGGCGGGCAGCACGAAGGGTTGCGGCATGGTTTGTCTCCTGTTCCCGGGGCCGTCGGGCCGATCGGATCGGAATCGGCGGCGGAGTGCGGCTCCGCTCGCGGTGCACCATTCGGCGCGACAGTCGTCCGTCCGGGTACGCATCATCATACAAGCGCCACGTGCGATGTGCGACCGCGAACAAAATCCCCTTGCTTTTAAGCACCCGCCTGCAATGATGGAAATGGAGCACGCACGCGCCGTGTTCCGCACTGCAACAAGCATGCGACGCGACATGCATCCGTTCGGGAGACGCATCATGGTTCGGGCGGAACTGAGAGTCGTGCTGGCGGCCATCGCCACCTTCATCATGCTGGGCGGCATTGCCGTGGCGATCCACGGATTGCTGTTCGACCTGACCGACGCGGTGAGATACGGAGCGGCCGCGATCGCGGTGGGCGTCACGACCGCCGCGATCGCGCTCAACGTCTGGCCGACCGATCCGCACTGACGGTCCGTTGGCGAAACGGTGCCGGATGCCGCGCAGATCAGACGAAATGCGCGTCGGAACGACGCACACCGAAATTTTTGTCTCCCGCGCGAAACCGTCTAAAGTGGAATTCAACCGGCATGCATCGACCGCGCCACACCCCGCGGTCGGGGCCTCCGCCGGCGAGCCCGTGTCCATTTCGTCCGGCCGGTGGCGGACGACGGACACGGTCATTCGTTTTCTACCGGTCGAGGCGGCTTCCATGCAGATCCATTTCACGAACGAGAAGCCTGAGTATTCGGGGCGTGACCTGATGCTGGCGTTCACGGCTCTGGTCAATGGCGAGCGCGTCCAATGCCAGATCACCGCCGAAGCGCTGGAAGACCACTTCGGCGCGGCATCGCCGCGCTTCGAGGACATGGTCGGCGCATTCGACCAGCACCGCGAGCGCATCGAGGCGGCCGCGCGGCGCCTGCTGTCGGAAACGCGCGCGCAATGCGTGACGCTGCGCAGCGGCTACGTGCGTTTCTACGAGGCCAACTGGCGCTGACGACACGACGCACGTCCGGCGGCGCGCGCCTCCGTGCGGCGCACGCGAAGACGTTGCCTTCACGCAATGCCGTTCGGCGGGGCCGGGCGGCATTTTCGTATGCGAGCCGTGCGGGATGATCGAGCGTCGATAGGAGCGTGCGCGCGGGTTCGTCAGGATCGCAGACGAATCGTGCGAAAACGAAAAACGCCACCCGAAGGTGGCGTTCTTTCATTTCATCGCGCAGTGCAGCGATGCGCTTCGCTTACTCGCTGCCGAGATAGAAGAAGCGGAACAGGAACACGGCCGCGATGATCCACACGATCGGCTTGACCGTGCGGCCCTGGCCCGTCAGCAGCTTGAGGCCGCCGTACGCGATGAAGCCGAACGCGACACCGTTCGCGATCGAGTACGTGAACGGCATCAGCAGCGCGGTCAGCGCGGCCGGCACGGCTTCCGTCGCGTCGTCCCACGGCACCTCGACCATCTCGCGCAGCATCAGGCACGACACGTACAGCAGCGCGGGCGCGGTCGCGTAGGCCGGCACGACGCCGGCGAGCGGCGCGATGAACAGGCACGCGAGGAACAGCACCGCGACGGTGATGGCCGTCACGCCGGTGCGGCCGCCGGCCTGCACGCCCGACGCGCTTTCGATATACGCGGTGGTCGACGACGTGCCGAGCACCGAGCCCGCGACGATCGCCGTGCTGTCGGCGAGCAGCGCCTTGTTCAGGCGGTGCATCTTGCCTTCGACGAGCAGGCCCGCGCGATTCGCGACGCCCATCAGCGTGCCCGTCGCGTCGAACAGCTCGACGAGGAAGAACACGAGGATCACGTTGATGATGCCGGTCGACAGCGCGGCGCGGATGTCGAGCTTGAACAGCGTCGCATCGATCGACGGCGGCGCGGAGAACACGCCGTGGAACTGGTTGCCGCCGAAGAAGAACGACAGGATCGTCACGCCGATGATGCCGATCAGGATCGCGCCGCGCACGCGCAGGTGGTCGAGCGTGACGATCGTGAAGAAGCCGACGATCGCGAGGATCGTCGTGGGCTTGTGCAGGTCGCCGAGCGTGACGAGCGTGGCGGGGTTGCCGACGATCACGCCCGACGTCTTCAGCGAGATGATGCCGAGGAACAGGCCGATGCCGGCGGTAATGGAAATCCGCAGCGATTTCGGAATGCCGTTGACGATCGCCTCGCGCACGCGGAACAGCGTGACGAGCAGGAACAGGCAGCCGGAAATGAACACCGCGCCGAGCGCGGCCTGCCACGTGAAGCCCATTCCCTTGACGACCGTGTACGCGAAATACGCGTTCAGGCCCATGCCGGGCGCGCAGGCGATCGGGTAGTTCGCGTACAGCCCCATGATGATCGACGCCAGCGCCGCGACGAGGCAGGTCGCGACGAACACGGATTCCTTCGGCATGCCGGCGTCGCCGAGGATCGCGGGGTTGACGAAGATGATGTAGGCCATCGTCAGGAACGTGGTGACGCCCGCGAGTATTTCGGTGCGGAAGTCGGTGCCGGCTTCAGCGAAGCCGAAATACCGCTTGATGGATTCCATGAAGGCGTTTCTCCGGTCGGGTTGTCGTGTTGATTGTTGTGCCGATTTGTTGTACAGGCAGCGCGGCCGGCTCACTGTAACCAGCCACTATTGTCCGGCTATCGGCGGATTGTAATAGCGCGGATAGCTCGGACGATATAGTTGGAGGGCACGATCGATTGCCTGCGCGCGAACGGTCGGGCAGCCCGCCCGCGCGACGAAGGCGCGCATTTTACCGGTTCGCGGGCCACGGGCCGGCAGAAATGGCTGAAACGGGGGAAACGAGTGGAAGGGGCACGGGCCGGCGCACGACGCCAGCCGATGCGTGCGCAACGGCACGCCGGCAGCGCCGCACGCGGCCGGCGCGATGACATGCGACTGAAACGGGGCGCCCGCATGCTGCACGAACGCGGTGCATGCGGCGCGTGCACGCGAACGTGCGTGCGCGGCCGGTGCGTTCGCGCGGCGGCCGCGTGCAGCGGCCATTCGTCAGTCCAGGCGATTGAAGGTATCGGGCAATCGTGCGCCGAAGCCGTCCCGTCCGCAACTGTCATTTCGCGATGCGGGGGCGACTGTGGTTTCTGTGTAAAAGATTGCAAGACCCCATCGCGTAAACCGGCAAGTCTTTCTAGGATAGATACACCGCGCATGCACACGCGGCCGGTCATTGCCGACGCGGGGAGTCGCAGTCCGTGCAGGCCAGGCGGTGAATGGCGGTCAAGGCCGTTGCGCGTTTGGGCAGGCACGGCTGGTCAAGCACGGCCGGTTAGGCACGGCCGGTTGCGATTGCCCGATGCGGGTTCGTCCGTAATCACGGAGGTCAGCATGTTGAACTGGATCAGCCGCTGGGCGATGCGACACGCCCCCACGCCGGAAAAAACCGCCGCGTCGATGCTCGTGACGGCGCGCATGGAACTGTTCGCAGCCGAACAGCGCGTCATCGATGCGAAATTACAGGCGGATTACTGGCGCACACGTGTGTCATTCCTCGAAGAGGTGCAGAAGCAGGGCATCGATCCGTGGGTGACCTCGCAGGCCGCGCAACGTCCCGACGTCGATTCCACGCCCCGCAGCACGGGCCCGCGTCTCGCCGCCAGCACCTGATGCACCCGCTGCATCCCGTCGCTGCGCACGGCGCGCGAGCGCGCGCGGCACGCATCGGCGTGCCGCGTCCTTCGATGCGCACCTGCGGCGCGTTGCGTCGCGGGCGCGTCCGTTTCCGGATACCGTGATTCCGCGCGCCACGGTTTGCCGTCGCGCGCGCTCACCTCGTCAATCCCTTCTTCGCCATCGTCCGACGAGCAAACGCCGTAGTGGCGCGAGCGCGCGTCTCAGCCGCTCGCCGCGCCGCACGTAGGCCGTCGTGATCGACGCTTCGGCCGCCGCGTCATCGTCGGTGCCGAGCCAGATGCGATCGCCGCGTGCGATGCGCAGCACGTCGCCGGGGCGCACCCAGTAGTCGTCGACGCTCGGTGGGCGCGTGATCCACAGCGGCGCGCCGTGCGCACGAATTTCCGCATCGCTGGGCGCGCGCCAGGTCAGTGTCGTGCGCGGCGCGACCGCGAAGCGGATCACGACGGTCGGTAACGCGATCGTGCCGGCGTGGCGCCGATCGCGGCGTTCGAACAGCGGGCTTGCCTGGTCCATCGTCTTCTCCATTCAGTGAGCCGGACGGATGACGTGCACCAGAACAAAAAGGCCTCATCCGTTTCCGGCGAGGCCTTGTGTGACATGCGGTACTGCTCGATTGCTAACGCACAAGCGCCTCCCGTGATCCATTCTTTCGAATGTTCACCGGGCAATGATTCGCGATGGCGATGAGCTTGAACGTAGGCATGCGAACGATTCTGTTGTCGGCGCGCGGCGTTGTCAACGACTATTTTCGAGATGGACGGCGATCACGCGTCGCGTTGCGCGAGCCCGTTCACGAGCAGTTCGGACAGCAGGCCCGTCATCCCGTTCGGATGGTCGGCGGCGCGCGCCTTCAGCTGCTCGACGAGCTCGGCGTTGAGCTTGCACGCGAACGGCACGAGGCCCTGTTCCTGGTCGAGCTTGCGCTGTGCGCGGCGGTCCAGCTTCGTCGCTTCGTCGGCGCCCTTGCCGAAACGCGAGGAGCTCGACTGCTTCATCGCGTGCGTCAGCTTGAGCGCCTTGTTCTTTTCTAGATCGGTTTTCTTCATGGCCATCGCGGCACCTCCGGGAATTGAAGCCGCGATTGTACGCATTTCGGCGGACGCCGCCCGGCGGCGCCATCGCGCCCCCGCTTGCGACGCCGCCCGCGCATCCGCTCACGCACCTTTCGTCGTGCCCCAGTTGCCGCCGTGCGCGGCCGCCTGCGCGGCAGGCGAGCGCGCGAGGTAGGCGAGCGCCTGTTCGGTCGAGCCTTCGTGGTGCGGCGTATAGCCCGGCTTGAAATAGCGCAGCGCCGCGCCGATCACCTTCCAGAACGACGGCAGGTGCCCGCGCCGCGAACCCTGCCGCCACGCGAGCACGAAGCCCGGATAGCGGCCAGCGTCCGGGTCGCGCCGGTACATGAACTTCGCGCCGGTCGTGATGTAGTAGAGCAGCAGCACGATCACGAACGCCATGTGCACGCAGCGCTCCGGATAGGTGCCGCCCATGTGCCGGTAGATGTCGAACGCGACGGTGCGGTGCTCGACTTCCTCGGCGCCGTGCCAGCGCAGCAGGTCGACCATCGTCGGGTCGGCGCGGCCTTCGTCGAGGCCGTGCGCGTTGAGCACCCAGTTGCCGAGATAGCCGAAGAAATGCTCGAGCGACGCGATCACGGCCAGTTGCTGCCGCAGCCAGAAGCGCGTATGGCCGATCTTCAGCCCCAGCGGCTGCTCGCCGAGCACGCGCGTGAACAACCGGTTGAGCTTCTGCGTGAACGGCTTCGTGTCGATGCCGTGGCGCTCGTAATAGTGCTTCAGCACGCCGCCGTGCGAGCGCGAATGCACGGCCTCCTGCCGCAGGAAGCCTTCGGCTTCGTCGCGCAGGCGTGCATCGGCGATCAGCGGCAGCGCCTTGTTGTACACGCGGCAGAACCACAGTTCGCCTTCCGGGAACAGCAGGTTCAGCGTGTTGATGATGTGCGTGCTGCCCGGATCGTTCGGCACCCAGGTGATCGGCGTGTCGCTGAAGTCGAACTTCACGTGCCGGGCCTTGATCTTGTGGTAGTCGGCGGTATCGGTCATGTCGTCTCCCTGTCCCTGTGCGGCGTCGTGCGCCGTCAATGCGATGCCATGCTGACGCGGGCGATCATCCTGCCCAGCCACGGCATGAAGCGGCCGACGAAACGCATCGCGTGCGCTTCGCCGCCGACCGCGACGACCGGGCGGTTGCGCAGCACGCCGTCGACCATCGCCCGCGCGACGGTTTCGGGTTTCAGGCCGCGCATCTGGTACAGCCTGGTCGCGCGCTTGCGCAGCCGCGCTTCGTCCTGTGCGCTGGCGCCCGCGTAGTGTGTCGACGCCATGATTCCGGTCTCCGCGAAGCCGGGGCACACGGCCGTCACGCCGATGCCTTGCTCCGCCAGTTCCGCGCGCATGCATTCGCTGAGCATCAGCACCGCGGCCTTCGTCGTCGCATAGGCGGGCAGGTCGCGCGACGGGCCGAACGCGGCGGCCGACGCGGTATTGACGATGTGCCCGCCGGTGCCGCGCGCGGCCATCTGCCGAGCGAACAGCCGCGAGCCATGGATCACGCCCCACAGGTTCACGTGCAGGATGCGCTCCCAGTCCCGCGTGCCCGTGTCGAGGATGCCGCCGGCCATGCCGATGCCCGCGTTGTTGATCACGATGTCCGCGCCGCCGAGTTCGCCGCCGACCCAGGTCGCGAGCGCTTCCATTTCGTCCGCGGACCCGACGTCGACACGCTTCGCATGCGCGTGCGCGCCGGTCAGCCCGATGAGTAGCGCGGTGCGCTCGGCGCTCGCGAGATCGATGTCGCATGCGACGACGGTCGCGCCTTCGCGAGCGAAGGCCAGCGCCGCGCAGCGGCCGATCCCGCTGCCCGCGCCGGTGACGACCGCGACCTTGCCGTCGAAGCGCCCGCTGGTTGCGCGGCGGCGCGCGTTCGCGAGCGCAGGCGGTTCGTTGCCGGATTCGACCGCGTCGATCAATTGCCCGGCGAGATCCGCGAAGCGGGCGGGATCGGCGAGCGGCAGCCAGTGGCCGGCCGCGACTTCGCGGCGGTAGTACTGCGGCACCCAGCGCGCCAGGTTCTCGGACAGCGCGGGGCTCACGTATTTGTCGCCGAGCGGCACGATCGTCTGCACCGGTGCGTGCGCATAGCGCTCGCGCGGCGCGAACAGGCAGCGGATGAAGTTCGCGCGATAGAGGCGTACGCCGCGCGCGCCGTCGTCGGCCTGGGTCGGGCGCGGCGCGGCGGACGTTTTCTCGAGCCGGCGCAGCAGGCCCGGCCACGCGCGGCCGAGCCACAGCCGCCAGCCGAGCTCGGGAATGAACGGCAGGTGGAACAGATACACGTACCACGAGCGCACGAGCTGGCCGCCGAGCGTGGCCAGCGACGCGGGCGTCGGGCGCAGCACGCGCTCGCGCAGCCAGAAGCCGACGTGGTCGAGGCAGGGCCCCGAGCACGACGTGTACGACGCGATGCGGCCGGCGAGGCGCGGATCGGTGACGAATTCCCAGCCCTGGATCGAGCCCCAGTCGTGTGCGACGAGGTGCACGGCGCGGCCCGGGCAGAGCGCATCGATCACCGCGACGAAATCGTCGGTCAGCTTCGCGAGATGGTAGTCGGCCGTGCGCTTCGGCGCGCCGGACAGGCCCGCGCCGCGCACGTCGTACGCGATCACGTAGTGCCGGCGCGCGAGCAGCGGTGCGACGTGCTGCCAGACGCTGCTGTCGTCGGGATAGCCGTGCACGAGCACGACCGGCGAGCGGGCCGGGTCGCCCCAGGTCCTGACCGCGAGCGTCAGGTCGCCGGAGGCGACCGCCGTTTCGGCGTGAACCGATTCGAACAGGGCCAGCGGCGCTTCGTCGGAAAGAGGCTGCATCGTGAGTCCGTCGTTCAGGGAGTCGGGAGGCGGGAGCGGGTGGGTCAGGCGGCGGCCGGCACGTTCGCCGCGGCGTGCGCGCGTTCGGCCTGGCGGCGGCGCCAGCGGCGCACGTGCGGCAGATCGTCGTCGAGCCAGTACGCGTCGTCGTCGGTGATCACCAGCAGCTCCTCGAATTTCGCGCCGACGCCGGCGAAGCCGAGATGCGGCTCGACGGCCCACAGGCCCGGCACGGGCGCATGCTCGGAGCGGCGGTCGATCGACCACAGCGGCGACCAGCCTTGCCGCTTCGCCGCGCGGCCCTGGTCGAGCAGCAGGTTGCGCGTCGCGTTCAGCCCGAAGCGGGCGACGAAGCGCGGCTTCGACAGCTTGTGGATCTTCGCGACACGATGCGCGAGCACCTTGAACGGGTAGGCCTTGTGGCGCGGCTCGACGCCCTGGCGGCGGCACAGCGCGTCGACTTCCTGCGCGACTTCCGCCATCGGCCGGCGCGCCTTCACGAGCCGCACGATCATGTCGCGATGGTCCATCAGATCGTCCTGCAACTGCTCGAGGATCGGGTTGCGGCCGAGGCAGTGCGCGTAGCCGACATCGGCGACGATGCCGTCGAGCACCGGCGCGACGTCGAGGATCACCGGCATGTCGGTTTCGAGCTGGCGGTTGCTCGGGAAGAACGCGAGATTGAAGCCGCCCATGTGCTTGAGGCCCGAGAAGCCCTCGAACGCGGTGCGGTCGCCGAACCACGCGAACGGCTTGTGCAGCCAGTCGTGCACGCCGTTGTCCTGCAGCCATTCGGTCAGGAGGCGCGCGGCTTCCTTCTCGGTGATGCCGGGGTACAGCATCGCGCCGACGGTTTCGACGCAGCGGTACGCCAGCTGCTGGACCGCGCGGAATTGCGGCAACTCGTCGAGATGGACTTCCGGCAGCGGGTGGTGGGCGGTCATGATGCGTCTCCATGGGTCGACCGGAGTTGGCGCATCGGCGCTTACTCGAGTCCTGTTCTTCGCGGGGTGCCGATCCGGAATGCGCCCGTCGGCATCCGCCGTCATGCGTTATTCAGTCAGCATTTAATGTGCCATTGAGCAATGTAATTATCATAGACGGTTCCGGAAAACGCGCCAGCCCCGTGGGGTGAGGATTTGTCCTAATGGAGGGGTGAAATGGAAGGAAGGCTCTAGCGCAGCGATGGTCTGGATACTTGTCGGCGTCCATCCGATATTGCTTGTCGAGCGAGGCCCGACCTGCAATATTCCAAGGTAATACCTCTGGATACTTTTTATCGTGGCAACCTCGATCAAACTCGATCCGACCCTTCAGGAGCGGGTGCGCCATCTGGCCGAACAGCGTCGGCGCACGCCGCACTGGATCATGCGCGAGGCGATCGCGCAATATGTGGCGCGCGAGGAAAAGCGCGAGTCGTTCAAGCAGGAAGCGATGCAGGCATGGGCAGATTATCAGTCGACGGGGCTGCACGTGACCCACGAGGAGATGGACGCGTATCTCGAGAAGCTCGAGGCCGGTGAAGCAGCGGAGCCGCCCGAGTGTCACGATTGATCTGGACGCGAACTGTCCAGCAAGCGATTGTCGGCCTTCATCGTTTTCTCGCCGACCAGGATCCGCCGGCCGCGCGTCGTCCGATCAAGGCGATTCGTACTGGCGTCGACGTTCTGGTTCGACAGCCCCGGCTCGGCCGTCCCGTCGACGAACTCGATACGGTTTTTCGCGAATGGCCGATCGATTTCGGCGACAGCGGATACGTGGTGATGTACAGGGTCGATGATGATGGCGTCACGATCCTGACGATCAGGCATCAACGGGAAGCCGGGTATCGAGCGACCGGGCCGCGCCCGCCGCAATCGTGCAACGCTCCATTGCACGATTGCCGGGGTATCGTCCATACGCAATTCAGCGCCGTTAATCCTCCCGCTTTCCCCCCAACCGCTCCAGCAACGCCCCCAGCAGATCGATCGGCAGCGGGAACACGATCGTCGAATTCTTGTCCGCGGCGATCGTCGTCAACGTCTGCAGGTAGCGCAACTGCATCGCCTGCGGCTGCTGCGCGAGCCGCTGCGCGGCCTGCAGCAGCTTCTCCGACGCCTGCAATTCGCCTTCCGCGTGAATCACTTTCGCGCGCCGCTCGCGCTCGGCTTCGGCCTGCCGCGCGATCGCGCGGATCATCGTCTCGTTCAGGTCGACGTGCTTGATCTCGACCGTCGACACCTTGATCCCCCACGCGTCCGTCTGCGCGTCGAGCGTCTTCTGGATGTCGGCGTTCAGTTGCTCGCGCTCGGCCAGCAATGCGTCGAGGTCGTGCTTGCCGAGTACCGAACGCAACGTCGTCTGCGAGAGCTGGCTCGTCGCGTCGAAGAAGTGCGCGACCTGGATCACGGCCTTCTCCGGATCGACGACACGGAAATACACGACCGCGTTGACCTTCACCGACACGTTGTCGCGCGTGATCACGTCCTGCGGCGGCACGTCGAACACGACGGTGCGCAGGTCGATCCGCACGACCTGCTGGACGATCGGGATGATCAGCACCAGCCCCGGCCCCTTCACTTTCCAGAACCGACCGAGCATGAACACGACGCCGCGCTCGTATTCGCGGAAGATGCGGATCGACGACACGACGAGCACCACGACGAAGACGACCAGGACGCTGCTGAAGCCGAACGTGTAACCGATCATGAAGGTTCTCCCTGGGGATGGGCGGGGGCGGGCACGTCGTAGAGCGGCGCGACCGTCAGCGTCAGCCCGTGGCGGCCGGTGACGCGCACGCGGCAGCCGGCGGCCAGCGGCGTGCGGCTGGCCACGCGCCAGCGCTCGCCGTGCACGCGCGCCCAGCCGGCGGCCGACGGCGGCGCGCCGGCCGCGTCGTTCGGCTGGTCCGGATGCAGGCCGTCGTCGAGCACTTCGCCGATGCTGCCGAGCATCGCCTCTGCGCCCGTCACGACCGGGCGGCGCCGCGCGCGCAGCGCGACGCTCGACACGCCCGCGACGAGCAGCCCGCCGCCGAGCGCGAGGCTCGCGATCACGGGCCACGGAATTCCGTAGCCGGGCACGTCGGTGTCGATCAGCATCAGCGCGCCGATCGTGAACGCGACGATTCCGCCGAACCCGAGCACGCCGAAGGTCGGCAGGAATGCCTCGGCGACGAGGCAGCCGAGCCCGAGCAGCACGAGGCCGAGCCCCGCGTAGCTGACCGGCAGCAACTGCATCGCGAACAGCCCGACCAGCAGGCAGATCGTGCCGGCGACGCCCGGCAGCACGAAACCGGGGTTCGCGAATTCGAAGAAGAGGCCGTAGATGCCGATGGTCAGCAGGATCAGCGCGACGTTCGGATCGGCGATGATCGCCAGGAAGCGGCTGCGCCAGTCCGGCGCGAGCACGACGAGCGGCGCGTGCGCGGTCGCGAGATGCAGCGTGCCGGCGGTGGTCGTCGCGGCGCGGCCGTCGAGCTGGCGCGCGAGATCGGCCGGATCCTGCGCGATCAGGTCGACGACGTGCTGCATGCGCGCCTCGTTCGCCGACAGGCTCACGGCCTCGCGCACCGCGCGCTCGGCCCATTGCGCATTGCGCCCGCGCAACTGCGCGAGGCCGCGGATGTACGCGGATGCGTCCAGCATCGCCTTGCGGATCTCGGTCGATTGCGTGTCGGTCGGCAGCGCGGCGGCCGTGGCGGACGCGCCCGATGCGCCCGATGCACCCGATGCACCGGGGGCCGCGCCCGGCGGCGCGGCGCCGCCGATGCCGAACTGCACGGGCGACGCCGCGCCGAGATTGGTGCCGGGCGCCATCGCCGCGAAGTGGCTCGCATAGACGATGTAGGTGCCCGCGCTCGCCGCCCGCGCGCCGCCCGGCGCGACGAACGCGGCGACCGGCACCGGCGAGCCGAGGATGGCCTTGATGATCTGCCGCATCGACGTATCGAGACCGCCGGGCGTGTCGAGCTGCAGGATCGCGAGCGGCGCGTGCTCGCGGGCCGCGCGGTCGAGCGAACGCACGATGAAATCGGCGCTGGCCGGGCCGATCGCGCCGTTGACGGGAATCACGACAACCGGACGCGCGGCCGGCGCGTCGGCCAATGGCGGCGCGGCGACCGCGGCGCATACGACGAGCAGCGCCGCGAACAGCGCGGCGCGCGCGACCCGCGCGGACAGCGGGTGACGGGGGCGGCCGTCGGGCGCGGCAGAGGCCGGCGGCGGCCCATGACGGTGAAAGCGCATCGGGACGTCCGGGCGGCGCACGACCGCGTGCCGTCCGGCTTGCGGAAAGGGCGTGGGCCCGATACCTGAAGATTAGGCGGTTTCCGCGGAAAGCGCGAAGGTGCGGCCGCGCCGGCCGGATTCAGCTGGCGCCGCCGCCGCGCGCGAGCACTTCGTCGCGATAGTCGGCCGGGCTGCGTCCGCTCCATTTGCGGAACGCGCGGTAGAACGCGCTCGGCTCCGCGAATCCGGTCGCGGCCGCGACGTCGGCGATCGTGCGTGCGGGGTCGGCCAGCGCCTCGAACGCGAGATCGCGCCGCAGCGTGTCCTTGATCGACTGGTACGCGTGGCCTTCCTGGTGCAGCTTGCGGCGCAGCGTGGCCTCGGCCACGTGCAGCCGCGCGGCCATCCCGCCCGCGCCCGGCCACGCGGCGGGCGGCATCCCGCGCAGCACCGCGCGCACGCGCTGCGCGAGCGCGTTCGGGTTGCGGTACTTGACGATGAAGCTGGCCGGCGCGTTGCGCAGAAACGTTTTCAGCGTCTTCGCGTTCTGCACGACCGGCAGCGTCGCGAATTCGGGATCGAAATCGACATACGAATCGGGCTCGTTGAAACGCATGTCGTCGCAGAACATCGACGGATATTCGTGATCGGCGGGCGGCGTGTCGCAACGGAAGCTCGCATGCAGCAGCGGAATGCGCCGGCCGATCAGCCAGCAGGTGAGGCCGTAGACGATGATGAAATAGGTCGCGTACGTGAACATCGCGGGCGTCGCGCCGTTGTTGCGGTGCACGAAACGCAGCCGTACGCGCTGCGGATTCGCGTCGAGCTCGGCGTGCAGGTCGTCGAGCACGCAGTGCATGAAGTTCACCGCGCGCGCCATCGCGTGCAGCCCGTCGCGGGCCGACAGCGCGGCCTGGCTCATCGCGATGAAGCTGCCGCTGCGCATCGGGTGACGATCCTGCCCGAAAAACTCGTCGTCGAGCGTGCGCGCGATGGCGTTCCACAACGCGCCATATTGCTGCGCGGACACGCGTGCGCGCGGCTGCCCGAGCAGCGCGGGCGCGATGCCGGCCTGCGCGAGCAGCGGCTCGGCCGCGACGCCGCGGCGCGTGGCCAGCGCGACGCTGTACGCGACGAGGGCGATCGCGACGGTTCCCTTGTCTTCCTGCTTCATCGGTGTCGCCGGTATGGCAAAAACGCTCAGTGTAAATGAGCGACGCGAGCATCGAACAGTCGCGCGTGCTTGCCTACACTTGTTGCATCGAAACGCAAGGACGGTCGCGCCCGGCGGCCGCGGGAGACTGCAGCACCATGGACGAGCTTTACACCGAAGACCAGCGGATGATCCGCGATGCCGCGCGCGCTTTTGCCACCGAGGTGCTGGCGCCGAACGCGGCGCAGTGGGACCACGACGCGCACCTGCCCGACGCGATCGTCGCGCAGCTCGGCGAACTGGGCCTGCTCGGGATGATCGTGCCGCAGGAGCTGGGCGGCTCGTATACGGATTACGTGGCCTATGCGCTGGCGATGGAGGAAGTGGCGGCCGGCGACGCCGCGTGCGCGACGATGATGAGCGTGCACAACTCGGTCGGCTGCGGGCCGATCCTCGGCTTCGGCACGCCCGCGCAGAAGGATCGCTGGCTGGCCGACATGGCGGCCGGCCGCGTGATCGGCGCATTCTGCCTGACCGAGCCGCATGCCGGTTCCGAGGCGAACAACCTGCGCACGCGCGCCGAGTTGCGCGACGGCAAGTGGGTGCTGAACGGCGCGAAGCAGTTCGTGACCAACGGCCAGCGCGCGGGCGTCGCGATCGTTTTTGCCATGACCGATCCGGAAGCCGGCAAGCGCGGCATTTCCGCGTTCCTGGTGCCGACCGACACGCCGGGCTTCATCGTCGGCAAGCCCGAGAAGAAAATGGGCATTCGCGCGTCCGACACGTGCCCGATCACGTTCGAGAACTGCGCGATTCCCGAGGAAAACCTGCTCGGCAATCGCGGCGAAGGGCTGAAGATCGCGTTGTCGAACCTCGAAGGCGGGCGCATCGGCATCGCCGCGCAGGCGCTCGGCATCGCGCGCGCCGCGTTCGACAAGGCGCGCCGCTATGCGGGCGAGCGCGTGCAGTTCGGCAAGCCGATCGCCGAGCATCAGGCGATCCAGCAGAAGCTCGCCGACATGGCCGTGCAGATCAACGCCGCGCGCCTGCTCGTGCATCACGCGGCGAAGCTGCGCACGGCCGGGCTGCCGTGCCTGTCGGAAGCGTCGCAGGCGAAGCTGTTCGCGTCCGAGATGGCCGAGCGCGTGTGCTCGGACGCGATCCAGATTCACGGCGGCTACGGCTATCTGGTCGATTACGAGGTCGAGCGTCACTATCGCGACGCGCGCATCACGCAGATTTACGAAGGCACCAGCGAAGTGCAGCGGATGGTGATCGCGCGACAGCTTTGAGTCGCGGCGCGCGCTCATCCGGGGTATCACGCAGTCGAACAAACGGTCGAACAAGCAGGCATACAACGCAAGCACGAGGGCAGCGCGGCGAACGCGGCACGCAACGACGTGACCGTGCGCCGTGCAACACGGAGCCGGGCAGGTGCTGCAGCACGTGCGCCGGTTGACCGCTGGGCATGGAGACTGGACGGAGACGACACATGACGGTACAGGCATTCCTGGACGCACGCGACTTTCTGCTGCGCCATCGCACCGACTACGACACCGCGTACCGCGAGTTCGAATGGCCGGTGCTCGACGCGTTCAACTGGGCGCTCGATTACTTCGACCCGATGGCGCGCGGCAACGACGAGCCCGCGCTGTGGATCGTCGATGCGGCGACCGGCACGGGCGATCCGTATTCGTTCGCGCAGATGTCCGAGCGTTCGTCGCGGATCGCGAACTGGCTGCGCTCGATCGGCGTCGTGCGCGGCGACCGCATCCTGCTGATGCTGCCGAACCGCGTCGAGCTGTGGGACGCGATGCTGGCCGCGATGAAGCTCGGCGCGATCGTGCTGCCCGCCACCACGCAACTGTCGCCCGACGACGTGCGCGACCGCGTGCGCATCGGCGGCGCGAAATACGCGATCGTCGACGAGAACGAAACCGCGAAGTTCGAGCAGCCCGATCTCGGCCTCGCGCAAAAGATCGTCGCCGGCGCGCCGCGCGCGGGCTGGCTCGCGATGAACGATGGCTATGCGGCGAGCGCCGCGTTCGAGCCGGACGCCGTCACGCACGCGAACGATCCGATGCTGCTGTACTTCACGTCGGGCACGACGTCCAAGCCGAAGCTCGTCGAGCATACGCACCGCACCTATCCGGTCGGCCATCTGTCGACGATGTACTGGGTCGGCCTGCAGCCGGGCGACATCCACTGGAACATCAGCTCGCCGGGCTGGGCGAAGCATGCGTGGAGCTGCTTCTTCGCGCCGTGGAATGCGCAGGCGTGCGTGTTCGCGTTCAACTATGCGCGCTTCGAGCCGAGGGTCGTGCTCGATGCGCTCGTCAAATACCGGGTGACCACGCTGTGCGCGCCGCCGACCGTGTGGCGCATGCTCGTGCAGCAGCCGCTCGCGTCGTTCGACGTGAAGCTGCGCGAGATCGTCGGCGCGGGCGAGCCGCTGAATCCCGAGATCATCGAGCGCGTGAAGAAGGCTTGGAATATCTCGATCCGCGACGGCTACGGCCAGACCGAGACGACCTGCCTGATCGGCAACTCGCCGGGCCAGCCGGTGGTCGCGGGCTCGATGGGCCGGCCGCTGCCCGGCTACCGGATCGCGCTGCTCGATCCGGACGGCGCGCCCGTCAGCGAAGGCGAGGTCGCGCTGCCGCTCGGCGATGGCGCCGCGCGCCCGGTCGGGCTGATGAACGGCTATGCGAACAATCCCGACGCGACGGCCCATGCGATGCGCGACGGCCACTACCGCACGTCGGACATCGCGATGCGTCGCGACGACGGCTACTACGTGTACGTCGGCCGCGCGGATGACGTGTTCAAGTCGTCCGACTACCGGCTGAGCCCGTTCGAACTCGAGAGCGTGCTGATCGAGCATCCGGCGATCGCCGAGGCGGCTGTCGTGCCGAGCCCGGACCCGGTACGGCTGTCGGTGCCGAAAACGTTCATCACGCTGCGCCAGGGCTACGAGGAAAGCCCCGCGCTCGCGCTGGAAATCTTCCGTTTCTCGCGCGAGAAGCTCGCGCCGTACAAGCGCATCCGCCGCCTGCAATTCGCGGAGCTGCCGAAGACGATCTCGGGGAAGATTCGCCGCGTCGAACTGCGCCGCCGCGAGATCGAGCGCGGCGACGACGCGACCGCGCGCATGCCCGGCGAATACTGGGAAGAGGATTTCGCCGCCGAACTGAAATGACCGGCCGCGGGCCGCGCGCGCCGCATGCCGCGGCGGCCGCCCGCAGCCGAATCGAACCGGTCGCGCGGCGGCATGCCGCCACGCCGCGACCCACTGCAAGGAGAAAACGCTGATGAACGCGAATCCGACGCCCCGTACGGGGCAAGACGTGCCGACGGTCAAGCTGCTGATCGACGGCGCTTTCGTCGAGTCCGCCACCGACGAGTGGCGCGACGTCGTCAACCCGGCGACGCAGCAGGTGCTCGCGCGCGTGCCGTTCGCGACCGTCGCGGAAGTCGACGCGGCCGTGCAGGCCGCGCACGCCGCGTATGCGACGTGGAAGAACACGCCGATCGCCGCGCGCATGCGCATCATGCTGAAGTTCCAGGATCTGGTGCGCGCGAACCAGCAGCGCATCGCGAAGACGCTGACGGCCGAGCAGGGCAAGACGATTCCCGATGCCGAAGGCGACATCTTCCGCGGCCTCGAAGTGGTCGAGCACGCATGCTCGATCGGCACGCTGCAACTGGGCGAATTCGCGGAGAACGTCGCGGGCGGCGTCGACACCTACACGCTGCGCCAGCCGCTCGGCGTGTGCGCGGGCATCACGCCGTTCAATTTCCCCGCGATGATTCCGCTGTGGATGTTCCCGATGGCGATCGTGTGCGGCAACACGTTCGTGCTGAAGCCGTCGGAGCAGGACCCGATGTCGACGATGGAACTCGTCGAACTCGCGCTCGAGGCCGGCATACCGAAAGGCGTACTGAACGTCGTGCACGGCGGCAAGGAAGTCGTCGACGCGATCTGCACGCATCCGCTCGTGAAGGCGATCTCGTTCGTCGGTTCGACGGCGGTCGGCACGCACGTCTACAACCTCGGCGGCCAGCACGGCAAGCGCGTGCAGTCGATGATGGGCGCGAAGAACCACGCGATCGTGCTACCCGACGCGAACCGCGAGCAGGCGATCAACGCGCTCGTCGGCGCGGGCTTCGGCGCGGCCGGCCAGCGCTGCATGGCGACCTCGGTCGCGGTGCTGGTGGGCACGGCGCGCGAGTGGCTGCCCGACATCGTCGCGAAGGCGAAGGCGCTGAAGGTCAACGCGGGCGCCGAAGCGGGCACCGACGTCGGCCCGGTCGTGTCGCGCGGCGCGAAGGCGCGGATCCTGACGCTGATCGACGCGGGCATCAAGGAAGGCGCGAAGCTCGAGCTCGACGGTCGCGACGTGAAGGTGCCCGGCTACGAGGACGGCAACTTCATCGGCCCGACGATCTTCTCCGGCGTGACGACCGACATGTCGATCTACACGCATGAAATCTTCGGGCCGGTGCTGGTCGTGATGGAGGTCGACACGCTCGACGACGCGATCGCGCTCGTCAACGCGAACCCGATGGGCAACGGCGTGGGCATCTTCACGCAGAGCGGCGCGGCGGCGCGCAAATTCCAGAGCGAGATCGACGTCGGCCAGGTCGGCATCAACATCCCGATTCCGGTGCCGGTGCCGTTCTTCAGCTTCACCGGTTCGCGCGGCTCGAAGCTCGGCGATCTCGGCCCGTACGGCAAGCAGGTCGTGCAGTTCTACACGCAGACCAAGACGGTCACCGCGCGCTGGTTCGACGACGACACGACGGCCGGCCCGGTGAATACGACGATCCGGCTGCATTGAGCGGTGGAGGAAACGAACATGAAAATCGGATTCATCGGCCTCGGCCACATGGGCGCGCCGATGGCGCTGAACCTGCTGAAAGCCGGCCATGACGTGCACGCGTTCGACCTGAGCGCCGACGCGTTGCGCGCGCTGCAGGACGCCGGCGCGCAGGCGGCCGCGTCGCCGCGCGATGCGGCGTCGGGCGCGACGTTCGTGATCACGATGCTGCCGGCCGCGCCGCACGTGCGCTCGGTGCTGTCCGGCGAGCACGGCGTGCTGGCCGGCCTCGGCGCGGGCGCGACGGTGATCGATTCGAGCACGATCGACCCGGCGAGCGCGCAGGCGTTCGGCGCGCTGGTGCGCGAGCACGGCGGCGCGTTCGTCGATGCGCCGGTGTCGGGCGGCACCGGCGGCGCGGCGGCCGGCACGCTGACCTTCATGGTCGGCGGCAGCGATGCGGATTTCGAGCGCGTGAAGCCCGTGCTCGCCGGCATGGGCAAGAACATCGTCCACTGCGGCGCGACGGGCATGGGGCAGGTCGCGAAGGTCTGCAACAACCTCGTGCTCGGCATCTCGATGGCGGCGGTGTCGGAGGCGATGTCGCTCGGCGTCGCGCTCGGCATCGACCCGAAGGTGCTGGCCGGCATCGTCAACACGTCGACGGGCCGCTGCTGGAGTTCGGACACCTACAACCCGTATCCGGGCGTGATCGAGACCGCGCCGTCGTCGCGCGGCTACTCCGGCGGCTTCGGCACCGACCTGATGCTGAAGGATCTCGGCCTCGCGAACGATGCGGCGAAGCAGGCGCGCCAGCCCGTCTATCTCGGCGCGCTCGCGCAGCAGCTGTACCAGACGATGAGCAGCCGCGGCGACGGCCAGCTCGATTTCTCGGCGGTGATCCGCCTGTACCAACCGGCCACGAAGAAGGACGCCTCATGATCGAACTCGACTACGTCGACGACGGCGCGATCGCGTGCGCGACGCTCAAGCGTCCGCCCGCGAACGCCTTTACCGCCGACGGGCTGCGGCAATTGCAGGCCACCGTCGCCGAACTGAATGCGAACCCGCGCGTGCGCGCGCTGGTGATCACCGGCGACGGCCCGAAGTTCTTCAGCGCGGGCGCCGACCTCAACACGTTCGCCGACGGCGATCGTGCGGTCGCACGTGCGATGGCGTCGTGCTTCGGCGCGGCGTTCGAGGCGCTGCACGATGCGCGCGTCGTGACGATCGCGGCGATCAACGGCTATGCGATGGGCGGCGGCCTCGAATGCGCGCTCGCGTGCGACCTGCGGATCGCGGAGACGCATGTGCAGATGGCGCTGCCCGAACCGTCGGTCGGCCTGCTGCCGTGCGGGCTCGGCACGCAGACGCTGCCCTGGCTCGTCGGCGAAGGCTGGGCGAAGAAGATCATCCTGACCGGCGCGCGCGTCGATGCGGCCACCGCACTGCGGATCGGCCTCGTCGAGGACGTGGTGGAAAGCGGCGCCGCGCGCGACGCGGCGCTCGCGCTGGCGCGCAACGTCGCGCGGCAAAGCCCGCACGCGCTCGCCTACAGCAAGGAGCTGATCGGCCTCGCCCGCCGCGGCGTGCCGCGCGGCGCGGCGCTCGCGGTCGAGCGCGAACGCTTCGTCGACCTGTTCGACACGGCCGATCCGCGCGAAGGCGTGGCGGCGTTCCTCGGCAAGCGCGCGCCGCAGTGGCGAACCGATGAGGAGTCGCAACGATGAGCACGCCGGTGACGAATCACGACGCATTCGCGGAGCATGCGCCCGAGGTGCTGTATCGCGTGGTGAACCGCGTGGCGCTGATCACGCTGAACCGGCCGGCCGCGCTCAACGCGCTGTCGTACGCAATGATCGGCGAACTCACGGCGCTGTTCGAGCGTTGCCGCCACGACGACCAGATCGTCGCGGTCGTGCTGCGCGGCGCGGGCGAGAAGGGCTTCTGCGCGGGCGGCGACGTGCGTGCGCTGTACAGGATGGTCGCGCAGCGCGAGACCTGGCTGCCGTTCTTCGTCGACGAATACCGGCTCGACTACGCGATCCACACGTTCCCGAAGCCGGTGGTCGCGCTGATGGACGGCGTGACGATGGGCGGCGGCATGGGGCTCGCGCAGGGCGCGGCGCTGCGTGTCGCGACCGAGCGCAGCAAGATCGCGATGCCGGAGACGCGCATCGGCCTCGTGCCCGACGTGGGGGCGACGCATTTCCTGTCGCGCATGCCGGCCGAACTCGAACTGTACGTGGGGCTGACCGGCGCGATGCTGTCGGGCGCCGACGCGCTGAGCGCGAAGCTCGCGGACCTGTGCGTGCCGTCCGCGTGGCTCGACACGTTCGAGACGCGCATCGAAAGCGTGAAGTGGGACGGCGATGCGCTGCCGTTGTTGCGCAAGGTATTTGAGCCGCCGTGCAATGTGGTGCCGCATTCGGCGCTCGACGGCCAGATGCCGTGGATCGTCCGCCACTTCGACAAGCGCTCGACCGTCGAGCGGATCGTCGCCACGCTCACGCAAGACCTGGCGCGCGACGAGCTGGCGCGCGAGCACCGTCAATGGTTGCAGGCGACGCTCGATGCGCTCGCGAGCCATTCGCCGACGATGCTCGCGGTGACGCGCGAGGCGCTGCTGCGCGGCCGGCAGATGACGCTCGCGGAATCGTTCCGGATGGAGCTCGGCATCGTGGCGCGCGCGATCGAGGAAGGCGATTTCTGCGAAGGCGTGCGCGCGCATCTCGTCGACAAGGATCGCAAGCCGCGCTGGGCACCCGCGTCGCTCGTCGAGCTGCGCGCCGAGCGCGTGCGGCATTTCCTGACGTCGCCGTGGAAGCTGTTCGCGCATCCGCTCGCCGATCTCGGCGCGGCGTGATCGGCGCATGACGGCCGCGTAATGACCCGACGCGCCCGTGCGGCGCGTCGGCTTCAGCCTGCTTTCTTGTGGTTTGCAGGCTCCGGGCGCTCGATCATCGGCGGCACCGCCTGCGCGAGCGCATCGATCACGCAGCGCGTCTTGCGCGGCAGGTAGCGCGTCTTCGGCCAGATCGCGTGAATGTCCCCTTCGCAGACGAAGCAGCGATCCAGCACGACCGCCATCTCCCCGCGCTTCACGTAATGGTCGAGCAGCCAGCTCGGCAGCCACGCGATCCCGAACCCCGACGCACCGGCCGCGGCGATCGCCTGCACGTCGTCGAAACTCAGTTGATGCGGCATGTCGATCCGCACCGTCGAGCCGTCCGGCGCGCGCAAGTCCCACGGCTGCACCACGCCCGATCGCGAATACGCGATCGTCCGGTGGTGCTTCAGGTCGTCGAGCGTCTTCGGCGTCCCGTAGCGCGCGAGATACGACGGCGCCGCGCCGAGGCTGCCGTATTGCGTGCCGAGCCGCCGCACCGCGAGGCTCGTGCTGTCCGCGAGCGTGCCGATCCGCACCGCGAGGTCGATCCCTTCCTCGACGAGATCGACGAAGCGGTCGGTGATCGACACGTCGATTCGCAGGTGCGGATAAGAGCGCGCGAGGTCGAGCACGATCGGCGTCACGCAGTGGTGCCCGAACGCGAGCGGCACGCTCAGCCGCAGCTTGCCGCGCGCCTCGTGGCGGCCGCAGTCGAGATCGGCTTCCGCCGCTTCGAGTTCGGCCAGCGCGCGCACGCAGCGGTCGTAGTACGCCTGGCCGTCGTCGGTCAGGCTCTGGCTGCGCGTCGTGCGCTGCAGCAGCCGTGCGCCGAGCCGCTTCTCGAGCCGCGCGATCGCCTTGCCGACCGCGGAACGCGTCATGTCGAGCCGCTCCGCGGCCAGCGCGAAGCTGCCCGATTCCACGACCTGGACGAAGGTCGTTACGCCGTCGAGTCTGTCGGTCATGGCGGGTGTGAGTCGATTGGGTCCTGAGATTCCCCAGTGCATGGAAATGTACGCGTCAATGGGGAGACGAATTCTCACTATAGTACCGATTCCCGTTCAGCGTGCGTCGCCGGCCGCACGCGGCGAATCCTACTGACCTGGAGGCGCGCGGCCCGTCGTCGGGCCGCCGCGCAATACGCATGACGCTATCCGACTCTCGCAGGAATGCGGTCGCGCTCGCGGCCGTCTGTCTCACGTCGCTGATGTTCGGCCTCGAAATCTCGAGCGTGCCGGTGATCCTGCCGACGCTCGAACACGTGCTGCATGGCGATTTCAACGGCATGCAGTGGATCATGAACGCGTACACGATCGCGTGTACGACGGTGCTGATGGCGGCCGGTACGCTCGCGGACCGGTTCGGCCGCAAGCGCGTGTACGTGATCGGCACCGTGCTGTTCGGCGCGACGTCGCTGCTGTGCGGGCTCGCGCCGAACGTGCCGGTGCTCGTCGCGGGCCGGCTGCTGCAGGGCGCGAGCGGCGGCGCGATGCTGATCTGCCAGATCGCCGTGCTGTCGCACCAGTTCCGCGAAGGGCGCGAGCGCGGCCGCGCATTCGGGATCTGGGGCATCGTGTTCGGCATCGGGCTCGGGTTCGGGCCGATCGTCGGCGGCGCGATCGTCGCGCTGGCGAGCTGGCCGTGGGTGTTCCTCGTGCATGCGCCGCTCGCGGCCGTCGCGCTCGCGCTGATCGGCGGCGCGGTGCGGGAATCGCGCGATCCGCATGCGGGCTCGCTCGACGTCGCGGGCATCGTCACGCTGTCGCTCGCGGTGCTCGGTCTCGCGTTCTACATCACCCAAAGCGCCGAACTCGGATTGACGAGCCGAGCCGGCCTCGGCGTGCTCGGCACGACCGCGCTCGCGCTGGCCGGCTTCGTCGCCGTGGAGCGCGGCAGCGCGCGGCCGATGTTCGACTTCTCGGTGTTCCGGATTCGCGCGTTCACCGGCGCGATCTTCGGCTCGATGGGGATGAACTTCAGCTTCTGGCCGTTCATGATCTACCTGCCGATCTGGTTCCAGGTCGCGCTCGGCTACGACAGCGTGACGGCCGGCCTCGCGTTGCTCGCGTACACGCTGCCGACGCTGATCGCACCGCCGTTCGGCGAACGGCTCGCCCTGCGCTATGGCCCGGGCGTCGTGATTCCGGGCGGCCTGTTCACGATCGCGGCCGGTTTCGTGCTGATGCGGCTGGGCAGCGCGGCCGATCATGCGAGCTGGCTGACGATGCTGCCGGGCTGCGCGATCGCCGGCATCGGGCTCGGGCTGACCAACACGCCCGTCACCAACACGACGACGGGCGCGGTGCCGAGTGCGCGGGCCGGGATGGCGTCGGGCATCGACATGAGCGCACGGATGATCTCGCTCGCGCTGAACATCGCGGCGATGGGCTTCGTGCTGGTGGCGGGGATCGTCGCGAGCCTGAAGCGCGGGCCGGCCGGCGCGATCGGCGATGCGGCGCTGCGCCGGCTCGCGCAGGAAATCGCGTCGGGTCGCACCGACGGGCTGCAGGCCGTCGCGCCGGCGCTCGCGCAGGCCGACCCGACCGGCGCGGCGCTGCACGCTGCGCTCGTGCATGGGTTCGGCTGGGTGATGGTGTACGGCGCGGCGGGCGTGGCCGTGCTCGCGACCGCGAGCATGGTGGCGTTCGCGCCGGCGCGGCGCGGGGCGGCCGTGTGCGAATGACGCGGCCGGCGGTCGGCACAGGACGGCCGGTCAGGAGGCCCCGCCGCCGAGCGCGCGGTAGAGCTTCATCTGGTTGTTGAGCCGGTTCAGGCGCGTCAGTTCGTCGGCGCTCTGCGCGCTCCTCAGGACCTGCTGCTGGTCGAGCCACGGTTGCACGGCGGTCGCGCCGGCCGCGAAGCGCGCGGCGGCCAGCCGCTCGGCGCGCTGCGCCTGGGCGAGCGACAGCGCACGCTGTTCGGCCTCGCGTTCGAGCTGCACGCGTGCGGACAGCGCGTTCTCGACTTCCGCGAGCGCCGTATAAAGCCGCTGGCGGAACCCGACCACCGCTTCCTCGTACTGCGACTTCGACACCTTGATCTGCAACTGCATCGTGTTCCACTGGATGAACGGCAGCGCGAGGCCGAGCCCGAGCGTGCCGACCGGGTTCGTCAGCACGCGCTCGAGGCTCGTGCTCGTCGTGCCGGCGCTGCCGGTCAGCGTGAAGGTCGGGTAGAAGCTCGTGCGCGTCGCGTCGACCTGCGCGAGCGACTCACGCAGCCGGAATTCCGCCGCACGCAGGTCGGGACGCCGGCCGAGCAGGCTCGCGGGCAGGCCGGCCGCCACGTCGGGCGGCGCGGCGTCGGGCAGCGCGGCCGGCTCGGCGGCGAGCTGCTGCGGCGGCCGGTCGAACAGGATCGCGAGCGCGTGCCGGTTCTCGGTGCGCTGCTGGATCAGTTGCGTTTGCGCCGCGCGTTGCGCGGCGAGGCTCTGTTCGGCCTGCGCGAGATCGAGCCCCGACACGGCGCCGGCCGTGTGCCGCGACCGGACGAGCGCGAGCGTGCGCACCGCATACGCGATGTTCGCGTCGCCGAGCGCGATCTGCCGGTTCAGATAGCCGATCTGCCAGTACAGCGCCGCGGTCGTGCCGATCAGCGACAGTCGCGCGGCTTCGAGATCGGCGGCCGTCGCGTCGGCTTCCCAGCGCGCGGCATCGCGCAGCGCGGCCAGCCGGCCCCACAGGTCGATTTCGTAGCTGAGCGAACCGGCGAGGTCGCTCGACCGGCTCGTTCGGTGGGTATCGAGCGTGCGCGACACGGCGCCGTTCGCACCGAGCGTCACGTTGGGCGTCAGGTTCGTATCGACGAGCCCTGCCTGCAACCGTGCGCGATACACGCGGATCGCCGCGATCGCGAGATCGCCGTTGGCGCGCAGCGCGTCGTCGATCAGCGCATCGAGTTGCGGGTCGCCGAAGCTGCGCCACCAGTCGCGCGTGGCGGCCGGCGCGTCGGCCGCGACCGGGGCGGCCCAGTTCGCGGGCATCGCGACGGCCGGCAGCGGATCGTGGCGCCCGCCCGCGCAGCCGGCGAGCAGCACGGCCACGCACGCGAATGCGCCGAGACGGTGAAGCGGGGAGGAATGCGTGATGGCCATGTTTCGTCAGTCGCGCGCGAGCGCATCGATCGGATCGAGCCGCGACGCGTTGCGCGCGGGCATGAACCCGAAAATCACACCGGTGAGCGTCGAGCACACGAACGCGGTCGCGATCGCGCCGGCCGAGAACACCATCTTCCACTGCGCGACGAACATCGAGAACAGCGCGCCGAGCCCGAACGACAGCGCGATGCCGATCGTGCCGCCGAGCAGGCACACGAGCACGGCCTCGACCAGGAACTGCTGCAGGATGTCGGACTGGCGCGCGCCGACCGCCATCCGGATGCCGATCTCGCGCGTCCGCTCGGTGACCGACACCAGCATGATGTTCATCACGCCGATCCCGCCGACGACGAGCGAGATCACCGCGATCAGCGAGAGCAGCAGCGTCAGCGACTGGCCGGTCTTCTCGACGGTCTTGACCACGCTGTCCATGTTGTACGTGAAGAAGTCCTTGCGGCCGTGGCGCTGGATCATCAGTTTCTCGAGGCTTTTCTCGGCGGCGGCGCTCGGCTGCCCGTCGCGCACGCGCACGGTGATGCTGTCGAGATAGCGCTGGCCGAACAGGCGCCCGCTCGCGGTCGTGTACGGCACCCACACGTTCAGGCTCTTCACGCTGCCGAACGCGCTTTTCTTGTCGGCGGTCACGCCGATCACGACGCACGGCACGTTGTCGACGAGGATCACTTCGCCGACCGGATTGCGCGCCGCGCCGAACAGCTTGCGGCGCGTGTTCTGGTCGATCACGACCACCTGCGCCTGGCGGCGCACCGCGTCGTCGTCGAACGCGACGCCGAGCGCGAAGCGCATCCCGCGCGCCTGGAAGTAGCGCTCGCCGACGCCGCTGACGAGCGCATTCACGTTGATGTTGCGATAACGCAGCAGCAGCGTGCGCGACGTCTCGGGTGTCGCGCTGTCGACGTACGGTTGCTCCGCGAGCGCGGCGACGTCGTCGGGCACGAGCGTCTGGATCGCGTCCGCGCGGCTGTCGCCCCAGTCGGTGCCCGGATAAAGACTGATCGTATTGGTGCCGATGCTGCCGATCTCGTCGAGCATGTAACGCTTCGCGCCTTCGCCGACCGCGACGATCGACACGACCGACGTGATGCCGATGATGATGCCGAGCATCGTCAGCAGCGTACGCAGCCGGTGCGACACGAGCGCGATCCAGGCCATCCGGCACGCCTCGCCGAAGCGGCCGGTGCCGGCGGCGAAGCGTCGGGTGCGTGGGGCGGGGGCGGTGTCGGTGCTGGCGGCCGGGGCATCCCCGGAAGCCGGTGCGGACCGCCCATCGGGCGCCGTTTCGGCCGTTGCGGCTGCCCCGACGCCGGATTGCGCGAGCGCTTCCGCGTAGTGGCGGTTCGGCCGGTCGGCGACGATCTCGCCGTCGCTGATTTCGATGATGCGCCGCGCGTGGCGCGCCACGTCCTTGTCGTGCGTGACGATCACGATCGTATGGCCGAGCGCGTTCAGTTCGTGCAGGATGCGGATCACGTCCTGGCCGCTTTTCGTGTCGAGCGCGCCGGTCGGTTCGTCCGCGAGGATCACCTGGCCGCCGTTCATCAGCGCGCGTGCAATGCTCACGCGTTGCTGCTGGCCGCCGGACAGTTGCCCGGGCCGGTGATGCGCGCGATCGGCGAGCCCGAGGCGCGCGAGCAATGCACGGGCGCGGGCATGCCGCTCGGCGCGCGGGGTGCCCGCATAGATCGCCGGCATTTCGAGGTTCGCGACCGCGTCGACGTGCGGCAGCAGGTGATAGCGCTGGAACACGAAGCCGAAGTGCTCGCGGCGCAACTGCGCGAGCTCGTCGCTGTCGAGCATGTGCGTGTCGCGTCCGCCGACCGTGTACGTGCCTTCGCTCGGATGATCGAGGCAGCCGAGGATGTTCATCAGCGTCGACTTGCCGGACCCCGACGCGCCGACGATCGCGACGATCTCGCCCGCGTCGATCGACAGGCTGACGTTGTTCAGGACGACGACGTCCTTGTCGCCGGCCGGAAAGCGTCGCGTGACGGCGGCGAGTTTCAGCAGAGGCTGGCTCATCGTTACACCACGTCCGACAATGGCGCGCGTTCGTCCGTCGACGCTTCGCCGATCACGACGCGCTCGCCGTCCTTCAGGCCGGCCAGCACTTCGACGCGCACGTTGTTGTTGATGCCGATGCGGATGTGGCGCGTTTCGGTGCTGCCGTCGGCGCGCAGCACGCGTACCGCGACGGTGCCGTCCTTGCGCTTCTCGCCGAGCGCGGCGGCCGGAATGATCAGCGCGTTGCGCGCGTTGCCGAGCACGATGTTGACCTGCGCGGTCATCGCGATGCGCAGCCGGTGCTCGGGATTCGGCACGTCGAACAGTGCGTTGTAGAACACTGCGCTGTTGGGCTTCGCGCCGCCGCCCGCGCCGCCGCCGAACGTGCTTTGCGCGTCGGCGTAGTTCTGCGGCGCCGGTTCGATCGCGCGCAGCTTGCCGTAATGACGCTTGTCCGGTTCGCCGAGGATCGTGAAATAGGCGCTCTGGCCGGCGCTCACGCGGATCACGTCGGCTTCCGATACCTGCGCCTTCACGGTCATCGTGTCGAGATTCGCGAGCTTCAGGATCACCGGCGCCTGCTGCTGCGCGATCACGGTCTGGCCTTCCTGCGTGACGATCGCGACGACCTCGCCGTCGATCGGCGCGACGATGCGCGTGTAGCCGAGGTTGGCCTGTGCGGTCTCGATCTGGATGCGGGCCGAACGGATCTGCGCGGCGAGCGATGCGAGCGCCGCGCGCTGCACGTCGAGCGCCGCGCGCGCGGCCTCGAACGCTTCGCGTGACGTTGCATCGTCGGGCAGCATCGCCTGCTGGCGGCGGAACGCGAGCTCGGCCTGTGTCAGTTGCGCGGCGGTCGATTGCTGCTGCGCGCGCAGGCTTTCTTCGCTGGCGCGCGCCTGGCGCAGCGCGTTTTCCGAGATCACGGGATCGATCTCGGCGAGCCACTGGCCTTTCGTGACCTTGTCGCCGAGCTTGACCTTCAGCGTCTTCAACTGCCCCGACACCTGCGCGCCGACGTCGACTTGCCTGAACGCCTGCAGCGCGCCGGTCGCGAGCACCGCGTTCTCGAGATCGCCGCGCGTGACGGGCGCGGACAGGTACTGCGGATGCTTGTCGGGCGTGGCGATCGTTATTGCTAAGACGGCAGTGGCAATGGCTGCACCGCTGATGACCAGTATGGTGAGCCGGCGGCGGATCTTCTTATTCATGAGAATACGGCGTTGATGAGTCGGGCGTCGGCGGCGTGGATGGCTAATCGGGATGGTCCTGCAATCGTGGCATGCAGTGCAGATCGATAGAGGAGTCGGATGGATACGGCGCGGCGATGCTGGTTCGAGTCAGGCGGCCATGATAATCGAGGTAATTTCGTGAATTCGTGTAGGAATTGTGCTGAATTGTGCCGGCAGTTGCGCGGCGTATCTGTCGACTTTGTCTGTGTTTCAATTCATGGAGTGGCAGGTCAATACAAGGATGCGGAGAGGATCTTCACCCGGATTCGATCCGTGCTACCGTGATCGCGGAATGCCCCTTCAAACTTCAGGGGTGGGTTGGGGTTCTAAGCTCCACGCGGTTATTGCGATCAATCTTGTCAGCCAAATCTTTCCCGGAAATAAATCCCGCGACTCTTTCCCCGGAAGGCAGGAACGTGGTGGGCGTTCCCCTTATATTGAGCTTCTTTCCCAGCGAAAGGAGTTCTTTCGTGATGGTGGGCTGGCAACGCTTGCGGGGGGCGGTGGTTTTCCTTCTGTCGATCCATTGCTTCCATGCTTGGAGTCGATTGTCGGCGCACAGAATGATTTCGGATTTAGCGACGGAGTCGGTAGAAAGAACGGGGTACAGGAAAATGTATACGGTGACGTTGGGAATCTTGTCTAGCTCGGGACTCATTTTCTTGCAAAACGAGCAGTTTGGATCGAAGAATGTAGCGATCACGCGCTCTCCGGTTCCATTTTTATGTTTGATGGCATATTGGAATGGAAGGTCATTGATGTTTATGCTGTTAATCTTGTTGAGTTGTGTTTCTGCTATGTTTTCCTGGCTGTTGGTGTCGAACAGGTTGCCGATAATAACGTGCGATGCCGATGAATTGCTGTAGAAAATTCGTGAATTTGCGGTGACCTCATATAGTCCGTCGATTTTTGACGGGATAACTTGCTCTATCTTCAGTTCGGGCAGTTTGGCTTGCAATTCCCGTTGCAAGTTCGCTTCTACATCGGCGGAAGCTGCTTCGGTGTGCGCAGTGGCGAGCGCAAGTGTAAAGAGTGATGTTGGGAGGAACTTTATATTATTCGGCATGGCGTATGGAGTCTGAAATTTGCATGGCTGATGAACGGAGATGCCAGGAACTCGCAATCCGTATCTGTGTTTGTGTGATGCTGACTTCGGCTTGCTTCTCGATGATGCCATTCAAGAAGAATTTCTCGAGTCGATGATAGAGAAAAATGTCTCCCGGAAAATCACGTCTTTCCGATTGGATTGTTTCTATTATGCGCAATACTACTATCGGTGTGGGCTCCCACTTCCTGGCTATGGAGTTGATGATGTATGCGTCGAAATCCGTTGATCGGAATGAT
Source organism: Burkholderia sp. MSMB1835 (assembly GCF_001526365.1). Classification (NCBI taxonomy): domain Bacteria; kingdom Pseudomonadati; phylum Pseudomonadota; class Betaproteobacteria; order Burkholderiales; family Burkholderiaceae; genus Burkholderia; species Burkholderia sp. MSMB1835. The sequence continues at coordinate 112,913 of NZ_LOYP01000018.1, forward strand.
TGAATTTTTCCAATTTCGTTGATCATTCTGAAATCGGCGTTTTCCTCGGCGAGGGAGCTCCATTCTGTGATGTAGGGATTGACATCGATCGATTTTATTTCAACTGCGTTGTCGAGAAGCTTGGTGAGATCGAGGAAGTTCTCCGCAGCAGGGTGGGCACTCTCTTCCGGGATCGAAACCAACAGGAAATCCCGTGGAGGATCATGGTTTATCCAGTGTATGAAATTCGCATATTCGATTGATGATGATGGATTTACCCATGCACATATTTTGATCGACTCGTTGGTGGGGATGATAGGGGTGTCGATGGTCAAGTCGCTTGGGATATATCCGAAATTATCGTAAAACCACGCCGACAGGGTCGAGACGTTGCGTTCTTTGAGAGGGCCGAGGTGCCAGTCTCCGCCAATAAGAACATGTGACCCCATCAACCTTCCTTCCGAAATTGCAGATGCGATGACATTGGACGTGATGTCCGAGAATGATGCATGGATCATATTTTGGTGATCTTTGTTTCGGAGCATTGGTACGCCTTGATCTTGGGTAGAAATTTCAACCTCGTCGCGAGCGAACGACGGATTTTTGTGCGGTTGAGCGCTGTCGACACAACTACTCGCGACGAAGCACGTCACTGTCGTTATACGGCACAACCGCTGATCATCGGCCACCATCCATTCGAGCGATTGCAGTTATTCAAGCAATCTGCGCATCGTGTCATGCCAGCCGTGCTGCCGGGTCTGCTACCGTATCGCTGAATGCACATTGTGTAGAAAACAGAGCAACTTGTGAATGCTCGTTGATTGGAAGTGTTCGGACCTTCGAGGATTTTGCTCGCAAGTCCGTCGGCTGCAGCACTGCCAGGATGGAGCAAGGCAATGACGATGCCAAAGGTGACTGCAACCAATCTGGTGGCCTTCCGAGGGGAGAAACTTTGTTTGGAATGCATCGAAACCTCCTTTGTGACGGGTTGAGGAAAGACAGCGATTGTTTGATGTCGTGGATATGGCTTTGAGATTTATTAACAAATTTCAATTTAGTATTCCTGTGTTTTTATAGGTTAATTTTTATGGTGTTTGTTTTTCAAGTATTTATTTTTTAGAGATAATCAAATTGTTGCCGATTGTCATTTTTGTTAAATTTGTCAAATCGGACTGGTCGACGTTTTCCGATTGCAATGAGGGGTGATTCGGAATCCTCGCGAGCGTCAGGGCCAAGGGTTTCGCTTATCCGGGCAGGAAATTGGAGCGCCGTTGGAGAATGGCGTGGATGGTGTGTCCAGTCCGGCAAAAGCAGCGGGCGGACTGCCCGGATGGGGGCGAAGGCATTGAACAGATGGCCTTCGCGTGGGGCGCACGGTAGAGAAGGCGGGCAGATATGTAGCCCGTCCGTGCCGGTACCGAATGCGACGCGCGGCGGCTTTGCCCGTCGTGTCAGTCGGAAATGGCTTCTGGGTGGAGAGGTTCGCGCGCCGCTAGTGACCAGGGACGCACCGAACAGTCGGCGACGGGTACGGCAACAGGGTGTCTTGTGCTACCGCCGTGCCGCGCACTTACGCGCGGCAATCGCCCGCGTCGATCCTGCGCTGCGTGTCGGCATCGACGATCTCGCGGATCGCGCGGAACAGCGGCGCGGCGTCGGTGTAGCGACGCCCGTAGCCGAGATTGAACGCATAGTCGAAATCGGGCGGATTGCTGCCCTGGTTGTGCTGCAGGATCGTTTCGAGCTTGTCGAGCGCCTTCGCCGCGCGGGCTTCCGGCGAGGCGGCTGCCTCGTATTCATCCCATAGCGCGACGATCTCGTCGCGCACCGCGCGATCGAGCGGCGCGCTCAGCGTCAGCAGGTCGTCGCGTTCGTGCGCGCTCTTGTCGGGGTGTGCGTCCTGCTCGATCGCGGGAATGTCGCCGTGCAGCGCCTCGCCGAGGTCGTGGACGACGCACAGTTTGAGTAGCTTCAGCGTGTCGACACCCGGCAGCGCGTCGGCGAACACGAGCGCCATCAGGCACAGCCGCCAACTGTGCTCTGCCGTACTTTCGGGGCGCCCGGCCGACGTGTAGCCGCTGCGCAGCACGTCCTTCAGGCGTTCGGCTTCGCGCAGGAAAGCGAGCCGCGCGTGGATCGTCTCGGGATTCATGGTCGGCATCCTTGCGATGAGCCGTCAAGCGTACGCCGGCCGGCCGCGCTTCGTCCACGCATGAAATATGCGTGGGCGTCAGTGCGCGTCGAGCGTTTCCACGAGCCGCACGGCCGAGCCGTCCGACAACGTCATCCGTGTCCACCGGCACCGGCTGCCGCGAATCGGCACGACGCGCGACGCATTCGCGCCGGTGTCGAACTCGACGCTCGGCGGCCCCGCGCGGTCGTGCCAGCCGAGCGGGGCGAGCGCGGCTTCCATGCGAACGATTTCCGGCGTCGCGTAGCGCCACAGCGACGTGTCGAGCAGCGTCGAAAGCGGCTGCGAGAACTCGGCCGCGCGCGCCGGCGAGCTGGCAAGCAGACGGTGCGTGAGGTCGCACACGAGATGCATGCGGCCCGCGCTGCCGGCGATCAGCCGCGCGAGTGCGTGGTCGCCGGCGGAATCGAAGCGCGCGGCGAGCAGCCGTTCGGCCGTCGCGCGCTCGTCGGGCGACATCTGCTGGAGGCCGGCCTCCCAGCGCGAGATCGTCGATTGCGCGACGCCGAACAGCTCGGCCGCATGGTTTTGCTTCACGCGGTGCAGCGCGCGCCAGCGTTTGAGTTGCGGGCCGAGCGAGGACGGATGAAGCGGTGAGGCATTCATGACGATGCTCCTGTGGCAACGTTGCCGGGCGCGCCCCGTCGGAATCGTTTTCGAGAGGCTTTCAACCGGTCTCACCATATCTTATTATTCGGCCAGAGCGGCGCGTGCCGGCCGCCATCGATCGTGTGGACGACATGACGCGCCGGCAACGATGACCGCCTTCCGGCCGGTGCGTCGCCCGACGCGCGGTCGCAACGACAGGGAGCGCGAGGCCGCGCGTCTCCCGAAAAAGATACGAGGGCGCAATGGTACGACTGGTGTTGCTGCTGCTGGGCATCGAATATCTGCGAACCCGCTGGCGCGGGTTGACCGTGCTGGGCTGGCTGTGGGTCGTCGCGGGCGTCGGCATTTTCGTCGATGCGCTCGACGGCGCGCTGCATTTTCCGATCGAGCTGTTCGCATGGCTGTTCCTGGTCGAGGGACTCGCGACGCTCGCGGTGGCCGGCAGCGGGGTCGGCGGGCAGCGCATCCTGCGCTACGTGAAGGGCATCGCGGTGGTGGTGGCCGCGGGGCTCGTGTTCGCCGGCCATCATCACGGCCACTTCCTGCTGTCGATGATCTTCGGCACGCTGTTTCTCGTCGACGGGCTGTTGCAATGCACGTCCGCATGGATGGTGCGCTATCGCCGCTGGCACGTCGCGTTCGCATGGGGCGTCGTCGAGATCCTGCTGGCGATCTTCTTCTTCCAGCCGTACCCGACACACTACGTGGGCACCGTGCCGTACTGCCTCGGCCTGTTGCTGACGTTCGGCGGGATGCACATGCTGAGCCTTGCCGCACGCGTGCGGCGGCTGACACGCAACCCGGCGTTCGCGACGTCGCCCGCGCCGGCGCTGGCGCCGGATCTCGACGATGCGCCGGACCTGCCGCAGTTCGCGCAATCCGAATGGGACGGCCCGCCGGCCGACGGCGAGCGGGCGCTCACCGTGCACGTGTGGACGCCGACCGGCACGTCGAAGGCCGAAGCGCAGCGTTATCCGGTGATCGACCGCTACATCGCGGCGGTGGACGTCAACGGCGTGATCTCGACCGGCCATGCGGCGCTGGAGTCGCCGGAGGGCATCTACATCAGCCTGTATCCGGGCGTCGAAATCGATCGTTCTCCGGACGAATTCACGCGCATCCTGCGTGCGACGCGCGAGAACGATGTGCCGGGCCTGTTCCAGCCCGACTATGCGACCGAGTCGAAAGCGTGGTGTCCGTCGACGGTGCGCGTGCGCATCCGCAACTACGATCCGGCTAAGCTCGATGCGTTCTGGTCGTCGTACCGGCAGAACACGACGTACAACCTCACGCACCGCAACTGCTCGAGCTCTGTGTCGAATGCGCTCGAAGCCGCGCTCGACGGCGCGGTGTGGCGGCTGAAGGGCGCGCGGGCCGGGTGGGGCGCGTTCGTGCGGCTGCTGCTCACGCCCGAGCTGTGGGTGGCCGCGCAGATCCGCAAGCGTGCGGTGACGATGGCGTGGACGCCCGGGCTCACGCTCGACTATGCGCGCGCGCTCAGCATGCTCGCCGATCCGCGTCCGTTCGCGTGGTGGAAGGTCGCGCGCTCGGCCGTGAGCGCGATCATGGCGTCGCGCCGCGCGTGGCGCGAGCAGGACAGCGCGGCGCTGTCGCCCGGCGGATCGGAGGCGGCGTCGATGAAGTGAAACGCGTGGCGCCGGACGCGGGCCCGGCGTCACGAGGCGCGCCTTCGCGCGGCGCCGCGATATTGCCTGCCATCAGCCCCCGCGGACGACGACAATGAACAACACGAAGGCGTTCCGCATCCTGATTCCCGCCGCGCTGACGCTGGCGAGCGCCGGTCTCGCGCAGGCGGACACGGACGAAGTGCCGCGCATGAGCAACGACGTGTACCGGACGTCGGTGTCGTTCTGCTCGAACGTCGCGGCCGCCGAGAAGATCGCGTGCCAGGGCGACATGATCGCCGCGGGCAGCCGGATCGTCGCGGCGATCGGTGGCCTGCCGCCGGCTTCCGCCACGACGATCGACGAAGGCGCGCGCAACAAGCTGCCGCCGGAAGAGCGCAAGGGGCTCGCGCCCGTCGAGCCGGCCGCGATCGACAAGGACGACGATCTGGCCGGCCTCGCCGGCATGGTGCGCCTTTGCGACGTGTACGAGCCCGAACCGGCGTCGCGTGCGCGGCACCACGCGGCGCTGCGGCAGAAGGCGCCCGACGTCGCACCGCGTGTCGAGGCGTTGCTGGCCGATGCGTCGACGGCGGCGCGCCAGCGCGTCAGCATCGGCGTGTGGCAGATTCTCGCGCTCGAGGGCCCCGAAGCGTCGGCGCGCGCGTGCACGCAGCTCGGCACGTGAGCGATCGCGCATTCTTTCGTCCACCTTCACATTCGTGCCATGTTGCGTCGGCAACAATCGCGGGCAGACATTCGACAACCTTGCGGCGCATCCCGCGACCGCAAGCCCTTTCCGAGGAAACACGCCATGCTCAAGACGCTCGCCCGCGCCGCTGCCGCACTCGCCGTCGCTTCCGTTTCACTGCACGCCGCCGCGCAGACCAGCTACGACTACCTGTTGCTCGCCGCGTCGTGGGAGCCGGGTTTCTGCGCGTCGCACGACACGCCGGAATGCACGAACCTCGCCGGCTCGTATGCGGCGACGAGCCTGTCGCTGCACGGGCTGTGGCCGAACCGCTACGACGGCAATCAGCCGTTCTATTGCGGCGTGCCGCAGAGCGACATCGACCTCGACAACGCGCACCAGTGGTGCAGCATGGACGCATACCCGATCAGCAGCGCGACCCGCAACACGCTGTCGACGTACATGCCGGGCGTCGCATCGTGTCTCGACAAGCACGAATGGTTCAAGCACGGCACGTGTTCGAATTCGGCGACGCCCGATGCTTACTGGAATCAGGCGTCGGGCATGATCAGCCGGTTGGGCAACACGTCGTTCAACGCGTTCCTGCAAGCGAACGCGGGCAAGACGGTCACGCGTAACCAGTTGCTGTCGGCGTTCGAAGGCGCGTTCGGCAGCAACACGCGTAGCGCGGTGTCGCTGAAGTGCACGAAGACGAACGGCGTGAGCTACTTCACCGAAGCCTGGATCGCGGTGAAGACGAATGCGACCGCGCAGTTTCCGAGCGCGGCGTCGCTCGTGACGGACGGCAATACGCAGGGCACGTGCCCGACGTCGGGTGTGTTCATCGCGAAGTGACGGGGCGCGGCTGACGTGCGCGATATCGCGCACGTCGCGAGCGGTCAGGGCCGCGGCGGGACGGGCGGTATGGGCTTCGAGCATGTCGCGCGTGCCGTTGACGGCGCGCATGCAGGTTTGTCGGTCGGCAAGACACCACCGCTGCCTGCGCCGGGCGGCTGTGCTCAACGCGCCGCGGACGGCACGCCGAACCACCGCGTGGCCGCATGCGTGAATGCGTCCACGTCCGCATCGTCGTCGCCGGCCCATGCGACGAAGCCGTCGGGGCGCACCAGCACCGCACGCAAGTCGAGCCGGTCCTTCGCGTCGCTCGCGAGATACGCGATCCGGTCGCGCCATCGGCTTGCCAGTGCCCGAAGCGATGGGTTCGCATCGAAGTCCAGCAGCACGCCCTTGCCGTGCCTGACGTGTTCGCCGAGCCGCGTGCCGTCGGCCAGTTCGAAGTCGGGAACGCCGTGGCCCACGAGCGGATGGCCGCCGCCGAGATCGTACGCGAGCGACACGCCCCACAGGCGTTCGGCGAAGTACGTCGCGCCGTCGCGCGTGTCGACGAGATCGCGCATGATCGCCGCGAGCGCGCGCGAACCCGGGGACGGCCGCATCAGCGCGACCTGCGCACGCGACCAGTCGAGCACGCGCGCGCCTACCGGATGCCGTTCGTCCGTGTAGCTGTCGAGCAGCCCGTCCGGCGCGTCGCCGCGGATCGTCGCGGCCAGCTTCCAGCCGAGATTCATCGCGTCGCCGAGCCCGAGATTGAGCCCTTGCCCGCCGAGCGGCGAGTGGATGTGCGCGGCATCGCCCGCGAGCAGCACGCGGCCGTTGCGGTACGTCGATGCCTGGTACGCGCGATCGGTCCACGTGGCGGCGAGCCGAAGCGCGGTCAACGTGACGCCGGTGCCAGACACGCGGCGCAGCACGGCCTGCGCATGCTCGCGCGTCACCGGCCCGCTCCGGTGGAATGCGCCGCCGTCGAATTCGACCAGCGCGACGGTTCCGGGCGGCGTGTAGGTGTACATCCCGGCCGCCGTGTGGTGACGGCCCGGCAGCAGCGTGCCCGGATCGGCGAACTCGGCTTCGATCGAGTAGCCGGTGAACTCGGCGTCGGTGCCGGCGAACGCGAAGCCGCCGGCCTTGCGGACCGCGCTGCGCCCGCCGTCGCAGCCGACGAGCCAGCGTGCGTGGAATGTCTCGCCGCCTGCGTGCAGCGTGACGCCATCGTCCGACTGATCGAAGCCTTCGACGGCGAGGCCGCGCCGGATCTCGACGCCCGTTGCGTGCGCGCGGGCGGTCAGCACCGATTCGACCCGCGCCATGTCCGTCGCCATGTGCGTGCCGGCCGGGCCGGGCAGGTGATATGGCCACTGCGACGTATCGACGTCGTCGTGGAAGAACTGGATGCCGGCGAAATGGCCGGCCGGCCGACGCGATTGCTGCATCCAGTGCGCGGTGTCCTTTGCACGGGACGGTAGCGCGATGCCGTCGAGCAAGCCGCGACGGTAGAACGCGTCGATGTTCGGCGCGGACAGGCCGCGCATGCCGAACGGGAGATGCTTCAGCGGGGATTCCGGATCGTCCGCCTGTTCGACCACCAGCACGGAGGCGCCGGCGACGCGTAATTCGCACGCGAGAAACAGGCCGACAGGGCCGGCTCCGGCGATCGCGACGTCATGGGTCACGGGCTCATTCATCGGTGGCTCGGTTTCGGGCCAGGGTGGGCCCGGTGTGGTCGAGAAGGCCCTACGCGCCAGCAGAGCACCCCTCCGGGAAAGTAATGGAATGTCGTTCCATCGGCGGGATATTGGAACGATGTTCCAGATGTGTCAAGCTAGCGCGCATGAAAACCAGCAACCGGACCGAGCGGCGCGCGGACGCGCTGTCGAAAGAGCGGATCGTCGAGGCCGCGATCGGGATACTCGACCATTCAGGCGAGGGCGCGCTGACGTTTCGCGCGCTTGCCGCGCACCTGGCGACCGGAAGCGGTGCGATCTATTGGCATGTCGCCGACAAGCAGGACCTGCTCGCGGCGGCCGCGGATCAAGTGATCGAGGCTGCGCTGACGGACGTGCCGACGGAGCGCGACGGCGATGCGGCGGACGCGATCCGGCGCGTCGCGCTGCGCTTGTTCGACGCGTTCGGCGCGCATCCGTGGGTGGGGGCGCAGTTGTTCCGGGAGCCGTGGCAGCACGCGGTGCCGAGGATCCTGGAGCGCATCGGCGGTCAGCTTCAGGCGCTGGGTGTGCCCGAGTCCGCGCAATTCAATGCGGCGTCGGCGCTGATGCATTACATCTTCGGGCTGGCCGGCCAATACGCGGCCGGTGCGCGGCTGCATCCGCGCGAGGCGGGGCAGCAGGCGATCGTCGCGACTGTGGCCGAGCGGTGGGCGCAGCTCGAACCGGCGCAGTACCCGTTCGTGCGGAAGGTGGCCGAGCAACTGGCCGCGCACGACGAGCGCGCGCAGTTCCTGGCCGGCATCGATCTCATTCTGGCGGGGATCGGCGTGGCCGCGCGGTAAGCCCGCCGTCGGATGCATGGTGTCGAACGGCGGTGCGACGAGTCCGTCGTCACGCCAGCAGCCGCAGCGCCTCCGTGAGCGACAGCACCGTCGTGCGCGATTCGAACGCGGTGGCGAACAGATGCTCGTGGACGATCGGGTCCGGGTCGTAGCAGCAATCCTTGACCGTGTAGAGGCCGAAATCGGCGTCGCTCGCGTGGGCGATCGACGACAGCATCACGCCGGTCGATGCGATGCCGACCATGATCAGCGAATCGACGCCCTGTGCGACGAGCCGCGCCTGCAGATCGGTGCCGAAGAATACGCTCGCGCGATGGGCGACGATCAGCGGTTCGTCGGGCTGCCTGGCCAGTTCGGGACACGGGGCGTCGTCGATGAAGAGGCCGAGCTGCTTGATGCCCTGGCCGTTCTTGTTGCGCGGGCTGACTTCCGGATAGCCGGGGCGGAAGCGCAGATTCGCGAACCAGACGCCGATGCCGGCGGCTCGCGCCGCGTCGCAGAGACGGCGCGTATTGGCGAGCAGCTCGGGCGCGACCGACGGGAAGAGCCCGAGGATATCGGTCTGGTAATGCATGACCAGCAGCGCGGTTTTGGATGGCACGATGGGCGGGATCGGCGAGGAGGAACTGCTGCCGGCGTCCGCGCGGGCAGGGGTTGCGATTGCTGATGCGTTGTCCGGATTCATGCGTGGCGTTCTCCAGTAATCGCTTCGGAATGTCGGAAAAACGGTGGTGCGGTATATGTCGCGAGTCACGTCGGCACCAGCGTGCCCGGACCGGCGGAAATATAAGTTCGGGTGTGATTCCTTCGGAATGAACCATGCGGGCGCCACGCAGCCGCCAACGGCCGGGATCGGCAAAACGGCCACGCGCGACGGTTGCAGCCCAACATCCGAAATGCCGCGCCACGAACGCATTTTTGTCGTTTCCGCAAGCCGCTATCATGGACGTTCCTCTTAAAGGAGAACACCCGATGAGCCGGCCAGATTTCATCAAGCACTGGACTGAACTCGAAGAACCGGATGCGCATTCCTATCGCGGCGATACCGAGCCAATGGCGCTCGATGCGCCGCTTTCGGCCGCACTCGGCATCACGCGTATCGGGATCCATCATGTCAGACTTCTGCCCGGACGGCGGACATCATATCCGCACGCCGAAAGTACCGAGCAGGAGTTTGTGTACGTGCTCGAAGGCAAGCCCGATGTATGGATCGACGGCGTGCTTCACCCCATTGCCGAGGGCGATTCCGTCGCGTTTCCGGCAGGTACCGGAATTTGTCACACCTTCATCAACAATACGAAGGATGAAGTCAGGTTGATGGTGATCGGCGAACGTCCTCGCGACGACAACCGCATTCGTTACCCGCTCAACGAAGCGTACGAACTGACCCGCGCGGACCGATGGGTGGACTGGCCCACCCGGCCGCTCGGAGACCATAACGGGATGCCGGACTGACGCTCACGCGTGAGCGTCGGCCGACGACCTGTCAGCCACGATATCCCGGCGAGCGACCGCCGTACTGTGCGGGTTCGGCCCGTCGATGCAACGAATGGATGAATCGCCCGGCCGATCCATCTCGGGTCACCGTGCTATTTCTTTGAAATCAATTCAGTCATATATTGATTCAGATCGCGAAAATCTTTAACCGTCCATGGATGTGGGGGCAGCTTTATGCCATTTTCCCGCAAGGTTTTCGGAATCAGATCTCCGTTTGGGCGAAGTATGATGGATGAAACGATAACACCCGGATAATCACTAAGCCGTTTTTTGAAAGCGGGTGTCGTAAGATCGGGCGTAGGCGGACTGCTTTTATTGGCCAATGGTCCCGTTCCTCGGGCGTCTGCTCCGTGGCACATGGCGCATCTCGCCAGGAATATCTTTTTCCCGTTGTCATTATCCGCAAAGGCTGCGGGTGTTTGAGAAAACAATGAAATTCCTAGTGAAGCGATGAGCAATATTTTCATTTTTTAATTTTGTATGGGCCTTCGGAAGGATATGCCGATATTTACCTGCCGCCATTGCGCCAAATAAGACGCGCTCAATTTCGCCACCTCAGAAAATCGACCTGCCCGTATAAGTCGTCAACCATTCCAAAGCCAGCGTCCCCGCCAACGAATTCCCGTTCGCATCCAGCCCCGGCGCCCACACGCACACCGCCATCTCCCCGGGCAGCACCGCGACGATCCCGCCGCCGACGCCGCTCTTCGCCGGCAGCCCGACGCGATACACGAAATCGCCGGCCGCATCGTATGTCCCGCAGGTCAGCATCAGCGCCGACAGCCGCTTCGCGGAACTCGAATCGACGATCCGCTCGCCGGTCGCCGGCGCGACGCCGCCGTTCGCAAGAAACAGCGCGGCGCTGGCGAGCTCGACGCAGTTCATCGTGATCGCGCACTGGCGGCAATACGCGTCGATCACCGTGTCGGGCGGCATCTGCATGTTGCCGAAGCTCGCCATGAAATGCGCCATCGCGCGGTTGCGCTCCGCGTGCTGCAACTCCGATGTTGCGACGCGCGAGTCGTAGTCGATGTCGTTCGCGCCGATCAGCCGCCGCACGAATTCGACGAGCGCCGTCTCGGCCTTCACGAAGCGGCGGCACAGCACGTCGGTGACGACCAGTGCGCCCGCGTTGATGAACGGGTTGCGCGGCTTGCCGCGCTCGCTTTCGAGCTGGACCAGCGAATTGAATGCGGTGCCGGACGGCTCGCGGCCGACCCGTTCCCACAGCGCGTCGCCCAGCAACTGGAACGCGAGCGTGCACGCGAACAGCTTCGAGATGCTCTGGATCGAGAAGCGCTCGTGCGCATCGCCGACGGTGTAAACGTTTCCGTCGAGCGTCACGACGGCCATCCCGAACTTGTCGGCGGGCACTTTCGCGAGTTCGGGAATGTAGTCGGCCACCCGTCCCCGGCCAATCCAGGGGGCGAGTTCGGCGTGGATGCGTTCGAGGATCGTCTGGTAATTCATCGCGTCAGGCAGGGTAGAGGCAGGCCGGATTCCGGCGAGCCCGTATGGAACCGTCCCGGCGCCGATTCGTCAAGCGCGGCCGAAATCGCGCCCTTATTTTCAAGACCGGCAAACAGGCGAGCGGCGGGCGCAGTATCATGCGGTACGTTTCGGCCGCTGGCCGGCGTCCGGCACCGGCCGGCGCCGCCGCCGCGGCTTCTCCGATGATCCGAACGCCGCCCATGTCTTTTCGCATCCTGCTCGTCGAAGACGACACCCGCCTGTCCACGCTGATCGCCGGCTACCTGCGCAAGAACGACTACGAAGTCGATACTGTGCTGCATGGTGACGCCGCGGTGCCGGCGATCCTGTCCATTCGTCCCGATCTCGTCATCCTCGACGTGAACCTGCCGGGCAAGGACGGCTTCGAAATCTGCCGTGAGGCGCGCAAGCAGTACGACGGCGTGATCATCATGGTGACGGCGCGCGACGAGCCGTTCGACGAGCTGCTCGGCCTCGAATTCGGCGCGGACGACTACGTGCACAAGCCGGTGGAGCCGCGCATCCTGCTCGCGCGGATCAAGGCGCAACTGCGCCGCGCGCCCGTGCGCGCGGCCGAGAGCACCGCGCCGCAACCGGAGCGCTACGCGTTCGGCAAGTTCTCGATCGACCGCACCGACCGCACCGTCGTGCTGCCCGACGGCAGCACGCCCGACCTGACGTCGGCCGAATTCGACCTGCTGTGGGCGCTCGTGTGTCATGCGGGCGAAGTCGTCAGCCGCGACGATCTGATGCTGCAGCTGCGCGGCGTCGAATTCGACGGTCTCGACCGCACGATCGACGGGCGCATCTCGAAGCTGCGCCGCAAGCTGCGCGACGACGCGAGCAACCCGCAGCGGATCAAGACGATCCGCAGCAAGGGTTATCAATTCAGCAAGCACGCGTGGGAATGACGCCGCCGTCGTGCGACGCCGTCACGTTCCGCGCGGGCATTCCGCCCGCCGGCCGGGAGCCGCGATGATCCGACGAACCCGTTCTCGCCCCGATGCACCGCCGCTGCCGACGCTGCGCTACGTCAAATGGCGCTGGCTGCATTTCCGTCGCGCGTGGACCGACACGCGCGCCGACCGCATTCCGAGCTGGTCGCGCCTGTACGTGCGCACCTACGTGCATCTGCTCGGCCTCGTCTTGCTGACCGCGCTGGTGCCCGCGCTCGCGTTGTCCGTCGAATTGTCGCCGCAGGTCGTGTGGCATGCGTTCGACTCGCTGCCGGGCGACATCTGGATCGTGCTGGCGTTCGTGTTCACGGCGCCCGCGCTTGCCGCGTACCGGTGGATGCGGCCGGTGTGGTCGGATCTGGTGATGGTGCGCGAGCGCGCGATCGACTTCACCGGCGGGCGCTTCAACACCCGCGCGCGCGAATCGCACAGCGTGATCATCGGCCCGCTCGCGCGCACGCTGAATGCGCTCGCGATGCGCATGGAACGGCTGATCGCCGCGCAGCGCGATCTGACGAACGGGATCTCGCATGAACTGCGCACGCCGCTCGCGCGCGTGCGCTTCGCGCTCGAAATGCTGCGCGAACCGGGTTCGGCGGCCGAATACCAGGGCGCGCTCGAGAGCATCGCGCAGGACGTGACCGAGCTCGAGGAGCTGATCGACATGAGCCTCACGTATGCCCGGCTCGAATACAGCTCGTTGCAGTCGAACCTCGAGATGACCGCGCCGGTCGCGTGGTTCGAGCACCAGGTGAACGACGCGCAACTGCTGTATCCGGATCGCACGATCGAGTCGCGCATCGCGATCGGGCCGGATCTGCGCGTGAAGATGGATCGGCGGCTGATGTCGTATGCGATGCGCAACCTGTTGCGCAACGCGAGCAAGTACGCGAAATCGCGGATCGTCGTCGGGATCTCGCTCTTGCACGGCAACATCGGGATCTTCGTCGAGGACGACGGCCCCGGCGTGCCCGAGAGCGAGCGCGAACGGATCTTCGACGCGTTCGTGCGCCTCGACCGTCGCACCGGCGGCTACGGGCTCGGCCTGTCGATCACGCGACAGGTGCTCCACGCGCACAACGGTCGGATCGCGGTCGTCGATCCGGTCGAGCTCGGCGGCGCGCGGTTCGAGATCAGCTGGCCGGTCTAGCGCCACGCTGCGCGCGGGCCGATCGACGGCAATCGCGAAGACGCAGGCTGCCGGCGGGCGCACGCGCGCCACGGACGCCGCCGAAGCGGCATCCGCGCATGCTCAGTAGGTGCGGCCGAGTTGCAGGTAGAAGTTGCGTCGGCCGCCGGGCGCGAGCGCGACGCCGATGTAGACGGGCCCGAACGCGGTCGACAGGCTCGTGAAGAACGTGTAGCTCTGCTTGAGCGAGCCGCCGCCGATCTGCTGGCCGCTGGACCAGACGTTGCCGACTTCCGCGCTGGCGCCCACCGACAGCGCCTTGATCGGCGATGCATTGAACGTCATCAACTGGTTCATGTACGTGATCTGCCCGTACGCCAGCTCGTTGCCGTTCAGCTGATCGGCCGCATAGGCGGACAGATGCTGGAAGCCGCCGAGCGTGAAGTTGAACGCGTTGATCAGGTTGGTGCCGCCGATGCTCTTGCCGCCTTCGATCGTCGCGCTGACGCTGTGTCGGCCGAACTGCTGCGCAATCATCGCCTTGCCGTAGATCTCGGTATAGGGCGCGTTGTTGATCCCGTCGTCGAATTCCTGCGCCGAGCCGCCGTTGCGCGACACGAGCGAGCGGTCGACCCGCAGTTCGCCGAAATAGCCCTTGCGCGGGAACATCGGATCGTCGAGCTGATCGATCACGAGCCGCGCCCGCGCGACCAGCGCCTGGGACGTGAAGCTCGGCCACAGCAGCGTCTGGCCGCTGCCGTCGTCGAACGGCACGTTGTAGGTCGGCGAGCCGTGCCCGGTCACGTAACCGACGCCGATCCGGAAATCGCCGAGCCGCGCGATCGGCAGGCCCAGATCGATTCCCGCGCGTGCCGTCTGCATCAGGTACTGCGTGATCTTCACGTCGCCGGAGTTGTCGTACAGGTTCGCATAGCGACGCTGGTATTCGGCGTACGGCGACAGATACACGCCGTACGCGGTCGACAGCGGCTGGCGCAATTCGACGCGTGCCGACTGCAGGTCGCTGCCGATCGTCGTGTCCGCGCGGAATTCGAGCCCCGATTCGGTGAGCCACGGCCGCCGGTAGCCGACGTGCAGGCGGAAGCCGCCTTCGTCGGTCGAACTGCTCGACATGCCGAGCCCGAACAGCAGGAAGTTGGGCCCCCAGTACTTCTCGCGCGCGTTGATCTCGAGCACGTTGTCGTCGCCGCGGCTCACGATCTGCTGCGTGACGCTCTCGAAGTTGCCGCCGGTCGTGAGCCCGAGCAGATCCTGGCTGACGGTCTTCGGATCGTAGATGTCGCCGGGTTTCACGTGCAGCGCGTTGCTGACGACGCGCTTCGGCACGCCGCCGCTCGTCTTGATGTCGATGCGCGTGATCCGGATCGGCGGCGGGAGCGGCTGCGCGTGCGCGGACCGGTAAGCCGCGTACTGTTCCGGCGTGAGCGCGAAACGCCGCAGTTTCGGCAGCGCCGCGGTCGCGGCGGCCTCGCCGGCGGCAATCGCCTGCTTCGCGTTCTGGAAATCGGTGAACGCGAGCGAGCCGAGGTCCGGCGTGAGCAGCACGTCGTGCGCGTCGAGCTGCTTGCGCTGCGCGGTCACGTTCTGGCGGATCAGGATGCCGACCATCTGCTGCATCACGTCGGCAGGCGACGCGAGCGCGTCGAGCGGGCGCAGTTGCGAGCCGATGTCGACGGCGATCACGATGTTCGCGCCCATCTGGCGCGCGGTGTCGACGGGCAGGTTGCTGACGAGCCCGCCGTCCACCAGCGCGCGCCCGTTGATCTCGGCCGGCGCGAACAGGCCCGGCATCGCCATGCTCGCGCGAATCGCGAGCGGCAGCGAGCCGTGGTCGAGCACGACCATCTGGCCCGTCTGCAGGTCGGTCGCGACCGCGCGGTACGGGATCGGCAGGTGGTCGAACGGCTGGTTGGTCGGCACGGCGGCCGTCCAGTCCGCGAGCAGCGCCTGCAGCCGGTTGCCCTGTACGAGCCCGACCGGCGCCTTGACGCCTTTCTTGCCGAAGCCGAGCGTCAGCCCGTTGATGTACAGGCGTTCGTCTTCCCGGCTGGTTTGCGGCAGGTCCGCGCGGTCCGTCACGTCGAACGCGATATCCGCCAGATTGACCTCCGACAGCCGCTTCTGCATCTCGTCGGCCGCCATCCCGCTCGCATACAGGCCGCCGACCACGGCGCCCATGCTGGTGCCCGCGATGCAGTCGATCGGAATCCGGTTGTCCGCCAGCACTTTCAGGACACCGAGGTGTGCGTAGCCGCGCGCGCCGCCGCCGGACAGCACGAGGCCGATCGACGGCCGGCCGGCCGGGCCGCCGTCGGCCGTGCAGCTGTGCGCCGACGCGGCGGGTGCGGCAGGTGCGGCGGCAGCCGGCGCGTCGGCGGCAGCGGCAACGGTCTGGGCAGCGGCGGCTTCGGTGGCCGGCAGCGGTTGCGCGGCGACCGTGCAGCACCAGAAGGCAACGAGCGTCGTGCAGAGCGGGCGCACCGGCGCCCAGCGGAAGAAAACGGTCGCTGTCATGGCGAACATACCTGGCGTGATCGTGCGTCTGAGGCCTGCCGGGAGCAGGCAAGACCGAGAGATTACCGTGTTTTACAGGCCCGACGCGAGAGGCCGTTGCGTAGCCGGACGTACCCGAAACGCCACATTCGGCAATTTCGTCGCGAAAAAATCATGGGAATTGCCTAAAGTATCGGAACGATTTGCCGCTAAGCTCGTGATGGGACGGCATGGACGCGCGGCAAAACGTGCGGCGCGGCTGTCCCGGCCCGTTCCCTCACAAAGGTTTGAAATATGTCGACTCCGCTGTTCGGAAAGTTGTTTGCGCAACCCGTTGCGATCGACCTGGGAACGGCAAGTACGCGGATCTATACGCACGAACGCGGCGTGGTGCTGAACCAGCCGTCGGTCGTCTGCTTCCGCAAGGGCGGCGCAACCGACGCGCGGCCGACGCTCGAGGCCGTCGGCGAGCTCGCGAAGGCGTTGCTCGGCCGCGAACCGGGGCATCTCGAATCCGTGCGGCCCATGCGGCACGGCGTGATCGCGGACGCGCACGCGGCCGAACAGATGATTCGCAGCTTCATCGACATGTCGCGCACGCGCTCGCGCTTCGGCCGCCGCGTCGAGGTCACGTTGTGCGTGCCGTCCGACGCGACGGCCGTCGAGCGCCGCGCGATCCGCGAGGCCGCGTTCGCGGCCGGCGTATCGGAGGTCGAACTGATCGAGGAATCGCTCGCGGCCGGGCTCGGCGCGGGTTTGCCGGTGACCGAGGCGGTCGGCTCGATGGTCATCGACATCGGCGGCGGGACGACCGAAGTCGCCGTCATCGCGCTCGGCGGCATCGTGTACCGCGAGGCGATTCGCGTCGGCGGCAACCAGTTCGACGCGGCGATCGTCAACCATGTCCGCAACCTGTATGGCGTGCTGCTCGGCGAGCAGACGGCGGAGCACGTGAAGAAGACGATCGGCTCGGCCACCAGCGCGGTGCCGCGCACGTCGACCCGCGCCGTCGGCCGCGGCATCGGCGACGGCCTGCCGCGTTCGGTCGAGCTGTCCAATCACGACGTCGCGGACGCGCTGGCCGCGCCGCTCAAGCAGGTGATCGGCGCGGTGAAGTCGGTGCTGGAAAACGCGCCGGCCGAACTCGTGACCGATATCGCGAATCGCGGCGTGGTGCTCACCGGCGGCGGCGCGCTGCTCGCCGGGCTCGAACGCCTGCTGTACGACGAGACCGGGCTGGTCGCGCGGATCGCCGACGAGCCGGCCACCTGTGCGGTGCGCGGCGCCGGCGAGGCGATGGGGCGGCTCGCGATGTGCCCGGTCGATTGAGCCGGGGCGGTGCCGGTCGGGCGCCGCAGTGCAGGCTTCACATTCTTTCGATCTCCCTGTTGCCGGCCCGCGTGGCCGGCATCGTCCGTTGCACGGACGGGCGCGGGTGCTGCGCGCCGGCGGCGAGGCGACCCGCGTCGGCGTCTCGACGCGCCGCCTGCGTGCGGCGTCGCCGCTCGGCGCGATCGCGAGCGGCACGTTCACCGCACGCGGCACGGTCGGCTGACGGCATGCGTTCGGCACCGTGCGGCCGTCGTCGGCATTCACGTTCGCGGACGGCGGCACGTCGTTCCGTCTGTCGGGCGTGCCGATTGCTCGCGACGGCGCGGTGCTCGAAGCCGACATCGTCGCGAACGTCACGCAGCGCCTGACGCTCGGCCTCGCGTTACAGCGGCCGGTATGACACTGGCGTGCGCGACAACGCGATCCTCGGCAAGATCCTGCGGCCATTCCGACCGGCAATCGACGTGCCTGTACGCGACGCCATGCGACGGTGCTTCGTCGTATCCCGTCGCGGCCGTTTCGGCGCTGCGCACGTGCGCCGTTCTGGCCTATCCTGTGCGAAACACGCGACGCGCGCCGCGCGTTGCGCCTCGACACAGGAGCATCGATGCCGAATCACGCCGAAGCCACGACGACGCAGGCGCCGCAAGTCGCGCCGATTGCCCCGACCACCGCGTCGGGTCCCGCTTTCATCGCGCCCGAAGCCGATCCGCAGGCGATCGCGCGCAACAACCAGTACGTGCTGAAATCCGGCGACGCGTTCGTGGTCAGCGACGCGCTCGGCGACATCGGCGGGCATGACGACGGCCTGTTCGTCGACGACATGCGCGTGCTGTCGACCTGGCGCCTGACGTTCGGCGGCCGTGCGCCGTCGCTGCTGTCGGGCGCGACGAGCGCCGACAATGCGTCGTTCACCGCGCACCTGACGAACCGCCCGCTGCCGCCGCTCGGCGGCCACGAGACACCCGAGGGCGTGATCCACATCGAGCGGATGCGCGTGCTCGCGGGCGACGTGCTGTACGAAGCGCTGACGCTGACGAACTACGGCGCGAGCGAAGCCGAGGTGCCGCTGTCGCTGTCGTTCGCGGCCGATTTCAAGGACATGTTCGAAGTGCGCGGCACGCAGCGGCCGAAGCGCGGCACGGTGGGTGCGCCGCGCGTCGACGCCGGCGCGGTGCGGCTGCGCTACGACGGCCTCGACCGCGTGGAGCGCAACGTGACCGTGCATTTCTCGCCGGCGCCCGACGCGCTGTCGGTCGATCGCGCCGACTACACGCTGACGATCGCCGCGCAGGCGTGCGTGTCGATCTACCTGACCGTCGACGCGACGCTCGGCCCCGCGCAGGGCGAAGGGCCCGGATGCGGCCGCGTCGCGCTGCGCACCGCGCTTGTCGGCGTGCATCGCGAGATGCGGGCGCGGCGCGAGTCGATGGCGCGCGTGAACACCGGCAATCCGCTGTTCGACGCATGGCTCGATCGTTCGCTCGCGGATCTCGGGCTGCTCACCACGCAGCTCGACACGGGGCCGTACCCGTATGCGGGCATCCCGTGGTTCTCGACGCCGTTCGGTCGCGACGCGATCATCACGTCGCTGCAGATGCTGTGGCTGCAGCCGTCGCTCGCGCGCGGCGTGCTGCGTTTTCTCGCCGAGCATCAGGCGCGCGAGACCTCCGCGTTCCGCGACGCGGAGCCCGGCAAGATCATGCACGAGTTCCGCCGCAGCGAGATGGCCGCGACGGGCGAGGTGCCGTTCGCGCTGTACTACGGCGGCGTCGATACGACTCCGCTGTTCATCGTGCTCGCGGGCGCCTATGTCGAGCGCACCGGCGACGATGCGCTGATCGACGAGCTGTGGCCCGCGCTCGAGCGCGCCGCGCAATGGGTGATCGA
Source organism: Burkholderia sp. MSMB1835 (assembly GCF_001526365.1). Classification (NCBI taxonomy): domain Bacteria; kingdom Pseudomonadati; phylum Pseudomonadota; class Betaproteobacteria; order Burkholderiales; family Burkholderiaceae; genus Burkholderia; species Burkholderia sp. MSMB1835. The sequence goes on from NZ_LOYP01000018.1 coordinate 132,184, forward strand.
CAAGTGCGACCGCAATCCGTACGGACTGCTCGATTATCAGCGCACGTCGGAGCGCGGCCTCGCGAACCAGGGCTGGAAGGACAGCCACGATTCGGTGTTCCACGCGGACGGCCGTTTCCCGGACGGGCCGATCGCGCTCGTCGAAGTGCAGGCCTATGCATGCGCGGCGCTCGACGCGATGTCGGCGTGCTCGCACCGGCGCGGCCATGCGGCCGACGCGACGCGCTACGCGTTGCGCGCGAAGACGCTGCGCGAGCAGGTCGACGCGCTGTTCTGGATGCCGGAAGGCAATTTCTACGGGATCGCGCTCGACGGCCATGGCGACCTGTGCCGCGTGTTCGCGTCGAACGCGGGCCACCTGCTTGCGTTCGGGCTGCCCGACGCCGAGCGCGGCGCGGCGGTCGCCGGCGTGCTCGGCTCGGCGCTGTTCCAGACGGGGTGGGGCATCCGCACGCTCGCGGCCGGACAGCCGCGTTTCAACCCGATGGCCTATCACAACGGCTCGGTGTGGCCGCACGACAATGCGCTCATCGCGCGCGGCCTCGCGCGCTACGGCGACAAGACGGCGGCGGTGAATCTGCTGCGCGCGCTGTTCGAGGCGGCGGTGAGCTTCGAGATGCGCTTGCCGGAGCTGTTCTGCGGATTCCCGCGCCGGCGCGGCGAACCGCCGACCGCGTACCCGGTGGCCTGCCTGCCGCAGGCGTGGGCGGCCGGCGCGCCGTTCATGATGCTGCAGGCGTGCCTCGGCGTGAGCATCGACGCGTCGCGCCACGAGGTGCGCGTCGAGCGTCCGGCATTGCCGGAAGGCGTCGACTGGCTGCGGATCGATGCGCTGCGCGTCGGCGACGAAACCGTGTCGCTGACGTTCCGCCGCGTCGACGGCCAGGTCGTCGCCGCAGCCGAGCAGCCGGGCCGCGTGAAGGTGGTCGCGGTGCTGTAGCGGCGTGCCGCGCGAACGTTGCGCGATGTCGCGCCACGTTCGCGCGCAGCGGCATAGAATCGTGACGTGACCCTTGAACGATGGCGGAGGTAGACGATGACGACCGACAATCGGCCCGACGACGGCGAGCACAAGCTCGAGAATCTGGAAGCGGCGGTCGACCACCTGCACAAGTCGATCGAATCGCAGAGCATCGCGGTCGGCGCGGCGAAGGGCATCCTGTTCAGCCTGATCGAAACGCTCGGCGCACTGATCGGCGATCCCGACCTGCCCGAGCATGCGCGTTCGGGCTACGAAGCGCTGCGCGACAAGGCGAGCGAATTGCGCGGCGGTCTCGACCGCCATTGACGCACGGGCGGCGCGGGGCTGGCGCTGCCCGATTCGGCAGACGCAGCACAAAACCCCGTGCGCTCAATCAGTTAGGTGCCCGATACGCAGGATATCCACAAGCTTGCCAACACAATCTGTGGAGAACCGCCCGGCCATCGGCCGGGTGCGCCACGCGTGCGCGGCGTGCGGTTCGACAATCGTTGCGGTGCCACACCATTGACCGGCCAAGGTCCGTGAACTGAATCCCCTTCTGTATCAAGATGTTACGCGCCCGATCGGGCGGATATCCACAGGCTTGCCAACAAAATCTGTGGACAACTCGCAATCGATTGCGTCGCAGGCGTTGAGGATCCGGCCGGAATGCGACGGGTGCGCGAAGCCCGTGCGCAAAGGCTGCCCGCGCCGCGCATCGGCGCACGAATGCGTGCGCGATCAAAGGCTTAGGCCCCGGATACCCAGGATATCCACATCCTTGCCAACACATTCTGTGGACAAGCGCGGCCGCTTTATTCGATGGGCGCCGCGCCGGCCGCTTCCGCCACGATCCAGTCGCGAAAGAGCGTCATCGCGGGCGTCAGCGGTTTCGACTTCAGCGACGTGAGCCAGTAGCCGCCCGCGCGCACGTCGATGTCGAACGGCCGCGCGAGCTGGCCGAGCTGCAGTTCGCGCGCGAACATGCAGGCGGGCGCGAGCGCGACGCCCGCACCTTGTATCGCGGCCTCGACCATCAGCCGGGACGAATCGAACACCGGCCCGTTGACGGCCCACGGCTCGAGCTGTGCGGCGTCGAACCAGCCGAGCCATTCGTCGGTGCGGTACGAGCGCAGCAGCGTTTCGTTCGCGAGGTCGGCCGGCTGCGCGAGACGCCGCGCAATGTCCGGCGTGCACAGCGCGGTGAGCGGCGCATCGAGCAGTTGCTCGTTGCGCGTCGCCGGCCAATTGCCGACGCCGAAGCGGATCGCGAAATCGAGGCCCTCGGCGGCGAGGTCGACGACGTTGTTGTTGGTCCGCAGCCGCAGCTCGACGAACGGGTGCGTGTCGCCGAACTGCTTCAGTCGCGGCATTAGCCAGCCTAGGGCAAAGGTGCCGACGACGCCGAGCGTCAGCACCTCGTGGAAGCGCCCGCCGTCGAACTGCTTGAGCACAGTCTCGATGCGGCTGAACGCGTCGCTCAGCACCGGCAGCAATGCGCGCCCCTCGTCGGTCAGCCCGAGGCCGCGCGGCAATCGCGTGAACAACGTGCAACCGAGCCGCTCCTCCAGCGAGCGCACCTGCTGGCTGACCGCGGCCTGGGTCACGCTCAGCTCGAGGCCGGCGCGCGTGAAGTTCAGGTGGCGCGCCGACGATTCGAACGCGCGCAACGCATTGAGCGGGAGATGAGGGCGGAGTTTGGTCATAAGAATTTCTTTTGTCAGCGCTCAATTATCGTTGCTTGTCGGGTAACCGTAAAGTCTCGATAGTGCTGTCTCGGCGGCCGGCCGATTTCGACACGCCACACCGTTTCGCCGCCATTCCACCACGAGACAACCGACATGACCCACTCATCGAAACGTCGAACCCTGTTGCTGGCAGCCGCGACGGCGCCGCTCGTTCTCACCGTCACCGCGTGCGCGTCGCGGCAGGCTGCGGCGCCCGACCCGGCCGCGGCGGCAGCGGCGGCGGCCGCGGACGCCATTGCGCCCGTCGCGGCGGCGACGATGCTCGCCGATCTCGAGCGCGACGCGGGCGGCCGTCTCGGCGTGTGCGCGATCGACACGGCGAGCGGCCGCGTCATCGAGCATCGCGCGGGCGAGCGCTTTCCGTTCTGCAGTACGTTCAAGGCGATGCTGAGTGCGGCGGTGCTCGCGCAGAGCGTCGAGCGGCCGGGCCTGCTGCAACAGCGCGTGACGTATACCAAGGCCGATCTCGTCAATTATTCGCCGGTGTCGGAGAAGCATGTCGGCGCGGGCATGACGGTCGCCGCGCTGTGCGAGGCCGCGATCCAGTACAGCGACAACTCGGCCGCGAACCTGCTGATGAAGCTGATCGGCGGACCGTCGGCGGTAACGGCCTACGCGCGTTCGATCGGCGACGACATGTTCCGTCTCGATCGATGGGAGACCGAACTGAATACCGCGCTGCCGGGCGACCCGCGCGACACGACGACGCCCGCCGCGATGGCCGCCAGCATGCGCGTGCTGACGCTCGGCGACGCACTGCCAGCGGCGCAGCGTGCGCAGCTCGTCGCGTGGCTGCGTGGCAACAAGGTCGGCGACAAGCGAATTCGCGCGGGCGTGCCCGCCGGATGGACGGTCGGCGACAAGACCGGTACCGGCGATTACGGAACGACCAACGACGCGGGCGTCATCTGGCCGACGTCGCGCGCACCGATCGTGCTGGTCGTGTACTACACGCAGACGCGAGCCGACGCACGGGCGAAGGACGACGTGATCGCGTCGGTCGCGCGCATCGTCGCGCGGACGTTCGGTTGAGCGGCGCGGCACGGCGCGTGGCGAGCGCCGCGGGCGCGCCGTGCCGCAGTCGTGACCCGCACGATCAAACGTTGTGGGATCAACGACTTAGGTCGCGCATGCTCAGGATATCCACATGCTTGCCAACAAAAATTGTGGACAAGCCCGCGCGCCGCGGCGTCCGGCGCGACGCGCGCCGTCGTGCCGTATTTGAGGCGGCGCGAACAAAGTCTTTCGGATCAAGCGCTTGATCGCGGTATGCGCAGGCTATCCACACGCTTGCCAACACAATCTGTGGACAAGCACGGCAGCCGGCGCGTCACGTGCCGGCGCGGCCTGCAACGAGCGATCGGGTGTCGTCGTGCCGTTTTCGAGGCGGCGCGGACAAAGTCTTTCGGATCAAGTGCTTGATCGCGGTATGCGCGGGCTATCCACATGCTTGCCAACACAATCTGTGGACAAGCTCGCGCGCGGCCGCGACCGCAACGCTCAGGGCTGCCGATCGTCGACGGCGGGCCAGCGCGCGAACGCGAACACCCACAACATGATGAAGTTCAGCACCGGGACGAACATCGTCAGGATCCACCAGCCCGAATGCCCGGTGCGCCGCACGATGCGGACGTACGGATAGACGACGATGGCGACGAGCACGAGCGAGACGAGCCATTGCCACGCGGTGAAGTGTTCCATGGTCTTCCTCGGAGTGAGGTGTCGCGATACGGTGCCGGCGGCACGGCCGGCCCGGGGCGGCCACACGCATGGCCGACGATGCGCGGCCCGCGTGCGGCTTGCGTGATCTTGATGCGCTGCGGGCACGGGCGTCAAGGCATCGGCAGGGCGCTGCGCGGGCGCCCGATCGTCCGTGTTCGCGCATGCCGATGCCGCGCATTGCCGAAACCGTGACGCGCGGCACGAATCGCAGGCCGATCAACGGGTTAGCGCAGGCTTGCGCAGGATATCCACAAGCTTGCCAACAAAATTTGTGGGTAAGTGGCGCAGCGCCGGTCCGGTATGCGTGCAGTGGTTACGACGCCCATCTGACGTACATCGTCGTGGCATCGTGATGCGATGTGCGGCGAAGCGGTGAAGGCGATGGCCATTGTCCGGGCCTTGTCTGCATCACGCGTGCCAAAGTCCATCGGATCAAGGGTTTAGCGCCGCGGTGCGCAGGATATCCACAAGCTTGCCAACATTTTCTGTGGAGAAGTCCGCATTCGCGATTCGGCCGATGCCACGCGCTGCCACGCTTCGCACGCCGGCTCACGCCGTGCAGATACCGGCCACGCCGACCTTCTGGAACAGGTGCGGGCTGGAGACGGCGGACGACGGACAGGCCGACGGCTTCGCGTCGAATCCCGGACCGCGTAGTTCAGGTAGATCGGGCTGTCGCCGAGCGCGCGATGAAGCTGCGTCGAGATGAATCCCGGCTGACGCTTCATGAATTCCGCGTCGGCTTGCCAGACGGCGACGAGAACCAACGCGGGCGCGCGCTTGCCCCGGTCCGGCGCATTTGCCGCGCACGCACGACAAACCCTTTCCGATCAATGGCTTGTTGCCGTTGCTGGACGGTTGTCCACACGCTTGCCAACATAATCTGTGGACAAGCCGCCCGCGTATCAGCTCGGCTGCGGGAAGCGCACCGTGACGGTCAGCCCGCGCCCGCCGCGCGTGGTCCCGAGCGCGACGGTCGCGCGATGCTGTTCGGCGATCCGCTTGACGATCGACAACCCGAGCCCGCTGCCCGACGACGTGGCGGCTTGCGCGCCTTCGCCGCGATAGAAGCGTTCCCACACGTCCGCGCGTTCGGCCTCCGGGATGCCGGGGCCGTCGTCGGCGACTTCGAGTACGGGTGTCGCGCCGTCCATGCGCGCCGACACGTCGACGCGCGCGCCTTCGCCCGCATAGCGGATCGCGTTGTCGACGAGATTGTTCAGCAGCACGCGCAACGTGTCGGCGTTGCCCGCCGTCGTCACGGGCGCACCGACGATCGCACCGAGATCGATCCGGTGCGCGTCGGCGACGCGCGCGCGGTCCGACACCACCGAGCGGCACAGCGCGGCGAGATCGACCGGCGCCGACGCGCCGGCGGCCGCCTGCGCGTCGGGCTCGAGGCGTGCGAGCGTCAGCAACTGTTCGGCGAGGTGGCCGAGGCGCGTCGTGCCCGCATGGATCTGCGCGAGGATGTGCTCGCGTTCCTCGGCAGTCGCCGCACGTTGCAGCAATTGCGACTGGATCGACAGCCCCATGATCGGCGTGCGCAGCTCGTGCGCGGCATCGGCGATGAAGTGCCGCTGCAACGTGAACGAGCGGTCGAGGCGGGCGAGCAGGTCGTTGATGGCCTCGGCAAGCGGGCGGACCTCGTTCGGCATCGATGCGACGTCGACCGGCTCGAGGTTGTTCGCATTCCTGCGCTTCAGGCCGGACGCGATTGCCCGCAACGGCCGCAACCCCGCGCCGATGCCGAACCACAGGCCGAGCGCGAGCAGCGGCAGCATCGAGAACACGGGCCACAGCAGGTGGACGGCGATGCCTGCGATCGCCTCCCAGCGCGCATGCCGCGCCTGCGCGAGCCGGATCGTCGTGCCGCCGCGCTCGGTCACATAGGTGCGCCACGGCTGGCCGCCGACGTCGACGCTCGCGATGCCTTGCTGCGCGGGCGGTGGCAGCTTCGAGTCGCGGTCGGTCGAATACACGAGCGCGCCGTTGCGCCATACCTGCAACAGCACCGCATCGGGGTCGCTCGCTTCGAAGCCGTGCTTGCCCTTGGCGTGGTTGCTGAACGACAGCTCGCCGTTCGGGCCGACGACGATCTGTTTCGACATGCTGCGCATCTGGTCGTCGAGCAGATCGTCGAGTTCGCGCAGCGCGCCCCAGTAGGTGCCGGCGCTCGCGACCAGGCCGATCACGCACGCGGCCGGCAGTAGCCACGTCAGCAGGCGTCGCCGCAACGACGCGTTGCGCCAGCCCGCGACCGCGCGTTGCAGGCGCGTCACGTGCCGTCACCGATCCGGTAGCCGACGCCGCGCACCGTGCGGATCATGTCGTGGCCGAGTTTCTTGCGCAGGTTGTGGATATGCACCTGCACCGCGTTGCTCTCGATTTCCTCGCCCCAGCTGTACAGCCGTTCCTCGAACTGTTCGCGCGAAATCACCGCGCCCGGTTCGCGCATCAGCTCGTGCAGCAGCACGAATTCCTTCGGCGACAGCGGCACTTCGTCGTCGTCGAGCCAGACGAGGTGCTTGACGGGATCGAGCCGCAGCGGGCCGATCGCGAGCGTCGTCTGCGCGCGGCCTGCATGGCGGCGGCTGACCGCGCGAATGCGGGCGAGCAGCTCGTCGAGCGCGAACGGCTTGACGAGATAGTCGTCCGCGCCGCTGTCGAGGCCTGCGATGCGGTCGGGCACGCCGTCGCGCGCGGTGATGATGATCGCGGGCAGGTTTTCGTCGCGGCGGCGCAGCGCGGCGAGCACCGACAGGCCGTCGCGGTTCGGCAGCCCGAGATCGAGCAGCAGCAGCCCGTAGCCGGTCGCACGCAACGCGAGCGACGCGGCGTCGCCGTCCTTCACCCAGTCGACCGCGAAGCCTTCCTGTTTGAGGCCCTGTTCGAGCCCGCTGCCGATCAGCGGATCGTCCTCGACGAGCAGTACGCGCATGGATTCGTGTCTCTCCGACGGGGGCGCCGCGGCGCCCGGGGTTCTCATGATAAGCGCACGCGTCTTAGGCCGAGCTTAAATACGCGCCGTGCACGGCCCGCGTTCGTACTGGTCCAATGCGGCACCGTGTCGCTCCGGCATGCCCTTCAGGTTTGCTTAATCTTACGGTCCGTAAGCTGGCGCCGTCGCGTTCAACGGAGCGCGGCGCCACATCGAAGAAGAGGACCGAGATCATGAAACACCTGGCCAGAATCCTGGCGGTCGCGCTCGTCGCGCTGCCTGCCGCCGTCTACGCGCAATACACGGGGCCGTCCGCGCTGACCACGACGACCGTGAAGGAGCTGCTCGCCAACGGCCGCGACGACCAGCACGTGCAGTTGCAGGGGCGCATCGTCAAGCACGTCGGCGGCGAGGATTACGAGTTCGCCGACGCGACCGGCACGATCCGCGTCGAGATCGACCCCAAGCTGTGGGCCGCGGGCCAGCCCGTCAGCGACAAGCACGAAGTGAAGCTGACCGGCGAATTCGAGCGCAAATGGTCGGGCCGCGTGAAGGTCGACGCCGATCACGTCGAAGTGCTGCGCTGACGGTGGGCGCGGGGCCGGTGATACCATGGGCGACCGGTTTCCGTTCCCACCAAGATGGCCGCCAATTTCGACGAACTCGCGTCCCGGATCCGGGCGCAATTTTCCGAGCTGAGCCCGCAATTTCAGGCGGGCGCCGCCTTCCTGCTCGATCATCCCGACGAAGTCGCCACGTCGTCGATGCGCAAGGTCGCGCAGCGCGCGCAGGTGCAGCCTGCGTCGCTCGTGCGGCTCGCGCAGCAATTCGGCTTCCCCGGCTGGAACGAGCTGCGCGACCTGTGCGTCGCGCGCGTGCGCACGCGTCCCGAACCGCTCACGCAGCGTGCGCGCTCGCTCGTGCGGCCCGACGCGAAGGCGTCGCTCGCGCACGATCTGCTCGCCGCGCAGCAGCACAACCTGTCGGCGACCGCCGCGCAGAACGAGCACGCGCTCGCGGATGCGGCGAGGCTGATCCGCAAGGCGTCGCACGTGCACGTGGCGGGGTTTCGCTCGTGCTACCCGGTGGCCTTCGGTTTCGTCTACGGCTACCGGCTGTTTCGTCCGACCGTGTCGCTGCTCAACGGCGTCGCCGGTTCCCTCGAAATGGAGTTGCGCACGATCGCGAAGCAGAACGTGACGGTGATCGTCAGCTTCGCGCCGTATTCGGCCGAAGCGACGCGCGTTGCGCAGGCCGCGAAGGCGCAGGGCAGCCGGATCGTCGCGATCACCGACAGCGCGGTGTCGCCGATCGCGCTGCACGCGGACGCGCAACTGATCTTCACGCACGACAGCCCGTCGTTCTTTCCGTCGCTGGTGGCCGCGCATGCGATGGCCGAGGCGCTGGTCGCGCAGTTGCTGGCGCTCGAAGGCAGCGATGCGATCGCGGCGCTCGAGCGGACCGAAGCGGAACTGCACGCGAAGGGCGCATACGTCGTTTGACGGGCGCGGCATGCACGGTTTCCGGCCACTTTCATCCACGACCCCACGCAACCGATGACGTTGACCTATGCCGTGACCGATGCAGGCGACCCGGAGGTGCGCAAGCAGATCGTCGCGCCGCTCATCCGCTTCAACGAAAGCCAGGCCGGCCCGGTCGACTCCCGGCCGCTGGCCGTGATCGTGACCGACGAGGCCGGCGCGGTGGTCGGCGGCCTGTGGGGCGGCACGGCGTTCGGCTGGCTGCATGTCGACCTGCTCGTGGTGCCCGAGGCCGCGCGCGGCCAAGGCGCCGGCACGCGCATCATGGATCTGGCCGAACAGGAGGCCGTCGCGCGCGGTTGCCACAGTGCGTGGCTCGACACGTTCGACTTCCAGGCGCGGCCGTTCTACGAGAAGCGCGGCTATGTCCGCTTCGGCGAGCTCCACGATTACCCGGTCGGGCACAGCCGCATTTTCCTGACGAAGAAACTCGCGGGCTGAGCGCCGCCGCGCCGCACGATTGACGACGCCGGCGGCCGTCGCCTACGATACCGGCCAGCGATGCAGGTCGCTTCCGGGTCCGCGGAAAGGGTTCAACCCACCTGTCGCGGCAAATCCAGTCTTCCCCCATCCTTTGTGCTGGCGGTATTGCGGACCTTCGGCCATCCACGCACGAGGATCCGCATGAAAAAGCTGCCTTCCAACGCCCATCCCGATCATCTGAAAAAGCAGGCCAAGGCATTGTTGCGCCTGTACCGGCAGGGCGACGCCGAGGCCGTCGCGCGCTTCGTCCAGTCCCTGCCGGCGGCCGCGAATCGCACGCATGACGAGGCGCTCGCGCTCGGGCTCCGCCTGCACGACGCGCAGTCCTGCATCGCGCGCGAGTACGGTTTTGCTTCATGGGCCGATCTCGGCGTGTTCGTCGAAACGCATGCGCTCGCGCGGCAACCGCGGTCGTCGTTGATTCGCCGCTGGCTCGACCTCGCGTACGGCGCCGACGTGACCGGCGGCTTCGACGCGGCCCGGCCGCGCGTCGCCGCGCAATTGCTGCGCGATCGTCCCGATCTCGTATCGGCGGACCCGGCGATCGCGTGCGCGTCGGGCGATCTCGACGCGGTGAAGGCGGCGCTGGCCGCCGATCCCGGCTGGATCGCGCGCGCCGGCGGTGCGCTGAAGTTGCCGCCGCTCGTCGCCGTCACGCATTCGCGGCTCGGCCAGCTTCCCGAATTCGCGGCCCGGCTGCGTACGTGCGCGCGCTATCTGCTCGACGCGGGCGCCGATCCGAACCAGCGGATCGGCAACCGGACGCCGCCGGCCTCGCTTGCGGAGCCCGACGAGTCGGCGCCGCTGTCGGCGCTGTATGGCGCCGCCGGCGTCAATCGCGATCCGGCGCTCACCGCGATGCTGCTGGAAGCCGGCGCCGATCCGAACGACGGCGAATCGCTGTATCACTCGGTGGAGAACCCGGCATGCACGCGCCTGCTGCTCGAGCACGGCGCCCGGATGAACGGGACGAATGCGTTGCGGCGGGCGCTCGACGTGCCGGACGCTGCCGCGCTCGAGTGCCTGCTCGCGCATGGCGGCGACCCGAACGAGCCGGCCGGCGACGGGCCGACGAAGATGTGGGGTGCGCCGTTGCTGCGCGCGATCGCCGTGCGTTGTACGGCGCGTCATGTCGCCGCGCTGCTGGCGGCCGGCGCCGATCCCCGCGCGCGGACCGCCGCGGGCGTGAGCGCGTACCGGCTCGCGATGCAGACCGGGTTGTCCGACGTCGCGGCGCTGTTGCGCGCGGCCGGCGCGGAGGAGGTGCTCGACGCACACGACGCGTTCGTGGCGGCCTGCGCGCGCGCCGATGCCGACGAAGCGCGACGCATCCAGGCGCGCCATCGCGAGCTACCCGGTGCGCTGTCCGACGACCGGCTGCGGCTGCTGCCGGACGCCGCCGCATGGGGTTCGCGCGATGCGGTGAAGGTGATGGTCGAACTGGGCTGGCCGATCGCCGCGCGCGGCGGCGACTGGGACGCGAGTGCGCTGAACCACGCGGTGTTCCGCGGCGATGCCGAACTGCTGGCGTTCCTGCTCGCGCACGGCGCAAGCTGGCGCGACCTGCACGGCTTCGGCAGCGATGCGCTCGGTACGTTGTCCTGGGCGTCCGTCAACGAGCCGGAGGGCGTCGGCGATCCCGACTGGGAAGCGTGCGCGCGCGTGCTGGTCGCGCACGGCGTGCCGCCGGCGGTGCGCGATCCGTCGAATCCGGATGGCGTGCTGATCGACGGTCGCGCGATGCGGTTCTCCGAGGCGGTCACCGACGTGTTGCTCGGCGTCGACGTCGGGCTGTCCGCATCGACGTGAACCGACGCGGGCGGCCGTGCGTGGCGGCCTGCATTCGGCATCGGCGCGTTTGTCCTGTTGCGCGACGACATTTCGGCGAACGCTGAAACGTCGCGTGCACGACCGGCGTATGCTCACTCGTCAACACCTTCCCCGGAGTTCGCGATGACCCGTTCCGACCTGCAAGCCCGCCACGCCGAAGCCTTCCGCGCGCTGCACACGCGCCCCGGCGCGTTCATCATCCCGAACCCGTGGGACGCCGGCACCGCGCGCCTCCTCGCGATGGCCGGTTTCGAGGCGCTCGCCACGACGAGCGCCGGCTACGCGTTTTCGAAAGGGCGACCCGACAACGCGATCGACCGCGACGCGATGCTCGCTCACATCGCCGATCTCGTCGCCGCGGGCGGCCTGCCCGTGAGCGCCGATCTCGAGAACGGCTTCGGCGACGCACCCGACACGGTGGCCGAAACGATCCGGCTGGCGGCCGAGGCGGGCGCGGTCGGCGGCTCGATCGAGGACGCGACCGGCCGCGCCGATACGCCGATCTACGCGCGCGACGCGTCGGTGGAGCGGATCGCGGCGGCCGTCGACGCGGCGCGTGCGCTGCCGTTTCCGTTCACGTTGACCGCGCGCTGCGAAAACTACCTGCACGGGCGGCGCGACCTCGACGACACGATCGCGCGGCTCGTCGCCTATCGCGACGCCGGCGCCGACGTGCTGTATGCGCCCGGCATCACCGACGCCGACGAGATCGCGGCGGTGACCCGGGCGGTCGGCGCGCCCGTCAATGTCGTCATGGGTCTGCAGGGCGAGTTGCTGAGCGTCGACGAACTGGCGGCGCTCGGCGTGAAGCGCGTCAGCGTCGGCGGCGCGCTGGCGCGGGCCGCGCTCGGCGCATTCCTGCGCGCGGCGACGGAGATGAGGCGCGACGGCACGTTCACCTTTACCCGGACGGCCGTGCCGGGGCGCGATATCAACCGCTGGTTTGCCGCACCGGATAATTCGCCGATTTTGTTCGACGAATGAGCCCCAATAAAAGATGGAACCGTTTACGGCATAACGTTGATTGACAATAATCAACCGGTTTCGCGTCGGAATTAATCGTCGGTGACGGCGCAAAAATCGTCGTCTATTCTCCGCATTCCGCCCGATCGGTCGCAATCGGCATGCAAGCCGCGCGGGCGCTGACGCTCGGCGGGTCGTCATACGCGACGATCCCGCGCATTGTTGCAGGTTCCCGCTCAGCGCGTTGCCGTGCGCGGGAGTTGCCGGATGATTATTTGATTGATAATCTGCGGCACGTTCCAATGACCGGTGAGTGGGCCGCCGGGAATATCAATATATTCAATATATAAAAAGCTGAGAGAGCGATGACGATCCGAGAAAATCACCGCGTCAGGTTTCGCGTGGGCGACGTCGTGACGCTGAAAACGGGCGGGCCGCGCATGACCATCACGTATGCCGGGCCGGTCGTGTTCGACGACGGCGACTGGTTGATCTGCCAGTGGTTCGACGAAAGCGGCGAGTTCCGGCAGGAAATGTTTCATCACGACACGGTGGTGCCCGAGCCGCGCGCGATTTCGGCCGGGCGGGTACGGCTGCGCATGCAGTCGCACCGCGACCGGTCGGCGGCCTGACGCCGGCCGGCCGCTGCGATGCCGCGGCGCGCGGCGTCCGTGCGACGACATTTCACGTCACCCCGAAACATGCGACGGCGCGCTGCGCCGATACTGGACGCATGAACCCGATCGATCCCATTGCAGCGGTCACGCACCGCGATCCCTATCCCTATTACGCAGCGCTCGTCGACGGGCCGCCGCTCGCGTTCGACGCCACGCTCGGCCTGTGGGTCGCGAGCCGCGCGGCGGCCGTGACGGCCGTGCTCGGCGATCCGGCCTGCCGGGTGCGCCCGCTGGACGCGCCGGTGCCGCCCGCATTGCGTGGCACGACGGCCGGCGCGTTGTTCGGCGAGCTGGTGCGCATGAACGACGGCGCGTCGCGACACGATGTGCCGAAGCAGGCGTTGCGCGCGGCGTTTGCGCCGATCGACACGGAAGCGCTGCGCGATCGCGCCGAGGCGCTTGCCGCGCGGCGACTGCCGGCGCCGGGCGATGCCGACGCGCTGAACGCATGGTGCATGACGGTGCCGGTGTGCGCGGTCGCCGATCTGCTCGGCTTCGACGAAACGCAGCTCGACGACATCGCGGCGCGGGTCGTCGAGTTCGTCGCCGCGCTGTCGCCGCTGTCGGATGCCGCGGCGCTGGCGCGCGCGAGCGACGCCGCCCGGCAACTGCTCGACCGGATGACGGAACGCGTCGCGCAGTCGCATGCAGAGGACGGCACGCTGGTCGCCGCCGTGCAGCAGGCGGCCCGGGCGTCGGGCTGGCAGGCGAGCGGCGCGCGGGTCGCGAATCTCGTCGGATTGCTGTCGCAGACGTGCGAGGCGAGCGCCGCATGGCTCGGCAATGCCCTCGTGGCATGGAACGGCGAAGCAGGCGCGATGCCGGACGCCGCCGCGCTCGACGCATTCGTCGCCGAGGTCGGGCGTTTCGATTCGCCGGTACAGAACACGCGCCGTTTCGTCGCGGCGCGCACGACGATCGAAGGCGTGAGCGTCGAGGCCGGCGATGCGATTCTCGTCGTGCTGGCGGCGGCGAACCGCGATCCGGCCGTGCATCGCGATCCGCACCGGCTGATGCCCGGCCGCACGACGGGGCCGAATTTCGGCTTCGGCACGGGGCCGCACGGGTGTCCGGGCGAGCGGGTCGCACGGGCGGTGACGGCGGGGGCGTTCGCGGCGCGCTTGCGCGCGGGCGGCTGGCCGCCGCGCGATGCGCTGAAATGGGATTACCGCGCGTCGACCAACGTCAGGATGCCGAAGTTCGACGCGATACGGTGAAGGGGAAAGCGGGGCTCAACGGCAACCTTGCTTTTCCGCCCATTGCTCCTGGGCGGCGACGCGGCGTTGCACGCGTTCGACGAGGCCGGTCGAGAAGGTCCGCATGCTGACGCCGCGGCGCTTCGCGAGGATCGTTTGTGCGACGTCGGTGCGCGGGTTCGGCTGGCACGCCCAGTACAGCGTCATCAGCCAGCCGATGCCCGTCCACGCGAACAGTGCGTTGAACATCGCGATCGTCAGCTTGTCGTGCCGGGCGCGCCGGTCCGCAATGACGGCCGGCAGGAAATAGAGCGCGATCGCTGCGACTGAACCGGCCACTTGAATCAGGACTGCATCATGCATGGTGCTGCTCCGTCCGAACTGCAATGAGGCTGATTGTCGCGCTTTTTCCGTTTATGTGCCGGCAATTGATTGTTGCGCTTTCGGTGACGATCAGGCGGCTTCGGCGTCCGCCGGCTGCACTTCGTTGCTCAGCGCGAAACCTTCATCGAGCCAGCCCGTCACGCCGCCGATCATCAGCTTGACCGGGCGGCCGAGGCGCGCGAGCCGGATCGCCGCACGTGCGGCGCCGTTGCAGTGCGGCCCCGCGCAATAGACGACGAAGAGCGTGCCGGCCGGGTAACCGGCGAGCTTGCTTTCGACGATCTTGCGGTGCGGCAGGTTGCGCGCGCCGGGCACGTGGCCGGCGGCGAACTGCTCGGGGCCGCGCACGTCGAGCAGCACGAAATCGGGCGCGCCGGACGCCAGTGCGTCGTGCACGTCCCAGCAATCGGTCTCGAAGCGCAGCGATGCCTCGAAATGCGCGAGGGCGGCGACGCTGTCGGCGGCGGGGACGTCGGTGACATAGGACATGGTGAGGCTCTCCTGGTTGAACGGGCACGGAACGCGCCGCAATGGAGGGCAGTATCGCGGTTCGGCGCACGTCGCGGCAGTGGCGCGATCGACAAGTTCCGGTAACATCGCGCCATGCACAATCATCTCGTCGTCGCACTCGCCTACGATCGCCTCTGCACGTTCGAATTCGGCTGCGTGGTCGAACTGTTCGCGCTCGAGCGCCCCGAGCTGGGCGTCGACTGGTATCGCTTCGCGGTATGCGCGAGCGAGCCGGGGCCCGTGCGTGCGGCGGGCGGCATTACCGTTGCCGCGCCTTACCGGCTCGCGACGCTCGATCGCGCGGATACCATCGTGATTCCCGGCTGGCGCGATCCGGACGAGCTGCCGCCCGAGCCGTTGCTGAAGAAGCTGCGGGCCGCGCACCGGCGCGGCGCACGGCTCTGCTCGATCTGTTCGGGCGTGTTCGTGCTGGCGGCGGCCGGCGTGCTCGACGGCCTCACCGTGACGACGCATTGGCGGTATGCGGAACGCCTGCAGGCGCGT
The DNA here is from genome assembly GCF_001526365.1 of Burkholderia sp. MSMB1835. NCBI lineage: Bacteria > Pseudomonadati > Pseudomonadota > Betaproteobacteria > Burkholderiales > Burkholderiaceae > Burkholderia > Burkholderia sp. MSMB1835. The sequence continues at coordinate 147,644 of NZ_LOYP01000018.1, forward strand.
TATCCGGCGCTGCGCGTGAATCCGGATGCGCTGTACGTCGACGAAGGGCAGATCGTCACGTCGGCCGGCTCGGCGGCGGGGCTCGACATGCTGCTGCATCTCGTGCGCCGCGATCATGGCGGTGCGATCGCGAACCGCGTCGCGCAGCGCCTCGTGCTGCCGCCGCATCGCGACGGCGGCCAGGCGCAGTTCGTGCCGCGTCCGGTCGCACCGGGCGGCACCGACCGGCTCGCGAAGCTGATCGACTGGATGCGCGCGCATGCGGCCGAGCCGCACACGCTTGCATCGCTCGCCGCGCAGGCCGCGATGAGCACGCGCACGTTGCAGCGTCGGTTCGCGGACGCGACGGGGATGTCGCCGCTCGCGTGGCTGATCCGCGAACGCGTGAACGTCGCGAAGGACATGCTCGAAGCGCAGCCCGCGTTGTCGCTGGCGCAGGTCGCGGCGCGCGCGGGGTTCGGATCCGAGGAATCGCTGCGCCGGCATTTCCGGCGCGTCGCGGCGACGAGCCCGGCCGCGTACCGGCGCGGGATGGATCGCGGCGGCACGTAGCGGGCGCCGGGCGGGAGCGCTCGCTGCGCGACGATGAAAAGCGCAACCGGTGGCGACGGACACGCATTCCGAAAAAAGAGGCCGATGCCGCCTTCCCGTTTGCCGTCGATCCAGGCGCCGATGGTCGGCTCGTCGAGCCCGCTCGCGATTGCCGTGTGCGAAGCCGGTGGCTCGGTTCGCTCGCCTGCGCGACGCGTTTCCGAAGGCGGTCTGAACGGCGCGGAAGGGGGCGCCGGCAGGGGAGCATCGGCGTATGATCTGGATTTTCGTCAGCCCTATCCAGGCATCCCCACCATGACCTCCGTCGACACTACCCCCGTCCTCGACCATGACAAGCTCGTGACCTTCATCGAGCGCAAGTGGAACGATGAAATCCTCCACGCCCTGACCGACTACATCGCGATTCCGGCGAAGAGCCCCGCATTCGACCCCGACTGGGCGAAGCGCGGGTATCTCGAGCGCGTCGTCACCGATGCCGCGCAGTGGGCCGAACGGCAGCCCGTGAAGGGCCTGAAGCTCGAGATCGTGCGCTTGCCCGGCCGCACGCCGGTGATTTTCTTCGAGACGCCCGCGACGCGTTCGGGCAGCACCGACACGATCCTGCTGTACGGCCACCTCGACAAGCAGCCCGAATTCGACGGCTGGCGCGCGGACCTCGGCCCGTGGACGCCGAAGTTCGAGAACGGCAAGCTGTACGGCCGCGGCGGCGCGGACGACGGCTATGCGATCTACGCGAGCCTCGCGGCGCTCGGCGCGCTCGACGAGCAGGGCATCGAGCGGCCGCGCTGCGTCGGTCTGATCGAGACCTGCGAGGAGTCGGGCAGCTACGACCTGCTGCCGTACGTCGACGCATTGCGCGACCGGCTCGGCCAGGTATCGCTCGTCGTGTGCCTCGATTCGGGCGCCGGCAACTACGACCAGATGTGGCTGACCACGTCGCTGCGCGGCCTCGTGTCCGGCGACCTGCAGGTCGAGGTGCTGGAAGAAGGCGTCCATTCGGGCGTCTACGGCGGCATCGCGCCGTCGAGCTTCCGCGTGATGCGCCAGTTGTTCGAACGCCTCGAAGACGCGAAGAACGGCAACCTGCTGCCGGGCGCGTTTCATTGCGAGATTCCGTCGAGCCGCGTACGCGAAGCCGAAGCGGCCGCCGCGATTCTCGGCGATACGGTATGGAAGGGGCTGCCGTGGGCGTGCGGCGCCGACGGCAAACCCGTGCTGCCGACCACGACCGATCCGCGCGAGGCGCTGCTGAATTCGACGTGGCGCCCGTCGCTGTCGGTGACCGGGGCGGCCGGCATGCCGGCGCTCGCCGATGCGGGCAACGTGCTGCGTCCGCGCACCGCGTTCAAGCTGTCGCTGCGGCTGCCGCCGCTCGTCGACGCCGCGCAGGCCGTGCAGCAGCTGAAGGCATTGCTCGAACTCGATCCGCCGTACAACGCGAAGGTCACATTCAAGCCGGACGCGGGCGCCGCGACCGGCTGGAGCGCGCCGGACCTCGCGCCGTGGCTCGCGTCGTCGCTCGACGCCGCGTCGCGCCGCCACTTCGGCGCCGACTGCGCGTACATGGGCCTGGGCGGCACGATCCCGCTGATGAACGTGCTGCAGGAGGGCTTCCCCGCAGCGCAATTCATGGTGTGCGGCGTGCTCGGCCCGAAGTCGAACGCGCACGGCCCGAACGAGTTCCTGCACGTGCCGTACGCGAAGAAGCTCACGGCGGCCGTGGCCGACGTGATCGCGACCGCGCGCTGATCGTCGCGATATCCGACGCGCCGACTGCCTGACCCGAACCGACTTGATGGAGTGTTGCCGATGACCGCACTGCCGACGCCCGATACCGAACCGCTGCGCATGCGCGCCGAACCGCTGCATGCGTTCGTCGCGGCGCTCTGGGAACGGGCCGGCAGCCATCCGCGCGAGGCGACGCTCGTCGCCGATCACCTGGTCGGCGCGAATCTCGCGGGCCACGATTCGCACGGCGTCGGAATGATCCCGAACTATGTCGCGTCGTGGCGGGAAGGGCAGTTGCAACTGAACGGGCACGCGTCGATCGTCCGCGACGGCGGCGCGGTGCTGACGATCGACGGCGGCCGCGGCTTCGGCCAGGTGATCGCGTTCGAGGCGATGGTCGAAGGAATCGAGCGCGCGCGGCGCATGGGCATTTGCGCGATCGGGCTGCGCGACGTCCATCATCTCGGCCGCATCGGGCACTGGGCCGAGCAATGCGCGCGCGCGGGGCTCGTGTCGTTCCATTTCGTCAACGTGCCGGGCGACCTGCTGGTCGCGCCGCTGCACGGCACCGATCCGCGTTTCGGCACGAACCCGTTCTGCGCCGCGTATCCGCGGGTGGGCAAGCCGCCGCTGTTGCTCGATTTCGCGACGAGCGCGATCGCGTACGGCAAGACGCGCGTCGCTTACAACCAGGGTAAGCGCGTGCCGGCCGGGGCGCTGATCGACCATCGCGGCCAGCCGACCGACGATCCGGCCGTGATGCACGAGCAGCCGTTCGGCGCGCTGCTCCCGTTCGGGCTGCACAAGGGGTATGCGCTCGCGGCGATGTGCGAGATCTTCGGCGGCGCGCTCGTGGGCGGGCATACGACGTACGGCGATACGCTGCAGAAGACGAGCGCGATCGTCAACGGGATGCTGTCGGTGCTGATCGATCCGAAAGCGTTCGACGCGGCCGACGCCGAACGCGAAGCCGATGCCTTCGTCGCATGGGCGAAGGCGTCGCCGCGGGCCGGCGATGCGCCGGTGCAGGTGCCCGGCGAGCCGGAAGAGGCGAGCCGCGCCGTACGCGGCACGGCCGGCATTCCGGTCGACCGCGCGACGTGGCGGCAGATCCGCGAGAGCGCGGCGGCCGTCGGTTTCGACGCGGCCGAGCTCGATGCATGGACGCAGCGCTGCGAGGCTTCCGCATGAGCTGGCAGGCGGAGAAGGCGCACGGCGAGGAAATCGCGTATCAGCTTGCGCCGCTCGGTACGGTCGCCGTCGCACGGTTCTTCAGCGGTGCGGCCTTGCGGCTCGACGGCGTGATGTTCGGCTTCATGTCGCGCGGGTCGCTGTTCCTGCGCGTCGACGATGTGAACCGCCCGGCGTTCGTCGCGGCGGGGATGGGGCCGTTCTCGTATGCGCGGCCCACGCGTACCGTCTCGCTCGAGGGCTATTACGAAACGCCGGCCGACGTGCTCGAGGACGCGGGCGCGCTGTTCGACTGGTGCCGCAGCGCATATCGCGCGGCGCTGCTGGCCGGGCCGCCGAAGCGCAAGGCGAGGGTGGCGTCGAAGACGGTATCCGCGGCAGGAGCGAAAGCCGCGCCGAAAGCTGCAGCGAAGCCCGCATCGAAACCGGCGTCGAAAAAGGTGACCGGTCCAGCGGCGAAATCCACATCGAAACCGGCGTCGGCGCGCAAAGCGGAACCGGCGTCGAAATCGTCACGGGCACCGGCGGCGAAGCCCGCGACGAAGCGCAAGCAGACGTAGTACCGACCGCGCGGCGCGACAGCCTCGCGATTTTTCGTTTTCCTTTCTTTCGGGCGTACCCGCACGACCCGGCGCACACATGCACCGAGCTTGACGCACCGCACATCGTGCAGGCTTCACAACGACGGCCCCGGCGTTTATGATCGGCGCGGGTTGCGCCCGTGCCTCGCGCGACCTGCGCCGGCCTCGCCGCCGGCCCCGCGAACGGCGCACCGGACGCCGCGCGGAACGCTTCCCCACTCATCATTCCAGACGGAGACAGCCGATGCTCGTCCTGATTCTCGGTTTAGCGATCTTCCTCGGTGTGCATTCGATCCGGATCGTCGCCGACGGCTGGCGGTCCGCGACGATCGAGCGGATCGGCGAGCGGGGCTGGAAGGGCGGTTACGCGATCGCGTCGATCGTCGGCTTCGCGCTGATCATCTGGGGGTACGGGATCGCCCGTACGGGCGCGACGTTGCTGTGGGTGTCGCCGGTCGGCGTGCGCCACCTGACGGGCATGCTGACCGCAGTCGCGTTCGTGCTGATTGCCGCGTCGTATGTGCCGCGCAACCGGATCAAGACGCTCGTCGGGCACCCGATGCTGGCCGGCGTGATGGTCTGGGCGGTGGCGCATCTGCTCGTGAACGGCACCGTGCACGCGGTCGTGCTGTTCGGGGCGTTCTTCGTGTGGTCGATCGTCGATTTTGTCGTGTCGCGTGCGCGGGATCGCCGCGACGGTGTCCGCTATCCGGCCGGCGGGTTGGCCGGCGACGTCGCGGCCGTTGCCGCCGGGCTCGTCGCCTGGGCCGTGTTCGCGCTGTTCCTGCACGGCCCGCTGATCGGCGTGCGGCCGTTCGGCTGAACGGAGCGCGCGCGCCGGTCGGCGTCCCGCTCGTCAGCGGCTCTTCGCGCCGGCTGCCTGCCCGAATGACGGCTGCTTGCGCCGCAAGAAGTACGCCGCGACGATCGCGAGCGCCGTCAGCACCGTGAACCAGAACTGGAAGCGCGAATCCGGATTGAACGCCTGCGACCCCAGCACGGCGACCAACGCCAGCAGCGCGACCCAGTTCGACACCGGATAGAACCACGCGCGGAACGCCGTCGGGTCGCGTTGCTCGTGCCGCGTCTGCCGGCGCATCGCGAAGTGCGCGGCGACGATGAAGATCCACACGATCATCACGAACGCGCCGCTGCTCTTCGCGAGCATCAGGAACAGATCGCCGCCGCTCACGAAGTGAATGCCGAGGATCGACACGCAGATGGCGAGGCACAGCACGAGCGCGTTCATCGGCACGCCCTTCGCGTTGGTGCGGCCGAACATCGCGGGCGCGTGGCCGCGCTGGCTCAGCGAGAACAGCATGCGCGAGTTCGAGAACAGGAACGAGTTCATCACGGACATGAACGACACGAACAGCACGATCTTCATCGCGACGGCCGCCCCCGTGAAGCCCGCCATGCCGAACAGCGACACGTACGGCGATTTCAGGTTGACCTTGTCGGTCCACGGCATGCACAGGATCAGGATCGACACCGAGCCGACGTAGAACACCATCACGCGCACGATCACGCTCTTGATCGCGCGGATCACGTTCCTGCGCGGGTTTTCCGATTCGCCCGCGGCCACGGCCGCGATCTCGCTGCCGCCGAGCGAGAAGATCACCACCATCACGCCGGCGAGCACGGGCGAGATGCCGTTCGGCATGAAGCCGCCGTGCTCGGTCAGGTTCACGAACCCCGGTGCGGGAATACGCGGCTGGAAGCCGAGCAGGATCGATGCGCCGAGCGCCATGAACACGACGATCGTCGCGACCTTCGCGAACGACAGCCAGTATTCGGCTTCGCCGAACGAGCGCACCGAGTAGGCGTTGCTCGCGATCAGCGTGACGAGCATGAACAGCGCGCCGCCCCACACAGGCAGCCACGGCAGGAAATCGTGGAGGATCGCGCCGAGCAGGATCGCTTCGACGGTGATCGTCATCATCGATTTGAACCAGTACAGCCAGCCGACCGCGAAGCCGGCCCATTCGCCGAGATAGCTGCTCGCGTACGTGGAGAACGAGCCGCTGTCGGGATTGCGGGACGCCATTTCGCCGAGCATGAACATGACCAGCGTGACGATCACGCCGCCGATCAGGTACGACAGGATCGCCGCGGGGCCGGCCGTTGCGATGATCGCGCCGGAGCCGACGAACAGGCCCGCGCCGATCACGCCACCGAGCGCGATCATCGTGATGTGCCGTTGCTTGAGGCTTTGCCTCAACGAGTTGTCCTGCATCTCCTACCTCTAGTTATTGTTGGCCGGGAACGTATCGGACGGCGCGTCGGCAAGCGTTCTGCCGCACGGGCGCCGATGTCGAGGGAGCGTGGGGTGACGCGATGTGCCGGACCGACGGCGGTGAATCGAAATGACGGCCACGGTGTGCCGGTCGGCGCCCGCGAGAGGGCGATGATCGCGACAACCGGGATTGTGGTCGGGCACCGCCGCAACGGCAAACGAGATATGCGAACGACGTCTTGCGGTTTGCTCATCAATTGCCGCGATCGCGGCAGGGACGAGCGTGGGCTCAGATCGGTTTGACGAACAACCCGACGGTCAGCAGCGCGCCGATGCAGACGATCGCGATCCGCAGCACGCGTTCGTTCACGCGATGCAGCGCCCACGCGCCGAGCAGGCCGCCGACGATCGCGCCGCCGCCGAGCGCGATCGCCGCGCGCCAGTGCAGGTGCGGCGACGTGAGGAACAGCACGACCGCCGACGCGTTCATCACGCCCGCCAGCGCGTTCTTGGTCGACGTCGCGCGACGAGGCGGCAGGCCGGCCATCGTCAGCGCGGCCATCATCAGGAACCCGATGCCGCCGCCGAAGTAGCCGCCGTAGACCGCGATCAGGAACTGCGAGACCCCGGTCGCGACGGGGCCGAGATGTTGCGCGCCAGTGTCCGGTTTGCGGAAGAAACTGCCCCATGCGAACACGACCGTCGCGAACATCACGAGCCACGGCACCAGCTGCGAGAAGATCGACGACGGCGTTTTCAGCAGCAGCAGGCCGCCGAGCGCGCCGCCGGCCACGCTGATCGCGAACAGTGCGCGAAACGGCAGCTTGCCCACGCCGCTCACCATGTTCCGGCTAGCCCAGCCCGTGGTGACCTGGCCGGGGAACAGTGCGACCGTCGACGTGATGTTGGCCGCGAGCGGCGACATTCCCGACACGATCAACGCGGGCAGCGTGACGAACGAACCGCCGCCCGCGAGCGCGTTCTGGAGGCCGGCCCACAGGCCGGCGACGATGATGAGAGCGAGCACGATCGATTGATCCGGGATATCCGACCTTGAACCGACGACGGCCAAGCCCGCCGCGTGAGGATGCACGATGGTAATTCAGGACTGCGGTCCACGCACGCGTGTCCGCGCGATGCCGGCGATGGCCGGTGCGCGGACAAAATGCGCATCGATTATTCGTAACGAGGATTCAATTTCGGCAAAAACTCATTATTTGTTTCCTTTTCGAGGCCGCCGGGTCGGTTTGGGGAGGCTGGTTTTCGGTGTGAATGAATATCGTTACGGCGAAGGCCGAATTGGATGCCAGTGCTCGGCAGAAATAGGTGTCGGATTCGGAGATGCCGGGGATGTCTCTGGGTTTTCCGGAAAATCCTTTTTGCCGACGAGGTTTATAGGTGGATGCGATGCGTCGGGATGCGCAGTCTCAATACAGTTGCATACCGAAATCTGCTCTTGCTTTCATTCCGCTGAAGTGGGCGCAGACCCGCGCGGGCCGGGCTTTTCGAGATAACCCGGTCTGGATGAATCATTGTCATGGCAACGAATTCGGCGAATCAATCCTGAAAATTGTTCATCTTTTTAGGATGAGAGAAAAATATATGCACGAAAGACTGAAAATATTTGTAAAAGCTGCAGCGGAGTGCAATCATGTACGTGAAAGACCGGTGTAATCTAAATGCAGGCACGAGCAGTAACATAAAAGAGAGTAATGGTGCACCGCGACAATTCGCTCTGATCAAGCGAATCGTTGGTTATTCGCGATAAAAGGAAATAACTAATATGGCGAGGGCGGTAGAGATGCAGATCCAATATCAAACAAAAAATCGCCGTACGGAGAAAATCCGCGGCACGAGGGCCATCAGACACTTACGTCCGGCGGGGTGGCGCGCCGTGTCGGGCCATTGCCTGGCACGTAGGGCGAACGGCTGTTCCGGCCGTCTGGACTCGCCCCTGATTCCATAGCAGCCCCGGCTCCTTTCTTCCTTTTCCGTTATAGACCGCCTCGGGTGGGCTAGCGGCTCGTTGCGTCCCGCGCGAGCCGGATACCCGATTTGCAGCGGCGCGAAATCGCGTCGTGCCCCGTCGCGCCCGTTTGGTTGAACGTTTGCCCGTCGGCGACGGGCCAGGTTTGTCATCCCTATCTACAAGGAGTCGGGCAATGGTTTCCTCGTCGGTATTGAGCAATCACGTCGATGTTCCGGTCGCCAATGGTTCGCAGGTCGTCGCGTCGCCCGGTGGTCCAGCCAATTTCCTGCTGTCGGCGCACAAGGAGGACGTGGCCAACTACGCGCGTTCCGGGAACGACCTGGTCGTCGAATTCAAGGACGGCCGAACGGTACGCGTGCAGGCGTTCTTCGAAAACGGCGCGGATTATCACAATCTCGTCTTCGTCCAGGACGACGGGCGGTTTCTCGTGCAGTTCGGCCCCGGGTTGCAGGCGACCGGCGACGGTATCGTCGATTCGGCGCTCGTCTATGCGCCGATCGGCGACGGGTTGTCGACCGGTGCCCTGCTCGGAATACTCGGTGGCGTCGCCGCGGCCGGCGGCATTGCGGCGGCCGCGGCCAGCGGCGGCGGCGGGGATGGTGGCAGTAGCGGTAGCGGCGGCGGAACGCCGACCGGACCGGCGCGACCGACGATCGACTCGATCGATGGGCAGCCGGTTGGCGGCAACGGCAATGTCGTCACGGGGCGCGCGTCGCCGACGATCGCGGGTTCGGGTGCTCAGCCGAACGCGACGGTTACGATCCAGATCGATGGTCAGACGGTCGGTACGGTGACTGTGGACGCGAACGGGCACTGGTCGTACACGCCCGGTACGTTGCCCGACGGCGCCCATCAGATCACCGTGACGCAGACCGACAGCAGCGGCAATACGAACGAGCTGGGCACGGTCGGGATCGTGGTGGATACGATCGTGCCGGAAGCGCCTGCGATTACGGCCGTCAACGACGATGCACAACATCCGGTTGCGATCGGCGGTGCGACGAACGATACGACGCCGACGTTGAGCGGTACGGCGGAAGCGGGTAGCAGGGTGAGCGTCTATGACGGCACGACGTTGCTGGGGACGACGACGGCGGATTCGTCCGGGAAGTGGACGTTCACGCCGAGTACGGGTTTGGGAGAGGGCGCGCACTCGATCACGGTGACTGCAACGGATACGGCAGGCAACGTGAGTGCGCCGAGCGCGGCATTCGGCTTGACGATCGATACGACAGCGCCGGCGGCGCCGACGGTGAACGCGACGGATGGTACGTCGCTGTCGGGGACGGCGGAAGCGGGCGCGACGGTCAACATCGATACGAATGGCGACGGCACGCCGGACGCCACGGTGACGGCCGATCCGAGTGGCGCGTGGACGTATACGCCGTCGACTCCGCTGCCGGTCGGCACGGTGATTGGGGTGACGGTCACCGATGCGGCAGGCAATACGGGGCCGTCGGCCTCGGTAACGGTGTCGGGTGACACGACCGCGCCTGCGGCTCCGGTCATCGGCACTGTGACGGACGACGTGGGTTCCGTTGTTGGCGCGATCGTATCCGGAAGCAGTACTGATGATGCGACACCGACATTGAGCGGTACCGCGGAAGCGGGCAGCACGATCAATGTGTATGACGGCACGACATTGCTGGGTACCACGACGACAGATCCGTCCGGAAACTGGACGTTCACGCCGAGCACGGGTTTGGGAGAGGGCGCACACTCGATCACGGTGACTGCAACGGATACGGCAGGCAACGTGAGTGCGCCGAGCGCGGCATTCGGCTTGACGATCGATACGACAGCGCCGGCGGCGCCGACGGTGAACGCGACGGATGGTACGTCGCTGTCGGGGACGGCGGAAGCGGGCGCGACGGTCAACATCGATACGAATGGCGATGGCACGCCGGACGCCACGGTGACGGTCGATCCGAGTGGCGCGTGGACGTATACGCCGTCGACTCCGCTGCCGGTCGGCACGGTGATTGGGGTGACGGTTACAGATGCGGCAGGCAACACGGGGCCGTCTGCCTCGGTGACGGTGTCGGGGGATACGACGGCGCCGGCCGTGCCTATCATCGGTACCGTGACGGACGATGTGGGTTCCGTTGTTGGTGCGATCACTTCTGGTGGTGCTACTGATGATGCGACACCGACACTGAGCGGTACTGCGGAAGCAGGTAGCACGATCAATGTGTACGACGGTACGACGCTGCTGGGTACCACGACGACAGATCCGTCCGGAAACTGGACCTTCACGCCGAGCACGGGTTTGGGAGAGGGCGCGCACTCGATCACGGTGACTGCAACGGATACGGCGGGCAACGTGAGTGCGCCGAGCGCGGCCTTCGACCTGACGATCGATACGACGGCGCCGGCGATTCCGACGGTGAACGCGACGGACGGAACGTCGCTGTCGGGCACTGCCGAAGCGGGCGCAACGGTCAACATCGACACGAACGGCGACGGCATGCCGGACGCCACTGTGACGGCCGACCCGAGCGGCGCGTGGACGTATACGCCGTCGACCCCGCTGCCGGTCGGCACGGTGATTGGTGTGACGGTCACCGACGCGGCAGGCAATACGGGTCCGTCGGCTTCGGTAACGGTGACGGGTGACACGACGGCGCCTGCGGCACCGGTCGTCGTTAGCGTCACGGACGACGTGGGTTCGGTCGCCGGCGTGCTGACGACTGGTGCAACGACGGACGACACGACGCCGACACTCGCTGGAACAGCAGAAGCGGGTAGTACGATCAATGTGTACGACGGCACGACGCTGCTGGGCACGACGACGGCAGATCCGTCCGGAAACTGGACGTTCACGCCGACTACTGGTTTGGGAGAGGGCGCGCACTCGATCACGGTGACTGCAACGGATACGGCAGGCAACGTGAGCGCGCCGAGTGCGGCCTTTGACTTGACGATCGATACGACGGCGCCGGCGATTCCGACGGTGAACGCGACGGACGGTACGTCGCTGTCGGGTACAGCCGAAGCGGGCGCAACGGTCAATATCGACACGAACGGCGATGGCACACCGGATGCAACCGTGACGGCCGATCCGAGCGGCGCATGGACGTACACGCCGTCGACCCCGCTGCCGGTCGGCACGGTGATCGGCGTGACGGCCACCGACGCAGCAGGCAATACGGGTCCGTCTGCTTCGGTAACGGTGACGGGTGACGTGACGGCACCTGCGGCACCGATCATCGGCACCGTGACGGACGATGTGGGTTCCGTTGTTGGTGCGATCGTATCCGGCGCCAGTACGGATGACGCAACGCCTACCCTTGCTGGCACGGCAGAAGCAGGTAGCACGGTGAGCGTCTATGACGGCACGACGCTGCTGGGCACGACGACGGCAGACTCATCTGGAAACTGGACGTTCACGCCGAGCACGGCACTGGGTGAAGGCGCACACAGCCTGACCGTCACCGCAACGGACACCGCAGGCAACGTAAGCACGCCGAGCACGGCATTCAACCTGACGATCGATACGACGGCGCCGGCGATTCCGACGGTGAACGCGACGGACGGAACGTCGCTGTCGGGAACGGCCGAAGCGGGCGCAACGGTCAATATCGACACGAACGGCGATGGCACACCGGATGCAACCGTGACGGCCGATCCGAGCGGTGCATGGACGTACACGCCGTCGACCCCGCTGCCGGTCGGCACGGTGATTGGTGTGACAGCCACCGACGCAGCAGGCAATACGGGTCCGTCCGCATCGATAACGGTGACGGGCGACACGACGGCGCCTGCGGCACCGGTCGTCGTTAGTGTCACGGACGACGTGGGTTCCGTTGTTGGTGCGATCACTTCTGGTGGTGCTACTGATGATGCGACGCCGACATTGAGCGGTACGGCAGAAGCCGGCAGCACGGTGAGCGTCTATGACGGCACGACGCTGCTGGGCACGACGACGGCGAATCCGTCTGGAAACTGGACGTTCACGCCGACCGCTGGTTTGGGAGAGGGCGCACACGCAATCACGGTGACCGCAACGGACACCGCAGGCAACGTCAGCGCGCCGAGCACGGCATTCAACCTGACGGTCGACACGACAGCGCCGGCGATTCCGACGGTGAACGCGACGGACGGTACGTCACTGTCGGGAACGGCCGAAGCGGGCGCAACGGTCAACATCGACACGAATGGCGACGGTACGCCGGATGCAACCGTGACGGCTGATCCGAGCGGCGCGTGGACGTACACCCCATCGACTCCGCTGCCGGTCGGCACGGTGATCGGCGTGACCGCCACGGACGCAGCAGGCAATACGGGTCCGTCTGCATCGGTAACGGTGACGGGTGACGTGACGGCACCGGCCGCACCGATCATCGGTACCGTGACGGACGATGTGGGTTCTGTTGTTGGCGCGGTCGTTTCAGGCGGCAGTACGGATGACGCAACGCCTACTTTTGCTGGCACGGCGGAAGCAGGCAGCACGGTGAGCGTCTACGACGGCACGACGCTGCTGGGTACCACAACAGCGGACCCCTCCGGAAACTGGACCTTCACGCCGACCACCGCGCTGGGTGAAGGCGCACACAGCCTGACCGTCACTGCAACGGACACTGCGGGCAACGTCAGTGCACCGAGCGCGTCGTTCGCGATCACGGTCGATACGACGGCGCCGGCGATTCCGACGGTGAACGCGACGGACGGTACATCGCTGTCGGGAACGGCGGAGGCAGGGGCAACAATCAATATCGACACGAATGGCGACGGTACACCGGATGCAACCGTGACGGCGGACCCGAGCGGCGCGTGGACGTACACGCCATCGACCCCGTTGCCGATCGGCACGGTGATCGGCGTGACCGCCACGGACGCGGCAGGCAATACGGGTCCGTCTGCATCGGTAACGGTGACGGGCGACACGACGGCACCTGCCGCACCGGTCGTTGTTAGCGTCACGGATGACGTGGGTTCCGTTGTTGGCGCGATCGTTTCCGGCGGCAGTACGGATGACGCAACGCCTACTCTTGCTGGCACGGCAGAAGCAGGTAGCACGGTGAGCGTCTATGACGGCACGACGCTGCTGGGTACCACGACGGCAGACCCGTCCGGAAACTGGACGTTCACACCGAGCACAGCACTGGGTGAAGGTGCACACAGCCTGACCGTCACCGCAACGGACACCGCCGGCAACGTCAGCGTGCCGAGCACGGCATTCAACCTGACGGTCGACACGACGGCGCCGGCGATTCCGACGGTGAACGCAACAGATGGTACGTCGCTGTCGGGTACAGCCGAGGCGGGCGCAACGGTCAACATCGACACGAACGGCGACGGCACGCCGGACGCCACCGTGACGGCCGACCCGAGCGGCGCGTGGACGTACACGCCGTCGACCCCGCTGCCGGTCGGCACGGTGATCGGCGTGACTGCCACCGACGCAGCAGGCAATACGGGTCCGTCTGCATCGGTAACGGTGACGGGTGACGTGACGGCACCGGCCGCACCGATCATCGGTACCGTGACGGACGATGTGGGTTCCGTTGTTGGTGCGATCGTTTCAGGCGGCAGTACGGATGACGCAACGCCTACTCTTGCTGGCACGGCAGAAGCGGGCAGCACGGTGAGCGTCTATGACGGCACGACGCTGCTGGGTACCACAACAGCGGACCCCTCCGGAAACTGGACCTTCACGCCGAGCACGGGTTTGGGAGAGGGTGCACATGCGATCACGGTGACTGCAACGGATACGGCAGGCAACGTGAGTGCTCCGAGCGCATCGTTCGCGATCACAGTCGATACGACAGCCCCGGCGATTCCGACGGTGAACGCAACGGACGGTACGTCGCTGTCGGGTACAGCCGAAGCGGGCGCAACGGTCAACATCGACACGAACGGCGACGGCACGCCGGACGCCACCGTGACGGCCGATCCGAGCGGTGCATGGACGTACACGCCGTCGACCCCGCTGCCGGTCGGCACGGTGATCGGCGTGACGGCCACCGACGCGGCAGGCAATACGGGTCCGTCTGCTTCGGTCACGGTAACGGGCGACACGACGGCACCTTCGGCACCGATCGTCGTTAGCGTGACGGACGACGTGGGTTCGATTGCCGGCGTGCTGACGACTGGCGCAACGACGGACGACACGACGCCGACACTCGCTGGCACGGCAGAAGCGGGTAGCACGATCAATGTGTACGACGGCACGACATTGCTGGGCACCACAACGGCAGACCCCTCCGGAAACTGGACGTTCACGCCGAGCACGGCACTGGGTGAAGGTGCACACAGCCTGACCGTCACCGCAACGGACACCGCAGGCAACGTAAGCACGCCGAGCACGGCATTCAACCTGACGGTGGACACGACGGCGCCGGCGATTCCGACGGTGAACCCAACGGACGGCACATCGCTGTCGGGTACAGCCGAAGCGGGCGCAACGGTCAACATCGACACGAACGGCGACGGCACCCCGGACGCCACCGTGACGGCCGATCCGAGCGGTGCATGGACGTACACGCCATCGACCCCGTTGCCGATCGGCACGGTGATCGGCGTGACCGCGACCGACGCGGCAGGCAACACCGGCCCGTCCGCATCGGTCACGGTTGCAGACCTGACGGCACCGGCTGCACCGATCATCGCCACCGTCACGGACGACGTCGGTTCGATCGTCGGCCTGCTGACGACTGGCGCAACGACGGACGACACGACGCCGACGCTTGCAGGTACGGCGGAAGCAGGCAGCACGGTGAGCGTCTATGACGGCACGACGTTGCTGGGCACGACGACGGCAGACCCGTCCGGAAACTGGACGTTCACGCCGACCACCGGCCTGGGTGAAGGCGCACACAATCTGACCGTCACCGCAACGGACACGGCAGGCAACGTCAGCGTACCGAGCGCATCGTTCGCGATCACGGTCGATACGACCGCCCCGACCGCGACGGCCACGCTCACGACCCTGACCGACAACACCGGCGTGCCCAACGACTGGATCACCGGCGACACGACCCCGACTCTGGGCGGCACGCTGAACGCGGCGCTCGGCGCGGGCGAGGTCGTCCAGGTCAGCCTCGACGGCGGCGCACACTGGACCAACGCGACCGTCAACGGCACGAACTGGACCTGGTATGCACCGGGCGTGTTGTCCGCGGCCGACTACACGGCGACGGTGCGCGTCGTCGATGCGGCGGGCAACCTCGGCCCGACGACCTCGCAGCTCTTCACGATCGATCCGAACGTCGCGCCGGTCGTATCGGCGCAGTCGTCGGGGAACCTGCTCGGGATCATCGGCGCGAATCTGCTCAACCTGATCGATTTCAGCACGCAGCAGGCGTTCGCCGCATCGGACTACAACAACAACATCGATCACGTGACGCTGCACTACGGCGGATTGATCGGCCTCGGCGCGCTGCAATTCAACGCGAACCAGGCGCTGGCGAACGAGTTGGGGCTGCACTTCAACGTCGTCAACAACCCCGGGATCCTCGGCTTGATCGGGCCGTCGTCCGACCTGACGATCACGGCGAGCGACGGCGGCACGATCGACAACCTGAAGCTCAACGAGTTTCTCGGTTCGATCACGCTGAACGGCGGGCTGATCAGCGTCAGTGCGCTCGACAGCGTGACGATCTCCGCGACCGACAAGACGGGCCTGTCGGCGTCGGCCACGGCCGGTCAGTTGCTGAATGCGAACCTGCTCGGCTCGACGCAGTCGGCGTCGATCATCGAGGGTACGTCGAGCAGCGACACCGTCACCGGCACGTCCGGCAACGACCGCCTGTACGGCTACGGCGGGGACGACGTGCTGAACGGCGGCGACGGCAACGACCTGCTGCGCGGCGGTGCCGGCAACGACACGCTCAACGGCGGCAACGGCAACGACATCCTGATCGGCGGCGCCGGTAACGACACGCTGACGGGCGGCGCCGGCACCGACGTGTTCCTGTGGGAAGTCGTCGGCGCGGACAACACCGGCGGCAACGGCCAGGACGTCATCACCGACTTTCAGCTGGCCAGCGGCCCGAACGATACGAGCGGCGACAAGATCGATCTGTCGAAGCTGCTGGTCGGTTACACGGCCGATGCGGACGGCCCCGCGCACTACGTGGACGGCGTGCCCACGATCGATGCGGGCGACACGATCGGGCAGTTCCTGTCGGTGACGAACGTCGGCGCCGATACGGTGATCAGTATCGACCGCGACGGCGCCGGGACGGCGTTCGGTTCCGAAACCCTCGTCACGCTGAACAACGTGACGACCAACCTGGAGACCCTGCTCGCGAACCAGCAGATCATCGTCTGACCGTAGCGCAACGGGGAGGCCGGCCTGCCTCTCCGACACGGCGAGCCCCCGTCGCATCGCGACGCGGGCTTGCCCGACGCATATCCATCCCCGCGGCAAGCGGGGTCTGCTTTGCCGGACGGCTCGCCGCCGGCGTCCCGATGATGCTCAAGACAACCGCTCGTTTCAGCTACACCTTGCGTCGCGCCGTTTGCGCGGCGCGCGCCGTTTTCCATCCAGGCCATGTGTTGTTCGCGATCGCGCTGCTCGACACCGCAGCGGCGGCGTTCGCGTCGTCGTCGCCGCTGCCGAGCGGCCGGCTGACCGATTCGTTCGAGATCGCGGCGCGCGCACCGGTTGACACGGTCCATGCGGCCGCGGCGCCGTCAGCGCATTCATCGCCACCCGCGCCGCCCAGGCCGGCCGCTGCGCCAGTGCGGACGGCGATGGCGACGGCGTCGTTCGTGCCGCTGCCGGCCGGCATGCCCGCTGCCGCACCGCGCCGGCACGTGGCGCCGCCGTTGCCGCCCGCGGACCCGGCGCGGCGCATCGTCCTCGCGAACCTGTCCCGCGCGATGGCGCCGATCGATCCGCAAGCGCCGGTTTCGCCGCTGCATGACGGGATGACGGCAGGGGTGACGACGATCACGCCGGATAGACCGGACGCGTTCGATGTCCCCGCTGCCGGGCACGCCGAGGATGCCGAGGATGCCGCCGGCGCCTCGGGCGAGACGCTGCGCATCGCGCTCGATCGCCTGACGCTGCGCGACGCGGTCGGCGTCGCGATCGCGCGCCATCCGGACATCGGCCGCGCGCATGCGGAAGTGGCGCAAAGCGTGTCGGAGGTCGAGGTCGCGAAGGCGGCCTGGTACCCGAAGATCGACTACGGCGTGCGTCCCGGCTATGGCGGCAGCTTCGGCAGCAACGGCAACCGTACCGGCACGCGCGCATCGATCGGCGTGTCGCAGTTGCTGTACGACTTCGGCCGCACGTCGGGCCGGATTTCCGCGGCGGACGCGACGCGCAGCCAGAAGCAGTATCAGCTGGCCGACACGATCGAGACGGTCGCGTACCAGACGGCGTCGACGTTCGTCGAACTGGCCGCCAGCCAGGACGTCGTCGCCGCCGCGCGGCGCCAGGTCGTCGCGCTGAGCGACACGCGCACGAAGATCCTCGATCGCGTACGGGCCGGACTATCGGTTTCGTCGGACCGCAACCTGGTCGAACTGGCGATCCTGCATGCGCAGGCGGAAGTGCTGAAGGCCAACACGCGTTTCGACGTCGCCGCCGCGAAGCTCACCGAACTGATCGGCGCGCGCCCGCGGCGCGTGGCGAATCTCGGCGGCACGGTGGATTTCGTCGGCGATCTCGGCTATGCCGGCGGCGACATCGAGCGCACGCCGTCGGTGCTTGCCGCGGCGGCGGCCGTCGATGCGGCCGATGCGCGCGTGCGGGTCGCGCAGTCGGAGCGCTTCCCGTCGATCGGTATCGGCGCGAGCCGTTCGATATCGAGCGGCCGCCCGAACGCCACCAACGACACGTGGATCGGTTTCGCGGTGAGCGGCAATTACTCGCTGGGCGGCCTGGCGAGACACCAGATCGCGGCCGCCGAAGCCGAACTGCGCGCGAACCGCGAAAGCCTCGAGAACCGGCGGCTCGTCACGCGCAGCGCGCTCAAGTCGGCGGAGATCGAAGCATCGGGCGCCGCGGCGCGCCTGAACAGCTACGAGAAGGTGACCGCGCTGTCGCGGGCGTCGCGCGACCTGTACTGGCAGGAATACATCCTGAACAAGCGTACGTTGACCGATGTCGTGAATCCGGAGCGCGACATCTTCGAATCGGAAGTCGAGTCGATCAACGCGCTGGCCGACGGCGCGATTGCGCGCATCAAGGCATACGTGGCAGTCGGCAAGTTCGTCGAATTGCTGCGCGAACACGAGGGGAGTCGTCATGAATGATGCGTTTCGCGCCGGCCGCGATGCCGGCGCCGACATCGCCCGATGGGCCGACCCGCTGATTTTCGCGGCGCGGCATCTCGGCCTCGCCGTTTCGCCGGAGCAGGTGCGCGGCGCGGCATCGTGGGCGAGCGTCGCAGATCCGGACGCGGCCGTCGTCGAAGTCGCCGCGTCCGCAGGCCTGGCCGCGCAGTTCGTCGCATTGCCGCCGGCGCGGCTCACGCCGGCGATGCTGCCGGCGCTCGCCGTGTTCGACGATGCGCATGTCGGTGTGATCGTGTCGGTCGCGGCGGGGCGTGCGGTCGTTCAGTTCGTGTTCGACGGCAAGCCGCTCGAACGCGCGATCGAGCTGGACGCGCCGCCGCCCGCGTGGCCGGCCCGCGTGCTGATCGTCCACGAGCGGGTCGCGCGGCGCGACGAGCGCGTCGACGGCTACCTGTCCGTCAAACCCGACACCTGGCTGCACGATCTGTTCTCGGCGCAATGGAAGGTGTTGCTCGATCTCGGCGCCGGCTCGCTGTTCGGCAATCTGCTCGCGATCGCGACGTCGCTGTTCGCGATGCAGGTGTGGGATCGCGTGGTCCCGGCGCGGGCGACGCATACGCTGTGGGTGCTGGCGTCGGGTGTCGTGCTCGCGCTCGCGCTGGAACTGCTGCTGCGTACCGCGCGCGTGTCGATTGCCGATCATTTCGGCAAGCAGGCGGACCTCAAGCTGTCCGCGATGTTCTTCGCGCGCGTGCTCGACATCCGCAACGACGCGCGGCCGCGCTCGCCGGGCACGCTGGTCGCCCAGCTTCGGGACCTCGAACAGCTGCGCGAGCTGCTGACGTCGAGCACGATGGGCGTGCTGATCGACATCCCGTTCGTCGTCACGTTCCTGTTCATCATCTGGCTGCTCGGCGGGCCGCTCGCGTTCGTGCCGCTCGCGGCGATCCCGCTGCTGATCCTGCCGGGCGTGCTTGCACAGATCCCGCTGGCGAAGCTGTCGAACCGGGGGCTCGAGGAATCGGCGCTGCGCAACGCGATCCTGATGGAAGCGATCTATCGCGCCGAAGACATCAAGGCGTTGCAGGCGGAGCCGCGATTCCGGCAGGTGTGGGCGCATACGAATCGCGTGAATGCCGATATCGGCTTGCAGCAGCGCCGGCTGGCGGGCTTGCTGGTCAATCTCGCGCAGACGGTGCAGCAGCTTGCCTACGCCGGCGTGCTGGTCGCCGGCGTGTACGGCATCCTCGACTCGAGCCTGTCGTTCGGCGCCGTGCTCGCCTGTTCGATCCTGACGAGCCGCACGATCGCGCCGCTGGGGCAGATTCCCGCCGTGCTGTCGCGCATCCAGAACGTACGGGCGGGCAAGAAGGGGCTCGACAACCTGCTCGCGCTGCCGGTCGACCACGATCCGGCGGTCGATGCGTATCACAAGCCGGCGCTCGTCGGCCGATATCGCTTCGAGCAGGTCGGATACAGCTTCGATCCGCAGGAAAAACCCGTGCTCAGTATTCCGAATCTGTCGATCGAGCCCGGCGAGCGGGTTGCGATTCTCGGCCGGGTCGGCGCGGGAAAGTCGACGTTGCTGAGGCTGTTCGGCGGGCTCGCGACGCCGGTGCAGGGGCGCATCCTGTTCAACGACACGCCGATGCCGCTGATCGACGTCGCCGATGTCCGTCGCGACGTCGGGATGCTGCTGCAGGAATCGAGCCTCTTCTACGGCACGCTGCGAGAGAACCTGTTGATCGCGAATCCGCTCGCCAGTGACGACGCGATGCTCGCCGCGATGAAGGTCGCGTGCGCGGACCAGTTGCTGCTGCGGCAGCCGCACGGCCTCGACATGAAGCTGCGCGAAAGCGGCCTTGGCCTGTCCGGCGGCCAGAAGCAGGCGCTGATGCTGGCCCGCGTGATTCTGCGCTCGCCGAACGTGTTGCTGCTCGACGAGCCGACCGCCTCGCTCGACGAGGCGACCGAGCGGGCGATCGTCGAGCGCCTGCAGCAATGGCTGGGCAATCGCACGTTGATCGTGGCGACGCATCGTTATCCGGTGCTGTCGATCGTCGATCGCATCATCGTGCTCGATGGCGGGCGCGTGGTGCGCGACGGTCCGAAAGACGAGGTGCTGGCCGCGTTGCGCGGCGCCGGCACGCCGGCGCCGGCGGCCGGCGGCTCGCGTCCGGTGGCGGCGCAGATGGCGGGAGAGGCGCAATGAGCGATTTTCCGTGGTCGGCGCACCGCGTGCGCGAAGCGGCACCCGCCCGGCGGATGCTGTGGCTGATCGTCGCCGCGCTGGCGATCTTCCTGGTGTGGTCCGTGTTCGCGAACCTCGACGAAGTCGCGGTCGGCGAAGCCAAGGTCACGCCGGCATCGAAAGGGCAGGTCATCCAGAGTCTCGAAGGCGGCATCCTGCTGGAGCTGGCGGTGCGCGAGGGCGACGTCGTCGACGCGGGCCAGCGGCTCGCGACGCTCGATCCGGTGCTCGCGCGCGCGTCGATGGAGGAAACGCTGGAGCGGATCACCGCATTGCAGGGCCGCGCCGCGCGGCTGTATGCGGAGATGAACGACCTGCCCGGCATCGACTTCCCGGCGGAACTCGCGAACGAGAAGGCCGTGACCGCGCGCGAGCGTCAGCTGTTCGTCGCCAACCGGCGCGCGTTTCGCGAAAACGTCGCCAACCTGCGCGAACAGTTGCGCCTCGCCGAGGACGAGCTCCGGATTGCGTTGCCGCTGCTGAAAACCGGCGCGACCAACGAGGTGGAAGTGCTCCGGCTGCGGCAGAAGGCCGCCGAATTCTCGACGAAGCTCGCGGCGGCGCAGAGCGAGTACTACGTCGCGCTGAAAGCCGACTACTCGAAGACGATGGCCGATCTCGAACCGTTGCTCAAGGTTCGCGAAGGCCGTGCCGATCAATTGCGACGAACCGTGATTCGTGCGCCGGCGCGCGGCATCGTGAAGGACATCCGGGTGTCGACGGTCGGCGGCGTGATTGCGCCGGGCGGCATGCTGATGGAAATCGTGCCGCTCGACGATCAGTTGCTGATCGAGGCGCGCCTCAGCCCTCGCGACATCGCGTTCGTTCATCCGGGGCAGGACGCGACCGTGAAGATCACGGCGTTCGAATCGTCGATCTACGGCTCGCTGCCAGCGAAGGTCGAGCGGATTTCGCCCGACACGATCGAAGACCAGGTCGACCGGCGCGTGTATTACTACCGCGTCTACGTGCTCACGCAGCATGCGTATCTGGAAACCCGCGACGGCAAGCGGCATCCGATCCTGCCGGGCATGGTCGCGACCGCCGAGATCCGCACCGGGCGCCGCACCGTGTTCGACTACCTCGTCAAGCCGCTGAACCGGGCCGCCGAGGCGTTGCGCGAACGCTAGTGCGCCGGCGCGGCACGATCATGCGTGCGGCGCCGAATCGCTGCCAGGGGGGGCGCCACGCGGTCCCCCGTTAGCTTGCCCCAACGCGTTGAGCCCGAGCGATGCCACGCTGCCGCCGGTCAGTCATCGCGACCGGCGCCGTACCTGGGCGGTGTCGGCGCCGACACCGGCCGATCACCCAGCCGGTCGAGCACCGCCTTCCAGTCGAACGGCAGCAGCGCGTGGTAGTCGAGGCCGCGGGCGGCCATCCTGTCGATGAATCCGTCCTGCACGCGAGCGCATGCTTCGCTCATCTCCGGCGCAACGCCGCCTTCGCGCAGCGTGTCGCACACTTCGCGCATCTCGGCCGCGCGCCGGCGGCCATGCTCGGCGACGCGGCCGATCAGGTAGCCGGGCAGGTCGGGCCGCGTCGCGAACGTGTCGAAGGTCTGCCGCAGCGACGCGAGCACCAGCGCATCCGCACCATACGCGCGGGCCGCGCTCAGGCATTCGACGGTGAGCGCTTCGATTCCCTTGATCATCACGCTGCGGCACATTTTCGCGGCCGATGCGGCGCCGACGCGTGTCGACACGGCCTGTGCAGCGAAGCCGAGCGTGGTCAGCTCGCGTGCGACCGCGTCGGCCGACGGACCGGCCAGCAGCATCGGTACTGCGAGGCCGTGCGGCGGCACGGGCGCCATCACCGCCGCTTCGACGTAACGGCCGCCGGCGGATTCGATCAGCCGCTGGCCGTGCTGCTTCCGCGCCGGCGATACCGAGTTGATGTCGATGAACGTCTGGTCCGCCCGGATGTGCGCGGCGACCGCGGCGGCGACTTCCGCGTCGGACGATGCCGTCACGGCCGACACGATCCATTGCGCGTCGCGGATCGCGGCGGCGACCGTCGACGCGGCTTCGACCTGCACGCGCGTAGCCTTGTCGCGCATCGCGCTCGCCGTCCTTGCATCGTCGAGCTGCCGGTCGTACATCGTCACGCGGACGTTGCGCGCGGCGAGTGCGCGTCCGAGCAGGCTGCCCGCTTCGCCGAAACCGATGAACGCTATCGTCGGGTCGATCATGCGTGTCGCTCCTGATGAAGGTGAGGCGCGGGCTGGGCGTCCGGTATCGCGACGCGTGATGGCAGCGTCGCGCTTCGGCCGGTAGCCGCAGCGTATATCGATCGAATTGTGCGGCAACGCATGGGGTGGGTGCGATGCGAATCCGGCGCGGCAGCCATGCGCTTTCGTTATCGCGCAGCGGTCGTAGCGTGCGGCGTGCGCGCGACTTCGGTCGCGACCACACGGATCGCATCGATCAACGCGCGTGCCGCCGGCGACGGTGGGCTGCCGGTGCGTGTCATCAGGCCAATGTCGCGGGCCGTTTCGCGCATCGGCACGTCGAGCACGGCCAGCAACCCCGCGTCGCATTCGTAGCGCAGTTGCTGCGCGGACAGCACCGCGAGCATGTCGCTATGCAGCAGCAGGCCGCGAATCACCGCGAGGTCGGCACTTTCGACCGTCGGCATCGGCGGCTTGAGTTTCATGCGCCGGAACAGCGATTCGAACAGCCCGCGCGCGGGCGAGTGGCTGCGCGGCAGGATCCATTGCGCGCCGGCGAGGCTCGCGAGCCCGAGGTTCCGGACGTCGGCGAGCGGGTGATCGTGTCGCGCGAGCACGACGAGGTTCTCGGACATCAGCCGCTCGTTTTCGAGGTCGCTCGCCGGATCGCTCGGGCGCAGCGCACCGAGGATGAAGTCGACGTCGCCCGCGCGCACGCCGGCAACGAGCGCCTCGTAGGCGCTTTCGTCGGTGATCACGCGCACCTTCGGAAAGCGCGTGACGACGCGCGCGACCGCTTCGGGCAGTATCAGCGTGCGGCCGAGCGGCAGCGCACCGACGGTCACGATGCCCTGGATGCTGCCGTGCAGCGCAGCGACGTCGTCCGCGACGTGCCGCAGTTCGTTCAGCGCGCGCCGCACGTGCAGCAGGAACGTCTCGCCGTCGGCCGTCAGCAGCAGGCCGCGCGGATGTCGATGGAACAGCGCGAAACCCGCGCCGCTCTCGAGAATCCTGATCGCGCTGCTGACGGCCGGCTGCGTGACGCCGAGCGCACGCGCGGCGCTCGGCATGTGCCGGTGCCGCGCGAGCGTCGAGAACAGCTGGAGCCGCCGCGTGTTGAGCAGGTACGCGGGCAGGCCGCTGTCGGCTGACGCGCGGCGGCGCGACTGGCGCAGCGCACACCAGTTCGCGAGCGCGCCGAGTTCCGCGATCACGCGCTCGCCGCGCTTGAGTACCGCACGACCGACCGGCGTTGCGAGCATGCCGGACGGCTTGCGATCGAACAACGCTGCGCCGACGGCCGCTTCGAGTTCCTGCACCGCGCGCGTGACGGCCGACTGCGCGCGAAACAGCGTCGCGGCGGCGCGGCTCACGCTGCCCGTCTCGGCAACGCGCCGCACCGCGTACAGGCAGGCGAGATTCGGAAGTTCGGTGTTGTCCATGGGTGTTCGGGCAGTGTGCGTCGCCGACGGCGGCACGCGCGACATGCGTGCCGCCGTACGGCCCGCGCCGGCGATGCAGCGGGTTGAACGACTTTACCGGAACGGTGGCCGCGCAGCTTGCGTCGTGCTTGTCGATCCATCTGTTTTATTTATCGGGTGCGAATCGCCGGGCGACCGGTTGCGGCGCGTGCGCCGCCGAACGCCGACGCGCGTGCGCCATATTCGGCGGGCTTTCAGGCCATCGGAAACGCGGTTCGCGTGCCGGTTGAAAGCTTGCCGGATAGGCGGCTTCTCCAAAATATAAGGGTTTTCCCTAACTGTGTTGCATCGCCTGCGGCTGAGTAATTTCAATCCCGGGCGCCGCAAGCACGCGGTTGCCGGCACATCGGACCGCCATCTGATTCATTGTTCGTCCGATCACGGAAAGGAGCTGGCGTGCGGCGCGGCTCCTGCAACTACGAGCGAGGTAGCGTAATGGGGCGACAGCACATCATTGGAGCCGGCGCATCGGCGGGCGCATCGGCACGCAGCACGCGGCTGTCGGACACGATCCGCGCGGGCATTCGCGGCGGCTTCGCGGGCGCGGTGCTGATCTGGGTTTACGAGGCGCTCGTGTGGGTCGGCGCGCAGCACCTGATGCCGCTCGCCGGCATCCCGCGCAACGCGACGGGGCTCGTGTTCGGCAAGGCCGCACAGGATGCGCTCGGCATCGGCGCATACTTCATCGGCACGGCGATCCATTTCGTGTTCGCGCTGTCGTGGGGCATCGTGTTCGCGGCGATCTGGCCGTGGTTCCGCCAGCGCGGCTTCGAGGCGACGTTCGTCGCGCTGTTCTTCGCTATCGTCGCATGGATCGTGATGCACGCGCTGATCATGATCGCGTCGAGCAATCATCCGAACTATTTCGACCCGAACGTGATCATCGGCGGGTTCATGTCGCATTTCGTATTCGCCGTTCCGCTCGCGCTGGTCGTCAAGCGCAGCCTTGCGCCGCAGCCGGACGGCCGCGCGTAGCGAGCGAACGCGCACGCATTCAATCGGCAACGGCCGGCACGGCCGGACCGCATCAGAGCACCACGAAGGAGCATTGGCATGGCACGGATTATCGGAGGCATCGCGGCCTCCCACACGCCCACGATCGGGTTCGCGTTCGACAAGAACAAGCGCGACGATCCGGTCTGGGCGCCGATCTTCGAAAACTTCGCGCCGCTGGCCGCGTGGCTCGCCGACAAGCGTCCCGACGTGCTGCTGTTCATCTACAACGACCACGTGACGTCGTTCTTCTTCGATCACTACTCGGCGTTCTCGCTCGGCGTCGGGCCGCAGTGGCATCCGGCGGACGAAGGCGGCGGCGCGCGCGACCTGCCGCCGATCGCCGGCCATCCTGCATTCGCCGCGCATATCGGCCAGTCGCTGATGGCCGACGAGTTCGACATGTCGTTCTTCCAGAACAAGCCGCTCGATCATGGCTGCTTTTCGCCGCTGTCGGTGCTGTGTCCGCACCGCCCCGACTGGCCGGTGCAACTCGTGCCGCTGCAGATGGGCGTGCTGCAGTTGCCGGTGCCGTCCGCGCGCCGCTTCTACCGGCTCGGCCAGGCGCTGCGCCGCGCGATCGAAAGCTATCCGGAGGACCTGCGCGTCGCGATCGTCGCGACCGGAGGACTGTCGCATCAGGTGCACGGCGAGCGTTCGGGCTTCAACAATCCCGAATGGGACGCGCGTTTTCTCGATCTGCTCGAGCGCGACCCCGAGCGCCTGGCTGGCATGCCGCTCGGCGAATACGCGGCGCTCGGCGGCTTCGAAGGCGCCGAGGTCGTGATGTGGCTCACGATGCGCGGCGCGTTGCCGGCGGGCGTCGTGTGCCGGCACCGCGGCTACTACCTGCCGTCGATGACGGGGATCGCGACGGCCGTCTACGAGCCGGCGGACACCGACGTCGACGAGGCGGCGGCCGAGCGTCACCGGCAGCGGATCGCGGCCGAACTCGCCGGCGTCGAGCAACTGCCCGGCACCTATCCGTTCACGATCGAGCGGGCCGTGCGTGCGTACCGGATCAACGACTATCTGCACCGGATGATCGAGCCCGCGCATCGCGCGCAGTTCGTGAGCGACCCCGAAGCGAGCTTTGCCGCGGCGGACCTCAGCACGGAGGAGCGCGACCTGATCCGCCGGCGCGACTGGCTCGGCCTGCTGCGCTACGGCGTGATCTTCTTCCTGCTCGAAAAGCTCGGCGCGGTGACGGGCGTATCGAACCTGCATATCTACGCGGCGATGCGCGGCGAATCGCTGGAGGATTTCCAGCGCACGCGCAACGCGCCGGGCGCGCTGTACTCGGTGGCTGGCAAGAGCGCCGGGCCGCTCGGCTGGGACGGCGCGGACACGCCGGGCAACACGTAACGCAGGTCGAAGGCGCGCGCGGGATCGCGGCGCCTGCGGGACCGGGAGGCCGACACGCCGGAAGCGTGCCAAACCCTATAAATAGGATGACGAATCGATAGGTCGATCGTCGCCAAGGAGACAGGAGAGTCATGATGGCAAGTGGAAAGACAATCGACATCAAGTCGTTCATCGACGAGCGGCCGGTGTCGCGTTACCAGTGGCTGCTGGTCGTGCTGTGCTGCCTCGTCGTGATCGCCGACGGGATGGACGTCGCGATCATGGGATTCGTCGCGCCGTCGGTGATTCGCGACTGGGCGATCTCGCGGCCGGAGTTCGGCCTCGTGATGAGCGCGGCGCCGATCGGACTCGTGATCGGCGCGCTGCTGGCCGGTCCGAGCGCCGACCGGTTCGGGCGCAAGCGCGTGCTGATCGCGTCGGTCTTCCTGTTCGGCGTGTTCACGATCTTGACCGCGCATGCGCACTCGCCGTTCGAGATGGCGATGCTGCGGCTGCTGACCGGCGTCGGTCTGGGCGCGGCGATGCCGAACACGACGACGCTGTTGTCGGAGTACGCACCGCAGCGGATGCGCGCGCTGATGATCACCGTGATGTTTACCGGCTTCAACCTCGGCTCTGCGCTGATCGGTTTCGTTGCCGGCTGGCTGATTCCGCTGCACGGCTGGCGCGCCGTGCTGCTGTTCGGCGGCGCGCTGCCGCTGCTGCTGATTCCGCTTCAGCTTTGGCTGCTGCCCGAATCGGCGCGGCTGCTGGCCGTGCACGGCGCGCCGTCGCAGCGCATCGGCGCGCTGCTGAACCGCGTGTGCGGCGGTCGATTCAGCGGCGACGAGACGTTCGTGTCGAACGAGCCGCCGCTGCCGACGCGCAAGCCGATCGGCGTGCTGTTCTCGCAAGGCTACGGCCGCGTGACGCTGTCGTTGTGGATCACCTATTTCATGGGTCTGCTGGTGATCTATCTGCTGACCGGCTGGCTGCCGACGCTGATCAAGGACGCGGGCCTGTCCGTCAGCACGGCCGCGAACGTGACGGCGATGTTCCAGATTGGCGGCACGATCGGCGCGATCGGGGTGGGCTGGCTGATGGATCGCGTACGGCCGGCGCCGGTGATCGGTATTGCGTATCTCGGCGGCGGGCTGTGCGTGGCCTTGCTCGCATGGGCCGGTGCGTTGTCGTCGTCGCTCGCGCTGCTCGTGTTCGCGGCCGGCTTCTGCATGAGCGGCGCGCAGACCGGGCTGAACGCGTATGCACCCGGTCGCTATCCGACGGTTGCACGCGCAACTGGCGTGAGCTGGATGCTCGGAATGGGCCGCTTCGGCAGCATCTTCGGCTCGGCGATCGGCGGCGCGCTGCTCGGTTTCGGCTGGAAGTTCGACGCGATCCTGTCGATGCTCGCGGTGCCGGCCGTGCTGGCGGCCATCGCGATCATGACGACGCAGCGTGCGGCCGCACCCGAACCGCAGGAACTCGAAAACCCGGCGCACTGACGCACACCGCCGTCCGGCGCGGTCGTCGGCAGGGTGCCGGACACCTCATCAAACGCAGGAGCATCAATGATCATCGATATTCACGGCCACTACACCACCGCGCCGAAAGCGCTGGAAGCGTGGCGCGCTCGCCAGATCGCGGCGCTCGGCAGTCCGTCGGAGCAACCGAAGGTGGCCGAGCTGCACATCAGCGACGACGAACTGCGCGAATCGATCGAGCACAACCAACTGCGGCTGATGCGCGAGCGCGGCCTCGACCTGACGATCTTCAGCCCGCGCGCGAGCTTCATGGCGCATCACATCGGCGACTTCGCGGTGTCGAGCACGTGGGCGGCCGTGTGCAACGAGCTGTGCCATCGCGTGCATCGCCTGTTTCCCGATCACTTCGTGCCGGCCGCGATGCTGCCGCAAAGCCCCGGCGTCGATATCGCGACCTGCATTCCGGAGCTCGTGCGCTGCGTCGAGGAATACGGTAACGTCGCGATCAACCTGAATCCGGATCCGTCCGGCGGCCACTGGACGAGCCCGCCGCTGTCGGATCGCTACTGGTACCCGATCTACGAGAAGATGGTCGAGTACGACATTCCCGCGATGATCCACGTGAGCACGAGCTGCAACGCGTGCTTCCACACGACCGGCGCGCACTATCTGAACGCCGACACCACCGCGTTCATGCAGTGTCTGACCTCCGACCTGTTCCGCGATTTTCCGACGCTGCGCTTCGTGATCCCGCACGGCGGCGGCGCGGTGCCGTATCACTGGGGACGGTTTCGCGGGCTCGCGCAGGAACTGAAGAAACCGCTGCTGAAAGACCATCTGCTCAACAACGTGTTCTTCGATACGTGCGTGTATCACCAGCCCGGCATCGATCTGCTGACCGGCGTGATTCCGGTCGACAACATCCTGTTCGCGAGCGAGATGATCGGCGCGGTGCGCGGCATCGATCCGGAAACCGGTCACTACTACGACGACACGAAGCGCTACATCGACGCGTCGTCGCTCGATGCGCAAGCGCGTCACAAGATCTACGAAGGCAATGCGCGGCGCGTGTATCCGCGTCTCGATGCGCAACTGAAGGCGAAGGGGCTTTGATCATGACTGAACTCGGCGTGGTGTACCGCACGATCCAGCGTGCGGACCAGAATGTGGCGGCGCGGCTCGGCGCGCTCGGCTCGGCGACGGTGCACGAGGCGATGGGCCGCACGGGGCTGATGAAGCCCTACATGCGGCCGATCTATCCGCGTGCGCAGGCGTCCGGCACGGCCGTCACGGTGCTGCTGCATCCGGGCGACAACTGGATGATGCACGTGGCAGCCGAACAGATCCGGCCCGGCGACGTGGTCGTCGCGGCAATCACCGCGGATTGCACGGACGGCTATTTCGGCGACCTGCTCGCGACGAGCTTCAAGGCGCGCGGCGCGCACGCGCTGATCATCGATGCCGGCGTGCGCGACGTCGCGGTGCTCGAGGCGATGCAGTTCCCGGTCTGGAGCAAGGCGATTTCGGCGAAAGGCACGATCAAGGCGACGCTCGGTTCGGTGAACGTGCCCGTCGTTTGTGCGGGTGCGCTCGTCCACCCCGGCGACGTGATCGTCGCCGACGACGACGGCGTGGCCGTGGTGCCGGCCGCGCGTGCGGCGCAGGTGCTCGAGAAGGCGGCGGCCCGGGAAGCGAACGAAGCGGCGAAGCGCGCGAAGCTCGCGTCAGGCGTGCTCGGCCTCGACATGTACGACATGCGCGAGCCGCTGCGGCAGGCCGGCCTGCGCTACATCGACTGATGCGGGCGGACGCGATGATGCAGAAGCCGGAAGCGGATGTGGCCGTCACGGGCATTTCGTCGATGGCGACGCGGCCGGTGCTCGCGCGGCTCGCCGCCGCTTACGAGCGCGACACGGGCACGCGCGTCGCGATCACGTCGGTGGGCGGCGTCGACGCTGCCCGGCGCGTGCGCGACGGCGAGCCGTTCGATGTCGTCGTGCTCGCGTCCGATGCGATCGAGCGGCTCGCGGCGGATGGCCACGTCGAGCCGGGCAGCCGCGTGGACGTCGCGCGATCGGGCATCGCGGTCGCGGTCGCGAGCGGCGCGCCGCGGCCGGACATCGGTACCGAAACTGCATTGCGCGATGCGATCCTGAGCGCCGGCCGGATCGGCTATTCGACCGGGCCGAGCGGCACGCACCTGACGCGCCTGTTCGCCCGCTGGGGCATCGCCGACGCGATCGCGCCGCGCATCGTACAGGCGTCGCCGGGCGTGCCGGTCGGCGCGTTGATCGCATCCGGCGGCGTCGAGCTCGGCTTTCAGCAGATGAGTGAGCTGATGCACGTGCCGGGTGTCGAAATTGTCGGCGCGCTACCCGCCGCGGCGCAGGCGGTGACGGTGTTCGCCGCCGCGGTCTTGGCGCTCGCGCACGATCGCGTGGCCGCGGCGCGGTTCGTCGCGTATCTGGCGTCGCCGCAAGCCGCGCACATCAAGCGGGAACACGGGATGGAGCCTGCATGACGCCGATGCGGCCGGATCGATAAACGAATCGGATGGGATTCGCCGTTCTTCGCAACGGGTTCTCGCGATGAGTTAGTTATGCTGATGAAGTGGTGAGTGACGATCCGGATCGCGCGATCCATCGAAGAATCAATACAGCTCGCCGTGCCGCCCGGCCCGGGCGAGCGGCATATCCAGCAGAAAGACAGGAGACAAGCATGCAGACGAAATGCAGGGCAGGGTGGATGGGGCGCGCATGGCGTCGTGCGGCACGCGTAAGGTGCGATGCGCTGACCAGGGTGCTGGCGATCGGCATCGTATGGCTGTGTGCCGCGTTGACGGG
Source organism: Burkholderia sp. MSMB1835 (assembly GCF_001526365.1). Classification (NCBI taxonomy): domain Bacteria; kingdom Pseudomonadati; phylum Pseudomonadota; class Betaproteobacteria; order Burkholderiales; family Burkholderiaceae; genus Burkholderia; species Burkholderia sp. MSMB1835. The sequence goes on from NZ_LOYP01000018.1 coordinate 178,679, forward strand.
CTGGCCGAGTGCGGCGAATGCAGCAAGCGCCGCCGGACTCGCGAATCTTCCCGCGGTGATGCCCGCGATGTCGTGCCCGTCGGTCGCGGCGCTCGACCTGAGCGGCGCGACCGACGGCACCGTCACGATCACGTCGGCGGTGCTGCTGCCGGCTGGCACGGTCGTCGGCAACAATACGTTGCCGGCGCCGGTGTGCGACGTGAAGGGCACGATCGGTCCGGGAGCGTCGCTGTTCGAACTGCAACTGCCGACGCAGGGCTGGACGCAGCGTTACCTGCAGACCGGTTGCGGCGGCCTGTGCGGCAACCTGTCCGTCAACGCGCCGATGGCATCGACGTGCGTGCCGGTGACGAACGGAACGATCGCGATGGCCGCGACCGACATGGGCCACGAAGGCGGCAACGACGGCTCCTGGGCGCTCGACCCGAAGGCGAAGCTCGACTTCGCATACCGCGCCGAACACGCAACGGCTCAGGTCGCGAAGGCAATCATCGGCAAGTTCTATGCACGGCCCGTGCGCTATGCGTACTTCGACGGCTGCTCGGACGGCGGCCGCGAGGCGCTGATGGAGGCGCAGCGCTTCCCCGACGACTTCGATGGCATCGCCGCCGGTGCGCCGGCGAACGACCTGATCGTGCAGAACACGTTCCACCATGCATGGCCGAACGCGGTCAACACCGACCCGAAGACGGGCAACGCGATCCTGCTCGCCGGCAAGCTGCCGATGCTGCACGCGGCCGTGCTGAAGGCGTGCGACGGGCTGGATGGCGTGGTCGACGGCGTGATCGATAACCCTCGCGCGTGTCGGTTCGATCCCGCGACGATCGTCTGCGCGCAAGGCCAGTCCACCGCGACCTGCCTGACGCCGCAGGAAGCCGACGTCGTCCGCCGGATTCACGACGGTGCGACGACCGCGGACGGCACGCGGCTCGAGCCGCTCGTCTCGCGCGAATGGGGTTCCGAGCTGAACTGGACGCTGTTCGTGCCGGCGACTGCCACCGCACAGAGCGGCACGATCGGGTTCGTGCTGCCGTTCCTGCGCTATCTCGACTACTACAACGTATCGTATCCGTCCGCAGCGATCGGCGATTTGAAGTTCACGCTCGACGGATTCGCGAAGACGGTACCGGTGTCGAACTACCTGGCCGCGACCGATCCTGACCTGAGCCGGTTCGCCGGGCGCGGCGGCAAGCTGCTGATGTGGCACGGCCTGGAAGATCAGCATATCTCGCCGCGATCGAGCATCCAGTACTACGAAGCAATGAAGCGCTACATGGGCGACGCAAGAGTCGACCGCTTTGCGCGCTTCTACCTGTTCCCGGGCGTCGCGCACTGCGGCGGCGGGCAGGGGCCGAACGTGTTCGACGTCCTGTCGCCGCTGATGGCGTGGACCGAGACGGGCGCGACGCCGGGCCGGATCGTCGCATCGATCGTCGACGGGAACGGTAATACGACACGCACGCGTCCGGTGTTCCCGTATCCGGCTACCGCGCGCTACACGGGCACGGGCAGCACCGACGACGCGGCGAACTTCGTCGCCGATACGCCGAAGGCCGACCCGTTCGTCGACCTGCACTGGGCCGGCGAATGGCTGTATTCGCCAGGTTACGAAGCGCAATGTCAGGTCCAGGGTTCGCAACTCGTTTGCAAGGGCGGAAACGGCTGGCATGCGTATCGTCCGTGATCCGACGGCGGTACGCGCTGATCATGACAACTCATACATTCAACAAGGCAAGGAAGGAGACGGATCGATGAAGAAGCAGGCATCACGGGTCGCGCTGACCGCCATCGCGATGACGGCGGCCGCACCGGCGTTCGCGCAGAGCAGCGTCACGCTGTACGGGATCGTCGACAACGGGATCGGCTACCAGAGCAACGCGACGGCGCTCGGCTCGACGAGCGGCGGGAAGTCGGTGGTCAGGATGAACCAGGGCGTGTGGGCCGGCAGCCGTTTCGGCTTGAAGGGTGCGGAGGATCTCGGCGGCGGCACGAAGGCGATCTTCACGCTCGAATCGGGTTTCAACTCGGGTACCGGCGCGACGCAGTACACCGATGCGATGTTCGGGCGGCAGGCGTGGGTCGGCCTGACCCATGCGACCTACGGCACGCTGAGCGCGGGGCGGCAGTACGCGTCGTACTACCAGACGATGTCGGCGTTCAGCCCGACGACGTGGATCACCGGCTACTACGGCGCGCACCCGGGCGACGTCGACGGGCTCGACACGATCTACCGCGCGAACAACACGCTCGAATACACGTCGCCGAAATGGTACGGGCTGACGCTGAGCGGCTCGTATTCGCTCGGCGGCGTGGCCGGCAGCACCAATGCCGGTTCGACATGGGCAACCGGTATCCAGTACGCGGCCGGCCCGCTCGGTGTCGGCGTTGCGTTCGAGCGCGTGAACAATTCGAATACGGCCGGCGGCACGTGGGGGGCGAATTCGACGACGTCGAACGGTGGCGCGCAGGTGGGCGTGTCGGCGCTCACGAACGGCTACCAGACCGCGAAGGCGCAGCAGCGGTTCGCGGTGGGCCTGAGCTACCGGTTCAGCGACGCGTGGGATGCGACGGCCACGTACACCAACACCCAATATATCCCGGGCACGGCGTCGAAGTTCGTCGACACCGCGATTTTCAACACGGCCGGTGCGGTACTGCACTGGAAGCCGTCGGCTGTATGGGATGTCGGCGCAGGTTATGCGTACACGCGTGCGACGGAGGCGAACGGCATCACGGACAGCGCGCAGTATCACCAGTTCAACCTGTCGCAGTACTACTCGCTGTCGAAGCGCACGGGGCTGTACCTGCTTGAAGCGTATCAGCACGCGAAGGGCAAGACGCTCGGCACGAGCGGCGCGGGCAGCATCGTCGACGCGACCGCGACGCTGGGTGACGGGTTCAACTCCGCGCCGTCGTCGACCGGGAACCAGTTCGCGTTCGGTGCGGGCATCATTCACCGGTTTTAGCCGCGCCGCGCGCGCTCCGGCGTCGGACAACGGCGGCGATACGTACGCGCGGCGTGGACACACGCCTGGCCCCGCGAATTGTCGAATCGCGCCGAAACCGGATAAACAGCGCGCAACTGTAGTTCGTCGGACGATTTCCCTGACGACACAGTCCGATGAATTAAAGTTAGTCCCTTCCGTACCGAAGCTGGAGGCCGACGCGGCAGGCTCTTGGGCATTGCATCGTCGAGGGGAGCGTACATTTACTTCCCGAATTTTGGAACTAAAGTTTGGTCAATGTTGCGGTTTGAACTAAAGTTGCGCACTTTCGGCGGCTGGTATGTCCTGCGGTTGATGATGCGACATGGCGTGGATCTACGGGCCATTTGGCATCTGCGGGCGGCAGGAATTGTTGCCGATCGGTAACGATGGCGAGGGTGGCCCGTCCCAGGTTGACGGACAGGGGTATCAGTTTCTTGAGCGGCGACCAGTTTCGCCGGTGTGATTTCGATTTGGTGGTGGAGATCGCTGCCCTACGGCAAATCGATAAGGTTGGCTGCCGTGCCACCGTGCGATGGAATCACCCCCGCATCCGGGTACGCTTCCGATACTCGCCCGGTGGAACGCCAGTCCACTTCGCGAAGGCGCGTTGAAACGTCGATTGATCCGAGAACCCGAGGCTCGTCGCGATTTCCTTCAGCGGCGTCGCTCCTCGCACCAGCAAGTGCAGCGCGACGTCGCGGCGCAGATCGTCCTTGATGGCTTGAAAGCTGGTGTTGCCGGCGTCCAGCTTGCGCAGCAGCGTCCGCGGCGACATCGCCAAGCGGTCGGCGACATCGTTCAACGTCAGGATGGCTGGCAGGGCCTGCTGCAGCACGCGCCTCACGTCGAATATCAACGCGTTCTGCACCAGCAGCGCTTCGATAAAACTGGCCGGCGCGCGGCGCACGACCCGCTGGATGTCTTCCGAACGGCGGACGATTCGAAGGTCATTTGCGTGCTTCGGAAAGCGCAGCGCCGCGAACGGCCGATCAAACCGGAGTTCGCCACCCATCAGGGCCCGCAACTCGGACAGGTGCGCAGGTGCCGGGAACGGGAAATCCGCGTGGACGAGCGGCAAGCGCTGTCCGACGAGCCACGACAGAACCGCGTAGATCGTCGGAACGATGATCTCGTAGGCGAACGGGCGTTTGTCGACGATGGCCTGGCGCTCATGGAACACGATCTGCAGTTCGTCGTGATCGACAGCGCATTCGACCTTGAACCCGCCGATCAACGCGTTGGCGCCCCGGCTTAGAAAGGGGATGCAATCCTTCAGGGTAGGCGCGGTCATGCCGATCCGACACAGCATTTCCACCGAGCCCGGGCGGATCGGTCCGCCGTGAAGCCCGAGCGCCTCGTCGTCGAGCGCGGCGACCAGTTCGGTGTAGAGCCGGGAAAACTGCTTCAGGCTGACCCGGGCACTGGGAACGTCAAGCAACCCTTTCTCGACCGACACGCGGCCCAGCATCTCGTTGCCGTCCAACTGATGCGCGCAGGCCACATCGACCAGGTCACGGACGTAGCGCATCGGGATGGTGATCGAGCTTGACTTCGCGGGCATGGCGATTTTTGCAACAAGATTGGCAACTCACACTATCACATTTCGTTGGCCGCTGAAGGAGAATGCTTCGGCGAATTGCGGCATCGAAGCGATTCCGAGTCACGAATAAACGGTGCCGGATGTCGCGGTTTTTCAATCAAGAGTTGGCGAGTTTTGCCATCGATTGATCGATCGTGGCAAGTGTCCGGTGCGATGGGACATCCCGCACGCAGCCCGCTGCCGAGCGGAATAACAGAAGGGACGGGTGGCGCTCGGCGCACCGAAGCCGCCGTCAAGGAGACAGGTCATGAATTCCCATGTCGCCGTCGCGTTGAGCCCGGGCGGTGTCGCCGACGTCCGCCTCGATCGTCCCGACAGGCTCAATGCGCTTGTCGAGGCAAGCTTTGAGGACCTCGTGGCAGCCGCCGATCGGCCCGGTCGCAACTCGAACGTTCGCGCCGTCGTGCTGCACGGCGCGGGGCGTGCGTTCTGCACCGGTCTCGATCTGTCGAGTTTCGCTGGAAGCAGCGACACGCCGACCGGACGAGATCCGCTCGCCACCTATACGTACGGCATCGCCAACCGGTATCAGCAGGCCGTGATGGCGTGGCCCAATCTCCCCGTTCCGGTTATCGCCGCGGTTCACGGCGTCGCGTTCGGTGGAGGCCTGCAATTCGCGCTTGGCGCGGAGGTGCGACTCGTCAGCCCCGACACCCGGTTCAGTGTGATGGAAATCAAATGGGGAATTGTCCCGGACATGGCCGGGTTCGTGCTCATGCCGCTGGTTGTCCGGGGCCGACGTCATGCGGGAACTCGTCTACACCGGTCGCGTTGTGTCGGGCGAGGAAGCTGTCGTTCTGGGGCTGGCGACGCGAGTCAGCGACGCGCCGCTGGACGAGGCCCGCCGTCTTGCGTCTGAAATCGCGCAACGCAGCCCGCAGGCGATATGCAGTGCAAAACGATTACTCAACCGTTCCTTTCCTGGCGACCCGTCACCGTCGCTGCTGGCCGAGTCGCTGGAACAGGATCGACTGCTGGGCAGTTTCGAGCAGATGGAGACGGTTCGCGCGAGCCTCGAACATCGTGCTCCGCAATACGCCGCGTCAGCTTCCTTCGTTCGAAAGTAACGGCGAAGGTTTTCAAGCAGCCGTGGAAAACATCAACCTTAAGTGAGCATGTCATGACCGAAGCATTCATCTATGATCACGTCCGCACGCCGCGCGGAAAAGGGCGCCCCGAAGGCGCCTTGCACGAAATCACTCCGCTGCAGCTCGGCACGCAGGTGCTTCAGGCCCTGCGCGAGCGCAGCGCGCTCGACACGCGATGGGTCGACGACGTCATCATGGGCCTGGTTTCGCCGATCGGAGAGCAGGGCGCTGTGCTCCCGCGTTCGGCTGCGCTGAATGCAGGCTATGGCGAAGGCGTTCCCGGCGTCCAGGTCAATCGCTTCTGCGCGTCGGGCCTGGAAGCGTTCAACATGGCGACGGCCAAGGTGATGTCCGGTCAGTCGCCTGCCGTGGTGGCCGGCGGCGTCGAATCGATGTCGCGCGTCGCGATGGGTTCCGACGGTGGCGCGTGGCCCGCCGATCCGGCGTTTGCGCCGCTCGTCCATTTCGTGCCGCAGGGCGTGAGTGCCGACCTGATCGCGACGATCGATGGCTATTCGCGCACGGATGTGGACGCGTATGCGGTCGAGAGCCAGCGCCGCGCGGCACTGGCCTGGCAGGAAGGGCGCTTCGGGAAATCGATCGTGCCGGTGCGCGACGTGATCGGCGAAATCGTTCTGGCGCGCGACGAGCATGTGCGTCCTGGCACATCGCTGGAAGACCTCGGCAAGCTCAAGCCGTCGTTCGAGCAACTCGGGCTCCAGGCCGGCTTCGATGCGATCGCCATGCAGCGCTACCCGCAGGTCGAGGCGATCAACCACGTTCACACCGGCGGCAATTCCAGCGGCATCGTCGACGGCGCGTGCGCGGTCCTGATCGGCAGCAAGGAGTTCGGCGAGCAGAACGGCCTGAAGCCGCGCGCACGCGTACGTGCCTTCACGTCGATTGGTTCAGAGCCCTGCATCATGCTGACGGGTCCGGCCTACGTCACTGAGAAGGTCCTGAAGCTGGCAGGCATGCGCGTGGGCGACATTGACCTGTTCGAGGTCAACGAGGCGTTTGCCGCCGTGGTGATGCGCTTCATGCGCGCGCTCGACGTGTCGCACGACAAGGTCAACGTCAACGGCGGCGCGATCGCGCTCGGCCATCCGCTCGGCGCGACCGGCTCCATCATCGTCGGCACCGCGCTCGACGAACTCGAGCGGACCGGCAAGTCCACCGCGCTGTGCACGCTGTGTGTCGGCGCCGGCATGGGCACGGCCACCATCATCGAACGCGTGTAACACCATCCGGATACCAAGAGAGACATCATGACGACACTGAAATTCGACCTGGACCAGGACGGCATTGCGCTGCTCACCGTCGACGTGCCGCAACGACCGATGAACGTGATCACGCCGGAACTGACTAGCGATCTCACCGCTGCTGTCGAGCGCATCAAGGGCGACACCGCGATCAAAGGCGCCATCATCACGTCGGGCAAGACCAGCGGCTTCATCGCCGGCGCTGACCTGAAGGACCTGGTCACATTTTACGATTCGGGCATCACGCCGGCGCAAGGCGCTGAACAGGCGCGCGTGCTGTCGCGATTGTTTCGCAGCGTGGAAACGTGCGGCAAGCCGGTTGTTGCCGCGATCAACGGTACGGCGCTCGGCGGCGGGCTGGAACTCTGCCTCGCGTGTCACTATCGCGTACTGAGCGACGACCCGAAGACCGTGATCGGGCTGCCGGAAGTCAAGGTCGGGCTGCTGCCGGGCGCGGGCGGCACGCAGCGTCTGCCGCGCCTGATCGGCATTCCGGCTGCGTTGCCGCTGCTGCTGCAGGGCAAACACGTGAAGCCGGCCGAGGCACTCAAGCTGGGCATCGTTCACGCGGTGGTTCCGGCTGCCGAACTGGTTCGTGAGGCGCGCCGCTGGTTGCTGGAATCTCCGCGCGCCGAACAGCCGTGGGACACCAAGGGGTACCGGATTCCCGGGGGTGCCGGACCGCTCGCTTCGCATGCCGCCCAGACGTTCGTCGCCGGCACAGCGCTGACCGCCGCGAACACGAACGGCAATTACCCGGCGCCGCTGGCGATCCTGTCGTGCGTATATGAAGGCACGCAGGTGACGATCGACGTCGGCCTGCGCATCGAAACCAAGTATTTCGGCAAGCTGCTGGCCGACCCGGTCGCCCGCAACCTCACGCGCACGCTGTTCATCAACCAGGGTGCCGCGAACAAGCTGGCCGCACGTCCGCAGGGCGTGCCGAAGTCGAATGTGAGCAAGCTCGGCGTGCTGGGCGCGGGCATGATGGGCGCGGGCATCACGCACGTCAGCGCGCAGGCCGGTATCGACGTCGTCCTGCTCGATGCCACGCTGGAGCAAGCCGAGAAGGGTAAGGCTGCCATCGCCGCGTTGCGCGCGAAGGATCTCGCCAAGGGAAGGATCTCCCAGGAAAAACTCGATGCGTTGCTCGCGCGCATTCGTCCGACTGCCGATTATGCAGACCTCAACGGTTGCGATTTCATCGTCGAAGCCGTATTCGAAAAGCGCGATCTCAAGGCGGAAATCACGCGCAAGACAGAGGCGGTCATTCCGGCCTCCGCGGTGTTCGGGTCGAACACGTCGACCTTGCCGATTACCGGACTTGCGCGTGCGTCCGTGCGTCCGGAGCAGTTCATCGGCATTCACTTCTTTTCCCCGGTGGAAAAGATGCCGCTGGTGGAAATCATCCTCGGCGAAAAAACCAGCCAGGAAACGGTGGCGCGTACGCTCGACTACATCGGGCAAATCGGCAAGACACCGATCATCGTCCATGATTCGCCGGGATTCTTCACGAGCCGCGTGTTCGGCACGTTTACGCAGGAAGGGCAGCAGATGCTGCTAGACGGTATCGCGCCCGCGCTGATCGAGAATGCCGCCAGGCTGGCCGGCTTTCCCGTCGGCCCGCTTGCCGTCTCCGACGAGGTGACGCTGACGCTTCAGCAAAGCGTCTATCGCCAGCAGGATGCCGACAATGTGGCGGAGCAGTACCGCGGCGTGGTGGGCAGCAAAGTGGCCGATCTCATGGTGGACGAGATCAAGCGGCCCGGACGTCGATTCGGCGGCGGTTTCTACGACTACCCCGAAAACGCGCCCAAGCGCCTGTGGCCCGGCCTCAAGGAACTGTTCCCGCCGGCGACGCAGCAGCCGGACCTGGAAGAACTGAAACAACGGTTCCTGAACGTCATGGCGATGGAAACCGCACGCTGCCTCGAGGAGGGCGTGTTGACTACGCCGGTCGATGCGGATCTCGGTTCCATTCTCGGGATCGGCTATCCGGCGTGGACGGGCGGCGCGTTGTCCTACATCGACACGATCGGCATTCGCCGCTTCATCGCCGAATGCGAACAGCTTGCGGAGAAGCACGGCAAGCGCTTCAAGCCGTCCGCGTGGCTACTCGAGCGCGGCGAGCAGAACGCGGCGTTCTACCCGGCCAACGCCTGATTGCAACGCGGTTCGTGCTCTGCGCAAGATTGCCCGTTCGCACGGCAATTCCGGTGCGATGCGGGTAATTGGCGAAGCCCGTGTGCAGGGCACGCGCATTCAGCGTCCGGTGGGCGCACATATCTGGAGACATTGTGATGGAAGCTCGTCCCTTGAGCGCTGAAATGGAGTTGTTTCGCGATTCGGCATGCCGGTTCTTCCAGCGGGAGATCCGGCCGCATCGGGAGCGTTGGCGTGACGCGAACATCGTCGACCGCGAGGCCTTCCTGAAAGCGGGCAATGCCGGATTCCTGTGCATATGGGCCGATGAACAGTACGGTGGCCTGGGCCTGAAGGATTTTCGCTACGAGCAGATCCTGATCGAGGCCAACACCTTTCATGGTGATCCCGGCTATTTCATCACGTTGCACAGCCGTCTCGTAGGGCCGTATATCCAGCATTTCGGCACGGACGAACAGAAGCAGCGCTTCCTGCCCGGTATGATCAGCGGCGAGACGATTCTCGCGATCGCGATGACCGAGCCTGATGCCGGTTCCGATCTGGCCGGGATGAAGTCTCGCGCGGTGGAGCAAGGCGATCACTGGGTATTGAATGGTTCAAAGACGTACATCTCGAACGGCATCAATGCGGACCTCGTCATCGTCGCGGCCCGCACGCACGCTGACAATCCGCACGGCATCACGCTGTTCCTGGTCGAGCGCGGCATGGAAGGCTTCGAGCGCGGCCGCAATCTGAAGAAGATGGGCCTGAAGTCGCAGGATACGGCCGAGCTGTTCTTTCGCGACGTCAGGATCCCCAAGTCGAACGTGCTCGGCGAAGTCGACCGCGGCTTCTACCACCTGATGCAGGGCCTCGCGGAAGAGCGGCTGATCGCCGCAGTCGGCAACGTTGCTGCAGCGCGCCTGGCACTGGACATCACGAAGGATTTCGTCAAGCAGCGGCTGGTATTCGGCAAGCCGCTTTCCAAGATGCAGAACACGCGTTTCAAGCTCGCGGCGCTGGACGCCGAGATCGAGATGGCGCAAGTCTACGTCGATCGCTGTGTCGACGTGCACAACGAAGGCAAGCTCAGTGCGGTGGACGCCGCACGCGCCAAACTGTTTACGAGCGAGCTGAACGGTCGCATGGTCGACGAGGGTGTACAACTGCACGGTGGGGCGGGTTACATGGAGGAGTACGAGATCTGCCGGCTCTATCAGGACGAACGGATCCACCGCATCTTGGCCGGAACCTCCGAGATCATGAAGGAAATCATTGCTCGGGCCATTCTCGACTAGCGTCGACGTCGGCACCGGTGTGCAGGATGACGGGCCGCATCCAAGTGACACGGCGACCTGGTGACGTTCCGTGTCCCTTCTATTGTCATTCGTCGATGGTCGGCCGCGAATCCCGGTCGATCACCGCATTCACTTGAATATATCGAATCATGAATATCGCAGGCAAGGTAGTGATCGTAACGGGTGGCGCATCCGGTCTTGGCGAAGCCACGGTGCGCCGTTTCTTAGCCGAGGGCGCCGCCGTCGCGGTGCTCGATCTCAACGACGCGCGCGGCGAGGCACTCGTGAAGGAGCTGGGGGAGCGCTGCGTGTATGTGCGGACGAATGTGTCCGACGAACAATCCGTCCAGGCCGGCATCGACCGTGTCGTCGAGACGTTTGGCGCGATCCACATCTGCTGCAATTTCGCCGGCATCGCCAATGCGATCAAGACGATCGGCAAGGAAGGGCCGTTCCCGCTGGCCGATTTCAAGAAGGTGATCGACGTGAACTTGGTCGGGACCTTCAACGTGTTGCGCCTTGCCGCCACGCAGATGGCGAAGAACGATCCCGACGCCTCCAGCGGCGATCGCGGCGTGATCATCAATACCGCGTCGATTGCCGCCTATGAAGGACAGATGGGCCAGGCCGCGTACAGCGCGTCGAAGGGCGGCGTGGTGTCGATGACGCTGCCGATCGCCCGCGACCTGGCGCGCTATGCAATTCGCGTGAACACGATCGTGCCTGGGCTGATACATACGCCGATGTTCGATTCGCTGCCTGCGGAGGCGGTGCGCGCGCTTTCGGAGAGCCCGCTTTATCCGCAGCGTCTCGGGCGACCCGACGAAGTTGCGCACATGGCGCGGTTCATCGTCGAGAACGACTACGTCAACGGCGAGTGCATTCGTATCGATGCCGGTATACGCCTGCAGCCGAAGTAACCATTTCATCCGCGATGCCGGGCGATGGACACATCTTCATCGCCAGGAGATAGCGTAATGTTGGATAGCTTCCTTGCGGACCGGTATCTGCATGCGTCGCTTCACGTGTTTCGCAGCGGACCGGCTTGCGCGCCGAGCTGACGAAATCAAAAAAGAGTGAATCGAACGGACGCTGCACAAATAAACCGGCCGCTGGCAGGGGTTCGAATCGTCGAATTCGAAGGAGTCGATCGGGGCCGCGTGCTGGCCGACATAGGAGTGGCGGTGACGGTCACCGTTCGGCCGCAGAAGAATGTATTGTTATCGCTGTTCGCCCATCGACGGGAGCGGCCGGTCGTGCCGCCGACGGTCGTCGGCGAAGCAACGGGTGCGCTGGGCCGGCCTTCGGGATGGTGTGGGTGCTTCTCGATGTATGCGGCAGTTGCCAGGGCCAGGTCGTGGACGGCGCCATCGCCGATGTCCTGGCTATGCTCGGATCGATCGCCCAATGGGTACGCGCGAGCGGGCAGCTGGACGGCACACCCTCCGGCCCGTTCCGCGATTCGCCGTTCTATGATGTTTATATTTGCGCCGATGGGGGGCATCACCACTGGGTTTTCATCAGTTTCTCGGTCGGCGGTCCTTTCTGCGACAATTGCCGCATTTTCGAACACGCTCCCCCGTTATGAAGAACGCGACTCCGACGATCCGCGATGTGGCAATGGCAGCAGAGGTATCGGTCGCGACAGTCTCGAAGTACGTCAACGGAACCAAGCGCTTCTCGCCGGAAGTGGAGTCCCGCCTTAAAGCGACGATCGAAAAGCTGGGTTACCAGACGAGCCCACTGGCACGGTCGATGATTACGGGGCGCACGCGTACCATCGGCCTGGCGATCCTGGACATCAGCAACCCGCACTTTGCGAGTGTCGTGAAAGGGGCCAATCGGGTTGCGCTCGCGCACGACTACACGCTGCTGCTGGTCGATACAGAGGAGGATCCGGCGCGCGAGCGTTCGCTGATCGAGGCGCTCGCGCAACGCGTGGACGGATTGATCGTGAGTTCGCGCCTGTCGGAGCGTGAAGCTGGCTGGATGCTGGACCTGAAGAAGCCGGTTGTGATGCTGCGGCATCTCGATGAACTCGCCATCCCGACGGTCGGGATCAACAACCGCCTTGCCACGTATATGCTGGCCCGGCATCTGCTCAACCTTGGCCACAGGACGATCGCGTATCTGGGGTTTGGCCAGGCGCCGATCGATCCGGAGCGGATTCGCGGTGCGAGCGAATGCCTGGCGGAAGAGGGGCTGTCGCTCGATGTGTACGACGCCCATGCACCGACTTCCATTGCCGGAGAGCAGGCTTGCTCCAGGATTCTGCTGGGCCCGCGCCGCCCGCATGCGGTGATCTGCTACAACGACCTGATTGCGCTCGGGTTCATGAAAGGCGCGAAGGCGCTTGGATTTCACCTGCCGCGGGACCTTGCTGTCACCGGAATCGACAATGCGCCGTACGGCGAATATTCGGAACCCGCGCTGACGACGGTCGACACTCAGAGCGAGAAGATGGGCGAACTGGCGACTCGCAAGGTCTTCGAAGCGCTCGCCGGCCAGAAGGGCGCCGCGCGTCTTCTGCTCGAACCCCGCCTCGTCGTACGAGACTCGACGTCGGTTCGCCAGCGGTCCTGACCGCTGACGAGCATTGCCCTTCGGAGATGGGGCGGTTGCGCGGCGGCACCGCGTAGGCGATGGCTTCCGGGCTCGCTCCTTCTGTTCCATCTCGCGCTGAGTAACGCCGTGCACCGTCTTTCGACGCCCTGATGGATAAACGATTACCCCTTCCGGGGCGTGCCGGACTTTCGCTTGCAGATGAATGCCCGCATGCTACGCGTTAATACCGACTAGGAAAATCACGGCAGTCGCCTTATTCTTGGATAAACGTTTTCCCAAAATGCACGCGCCGCCCGTGAGCCGTGAGCCGCGAGCGTGGCATGTCGCGCAACGTCGCGGCCGCTGGCGCCTGGTGCGTTGCCGCGAACAGCGTGCCGGCACATGGCGCGATCAATTGACGGGGACATCCCGCGCGCGGCTGCGTATCGAAACAGATGGGCGCGTTGATGCGACGACATGAATAAGTACTGCAAAACATATCGAAAAATCGTCTGTAGAGACACAGGAGCGAGACATGGGAATTTCGATCAGGACGTCGGGGATTTGTCTGGCAGCGGGATTGACGGTGTTGTTTGGCGGGTGCGGCGGCAGCACCGATAGCAGTCCGACCGCATCGTCGCCGTCCGGCAATGCATCGCCTTGGATGGATACGTCGTTGAAGCCTGAGCAGCGCGCCGCCTTGCTCGTGGCGGCAATGGCATTGCCCGACAAGGAGGCGCAACTGGTGGGCGGGCCCGGCGTGATCGCCGAGCTCCCGCAATGCTTCGGCGCACGTCACATTCCCGGGCTGCCGAAATACCATATCCCGACGCTGCGCATCACGAATGGTCCGGTCGGGATCGGCCAGAACGATTGCGTTCCCGCCGGCTCGGCGTCGAGCGGTGCGGCGGCGTTGACGAGTGCCGCGTCGGCGAAAGCCACTGCGTTGCCGTCCGCGATCGCGGTGGCGGCATCATTCGACCATGCGGTGGCGACGCAATTCGGCGACGTGATCGGCAAGGAAGGTGCGAACCTCGCGCTTCATGTGTTCGAAGCGCCGGGCATGAACCTGGCCCGGTTGCCCGTCGGCGGTCGCAATTTCGAATACATGGGCGAGGACCCGTATCTGACCGGCACGCTGGGCGTCGCTGAAATTCAGGCGGTTCAATCGCACGGGATGATCGCGATGGCGAAGCATCTCGTCGCGAACGAGCAGGAAACGAACCGGATGACCATCTCGGAAAACGTCGACGACCGGACGCTGCATGAACTGTACATGCTGCCGTTCGAGATGGCGGTCAAGGACGGGCAGGTGGGTGCCGTCATGTGCTCGTACAACTCGGTCAACGGTTTCTCGATGTGCGAGAACAAGCACATCCTGACCGACGTGCTGCGCGGGCAATGGGGTTTCAGCGGTTACGTGCAGTCGGACTTCTTCGCCGCGCACAGCACGGCGGGAACGATGCTCGCCGGGCTGGACAACGAAATGCCGGGTGTGATCATTCCGGGCGTGACGACCTGGTGGACGCCGGACAAGCTGAACGCCGCGCTCGCGTCCGGCGCGATCAAGACATCGGACATCGATACGGCGCTGGCGCGCCGATACACGCAGATGTTCAAGGCCGGCATCTTCGACCGTCCGCTGGCGCAAACGCCGATCGATACCGTCGCGAACGGCGCCGTCGCGAAAGCCATCGGCGAGCAATCCGCGGTACTGCTGCAGAACGACGGCACGCTGCCGTTGAGCAAGGCGGTACAGAACGTCGTGATCGTCGGGAAGGCTTCGCAGGTGTTCGCGCAACAAGCGGTGGCCGGCGGCAGCAGCGTCGGCAACCCGATGGGGTCCGGCGGCGGGAGTTCGGACGTGGTCGCGCTCTATACCGTTTCGCCGCTGCAAGGAATGCGCGACGTGCTCGCCAACCTCGGCAATTCGACGGCGAAGGTTCACCTCGTGCTCGTCGACGATGCAAACGCGAACGCCACCATCGACGGCACCGGCTCGACGTTCGCGGTGGCCCAGTCGTTGATCGGTAGCGCCGATGCGGTGGTGGTGATGGCCGGATCGATTTCCGAAGAGGGCGCGGATCAGACGACGTTCGCTGATGCGACGGGCTTGAGTCTCGACCCCGGCAAGTACCTGAACACGCTCGACTGGTACGGGCCGAAGGCCAGTGCGCTGACGACGACCGGTACCGTCAGGAGCAGCAATACGCTGGCCATGATCCAGAGCGTGGTGGCCGCGAATCCGAAGACCGTGCTCGTGCTCAAGGACAACGCGGTCGAGGCGCTCGATCCGACGCTGCTCAAGGGTGGTGCGTCCGCGCCAGCCGCGATCCTCGAAGCATGGTTCCCGGGGCAGGAGGACGGGCACATCGTCGCGGACCTGCTGTTCGGCGTGACGAATCCGTCGGGCAAATTGCCGGTGACGTTCCCGCAGGTCGGCCAGGGGTTCATGAATTCGATCAGTGCCGCGCAGTATCCGGGCGTCGCGGTGAACGGGGTGCCGACCGTGACCTACAGCGAAGGGCTCAACATGGGCTATCGCTGGTACGACGCGATGGGCAAGCAGCCCGCGTTCGAATTCGGGTTCGGGCTTTCGTATACGACATTCGCGATTCAGAACGCAGCCGTCTCGCCGGGCGGCAACGGCACGTACAACGTCACTGCATCGGTCGCCAATACGGGCAAGGTCGCGGGGGCGGAAGTCGTGCAGGTCTACGTCGGCTTGCCGGCGTCGTCCGGCGAACCGCCGAAGCGCCTGGTCGGGTTCCAGAAGGTGTTCCTGAATCCGGGTGCGTCGCAGACGGTGACCGTCAACATCGATCCGAAGGCGACCAACCATCCGTTGAGCACCTGGGACAAGGACGCGCAGCAGTGGTCTCCGGCAAGCGGCGCGACGACGGTATATGTCGGCAACTCGTCTAGAAACGTCAGCTCGGCAGGGATCATCACGCAGTAACACCGAGCTGAATTCCGATTGGGCGGCCTGGCCGATTCACCGAGCACGGTGAACGGCGATGGCTGCTCTCCAACCGTCGTCGGTATTTCGCTGCTTCAGGACGAACGCCATGAGACCAAACAACAAGTATCGGCTGCGCGCGGGCGCCGCCCTGCGGGCCAGGGTAAGTCTGTCGTTGCTGAGTGCATCGGCCATCGACAGCTCCGTAACCGGCCAGCGCAGGTCCGTTTTTCGTGTGTGGAATCACCCCATAGCCGTTCTCCCGAGGTAAGTGCACGAGCCTCAGTTCCGCATGGCGCCGCATACGGAACGACAGCCTGACGGGATCGGCCCGCTGTTCGGCGCGCCTAAAGTGTGTCGTATGTCCACGGCGCGATCGCCAGCACTTTGCAGATCGACTCGACGCCGTGCAACGCACCCTGCTTGTCAATGAACGACACCATCGTTTCGGTTGGCAGTCGAGTTCCGCCTGCGCGAAATACGCGACGCCTTACGGAGGATCTTGTGGACCTGTCGAAGCTCGCGGTTCTAGCGTTCCGGGTCAGTCCTCGTTGCGCTAGCGAGCTGGCCTCGATCCTTCTGGTCCTGTCGCACCCATTTGCGCACCGTCTCCGGCGCACAACCGGCCTTCGCTATGTTCGAACTGACGGCCGCCCATTTCGATTCGTATTCTCGTAGCTGCTCCAGCACCATGCGTACGGTGCGTGTGCGCATCCCTGGCCAACGTCCGATTTCTGACGTCGCACCAAGGGCTGCACGGCGACCTCGAGCAGAAAAGAATTACGCATCCCCGGATTAGTGCTGTCGGCGGCCTTGACATGCAGGTCGGCTACTATCCCGCAATTTTCCCGAGCTTTCGGCAGCGGCCGCGACCGCGCTGCTACACCGGCGCACCCCGGAACGAGCCCTGGGCGGATCGGCCAGGTTAGGCTGGCTCGGCCTCGGTTTCGTTGACCTTCGCGCCCTCCGCACGGCCCGAGGTTATCGAGCCCCTCGATCCGCTCCAAATCACCCTTTCGGGCGACGATACATTGCACCAACAATGCCATAGTGACTGCTGCAAATCGAGTGTGTTGGTCGAACCGATACAACGCAGACGCGCGTTCAGTCTGTCACGCAACAGAAACCTGGTCGATCAACAGAATGCCATGAAAGGGAGTGAATTTTGAATCGTTGCCCAGTCTGTGGGTCGGATTGCCACACGCAGAGTGTCGCTCCTGGCGTCTGCGACGCAGCCAACGGCCGGCTTCGGTATGCGGGAGCGGGTTACTCGGAGGAAGAGATCGCGTTGCTTGGTTCGAAGCCGCTCCAACGTCCCCAGCCTATCATCAAAGCCGATAGGACAGCGTACATCATGTTCGAGAAGCCGGATCTGGCGGAGCAGGGGCGCTTCCTGCGCGACTTCGGCATGACCGAGGCAGCTGACACCGGCGATGCACTTTATATGCGTGGGGCTGGCATCGACCCCTACTTCTACGTTGCAAAAAAAGGCAAGTCGTCAAGGTATGTTGGGGCCGGATTCGCCGTCAATACAAGGGCTGAACTGTTGACATTGCAGCGCGCCGTGCCCGGCGCCACGATCGAGGCGGTCGATGGCCCCGGCGGCGGGGAACGGATTCGGTTGGTTGATCCCGGCGGCTTTCTGGTCGACGTGGTGTACGGGCGAAAAGAAGTAGATCCGTTACCGCTGCCGCCGCGCGTGCACGCGTTCAACTCGCCGCTTAAGAAGGAGCGCATCAACGTTACGGTGAGACCGCCGCTCGCGCCGACGCCGGTCTATCGGTTTTCCCACGTTGTACTCGGTGCGGTCAGTTTCGACGTCTCTGCGCAGTGGTATATGCGTCACCTCGGACTGATTCCGACCGACGTGCAATGCCTTGCCGATGGTAGTCCCGCACTCGCATTCATGCGTTTCGATCGCGGCGACCAGCCGGCCGACCATCATAGCGTGGTGATAGTGGGCATCATGCAATCGAAGTATCTGCACAGTGCCTATGAGACCAGCGACATCGATACGATCGGTCAGGGGCATCAGGTTCTGAAGGCTGCAGGATGGAGGCACTTCTGGGGCATTGGGCGCCACACGCTCGGCAGTCAGTTTTTCGACTACTGGCTCGATCCATATGGACATGAAATTGAGCACTACGCCGACGGTGACGTGTTTGACGCATCTTCTCCTACCGGCTATCACTTCATGGATCTCGGCGGGATGTGGATGTGGGGCGATGATATTCCAAAATCTCTGCGCAAAGGCCCGTCACTGGGCGAGAAGTTGAAGGCGCTTGTCGGTGTAATGACGGGCAAGTTGTCCGCGGAGAAGCTGAAGCTAACCGCAAAAGCTTTGGGGCGTCAGGCCAGGCCCTGGCTCGACTGAATCTGCAAGTAATGGAATGGCCAGAAACAAGAGAAGTGAGATGAGTGCGCCAATTAGACAACGCGGTGTGAAATCGATCCAGGATGTGATTGCGATCGAACGGGTTCCATACAGCAGTCGTGGCTTCGCGGAAACATCGTATGAAATCATCCGGCGTAGCGCAGAAAAGTATAGTGACCGCATAGCGGTGCGCTATCTGGACACCGGAAACCTCAATGAAGAACCGTTGAGCTGGACCTATCGAGAACTGCTGGCCGGAATACATCGCGCGGCGAACGCATTCACGGGTCTGGGGCTCACGCGGTCAAGCGTGGTTTCCTACGTCCTCCCCAATTTGCCGCAAACACATTTGACGCTGTTCGGCGGCGAAGCTGCGGCTATCGTCAATCCGATCAACCCGCTGCTTGAGGGCGATGTCATCGGAAAAATTGCCGAGGAAGCCGGTGCGGAATTGCTGGTCGTTCCCGGTCCATCGATGGGCGGCGGATACTGGGAAAAAATTGAGCCGCATATCACGCGGCTGCGCGCACTGAAGGCCGTGCTTCAAGTCAACCGGACCGGTGATGTTGACAGCGCAGACGGCAAACTTTCGGTATCTGCATCGGGCGTGCCTATCTACGATTTCGATACCTTGCTCGCGCTGCAATCGGCGAACGCCCTGACTGCATCGCCGCCGAAGCCGAATGATATCGCTGCCTACTTTCATACGGGGGGGACGACAGGCGTTCCGAAGATCGCGATACATACCCACGCCAATCAGGCATTCCTCGCCAGCAGCACCGAGTTGGTACTCGATATCGATGAAAATGATGTCGCCTTTGGCGGACTTCCGCTATTCCATGTCAATGCACTGTTTTCTGCTGGCCTAATGGTGTTTGGTACGGGTGGGTCGGTTGTGATGGCGACGGCCAACGGCTTTCGCAATCCCGATGTCATTCCGAACTTCTGGAAGCTTGTCAGTCGCTACAAGATCACCTGGTTTTCCGCCGTCCCGACGATTTACTCGGCTCTCCTTGCAGTGCCATTCGACGATGCAGATGTTAGTTCGTTGCGCTACGGCCTTTGCGGTGCTGCGCCCTTGCCGCCCGAGATTTTCCGAAGTTTTCAAGATCGCACCGGAATTCGTCTCATTGAAGGATATGGTCTTACAGAGGCAACCTGCATGAGTTCGATGAATCCGATTGCGGGCGAAAAGCGCATTGGCTCGATCGGCCTGCGTATTCCCTATCAGGACATGAAGACAGTAATGCTGGACGAGCATGGCGCCTATGTGCGCGACTGCGCTGTCGACGAACCTGGCGTCGTAGTGGTGCGAGGCGCCAATGTATTCGGCGGCTACAAGCAGATTTCGGCGAACGCAGGGGCATTCGTCGGGGATGGCTGGCTTAACACCGGCGACCTCGGTCGATGCGATGCCGACGGTTACTTTTGGCTGACCGGGCGAGAGAAGGATCTGATCATTCGAGGTGGCCACAACATCGATCCGTCGATGATCGAAAACGCGGCCACGCGCCATCCGGCCGTCGCCATCGCTGCAGCAATCGGCCAACCCGATGCCTATTCCGGCGAACTGCCATGCGTCTACGTCGCGCTGAAACCCGGAACTGAATCGACAGCCGAAGAATTGCGGGCATTCGCGGCATCAAACATTGGTGAGCGCGCGGCCGCACCGGTGCATGTCGAAATACTGGATGCATTGCCGGTGACGGCCGTCGGGAAAATCTTCAAACCAGAATTGCGCCGACTGGCCACGGAAAGGGTGTTGTCGAAAGCGCTGGCGGACGCCGGCATCGACGCCACGGTATCTGCGGTGATCGACGCGAAGCACGGTCTTGCCGCGATCATCGATACAAGGGCCGATGCAGCTCGCGTGAGAGCGGTTGTCGACATGTTTGCGGTTAGGTCTGAAATTAAGACGAAATAGTTATATTCAAGAAAAGCGGAAGGAAACGCTATGGGAAAAAGTATCGTTCGCTTTAACGAAAACGGAAATACTGTCTGGGGGGTGTTGGAGAAGGAGCAGGTATTTTCGTTGACGGAAAACTATCCGACCACCGCTAAATTGGTGAGCCAATTTTCGCCGGAGCAGGTAGATCGTTCCGCGCCGCGCGACTATGCGTCGCTCCGTTTGTTAAGTCCGATCGTTGGCCCGTCACGCCTCGTGTGCCAAGGGATGAACTACGCCACGCATCGCGAGGAAACGCAGGCCACGGCACATTCTGATCACAACCTGATCTTTCTGAAGGACGTTGCATCGCTTTGCGGTCCGCAGGACGACATTATCCGACCGGCCGATTGCAAGCTGCTGGATTATGAGATCGAGCTGGGTCTCGTGATGCGGCGAAAGATCAGTGGTCCGGTGACCGTCACCGAGGCCAATCTGGGTGACTATGTCGCTGGTTTGGTGCTCGTCAACGACGTATCGGCGCGGGACCTCATGTTCGGCGCCAGCATGCTCCAGTGGTTCCGTGGCAAGAGCCAGCGCAACTTTTGTCCGGCCGGCCCGATTCTCTATTTGATCGACCGTGATGAGGCTTCGGCGATTCATGATCTGAATCTAAAGTTGTGGCTGAACGGGGAGATAAAGCAAGATGCCAATACCGCGCAATTGATCCATAAGCCGGCCACAACGCTGACGGAAATCTCTCGCTTCATGGATATCGATGAAGGCGATGTGCTGCTGACCGGGACGCCAGGCGGTGTCTTGTTGCAGGGCAGTCCGGAAGGCGCAAAGCTGCTGGCATCGCTGTTGTTCGACGACGCGAAGAGGTTGGCATCCTTGAAAGCGCATTTCAACGACGGAGAAAATTTCCTGCAGCCGGGCGATCGGTTGCGGCTCGAAATTAAGAGCACTGACGGGCGTATCGACCTCGGTAGCCAACAATCTACAGTCGTCGCTCGAGCGCAAGAATCCGACCTCCAAGGCAAATGAGGAGCAAATGACAATTGCCGCAACAGGACCGCTCTCCGGCATTCGAATCGTCGAGATCGCCGGCCTTGGACCAGGGCCGTTTTGCGCGCAGCTGTTCGCTGACCTCGGCGCCGATGTGATCTGCGTCGAGAGGCCAGATGGTGGCTCTCCGCTCCGATCGCCGATATCGGTGGAGCAGCGCAACAAACGTTCCATAGCGATTAACCTGAAATCCCCGGAGGGGATAGCACTGCTTCTCTCCCTGATCCAACGTGCCGATGGATTGATTGAAGGTTTTCGGCCCGGCGTCGCCGAGCGTCTCGGCGTCGGTCCGGATGTCTGCCTTGGGCTCAATCCGAAGCTCGTCTTCGGCCGCATGACAGGATGGGGGCAGGCCGGCCCGCTGGCGCATTGTGCCGGGCATGACATCAACTACATCGGATTGACCGGCGCATTGCAGGCAATGGGGCCGCGCAATACACCACCGCTGCCGCCGTTGAATCTTGTCGGTGATTATGGCGGAGGCGCGCTGTTTCTCGCGTTCGGCATGGTGTGTGCGTTGCTTGAAGCAAAGAAATCCGGCATGGGGCAGGTGGTTGATGCGGCGATCATCGACGGAACCAATGCGCTGATGGGCATCGTCCAGACGCTTCACCATGCAAACCGGTGGTCCACGGAGCGCGAAGCCAATCTACTCGATGGTGCGGCGCCGTTCTATCGCACGTATGAAACTGCCGACAGAAAGTTCATCGCGGTGGGTGCGATTGAACCCGCGTTCTTTGCAGCCTTGCTCGAAGGTCTTGCCTTGAACGCTGCCGAGTTCGGCGCGCAATGGGATAGGACCGCATGGACCAGGCAGAGTGCCCGTCTGGCCGACACCTTTCGGATGAAAAGCCGGGACGAATGGGCACAGATATTCGAGGGTAGCGACGCATGTGTGACACCGGTACTCGACTATCGGGAAGCGCCCCGACATTGCCACCAGATAGCAAGAGAGGGATTCATCACAGTTGCCGGCATGGAGCAACCCGCACCCGCGCCGAGGTTCAGTCGCACACCAGGTGCTGTTCGGTGGGGAGCGCCTCAAACGGGAGGCCACAGCGTTCAGATTCTGGCTGAGCTATCGATTCCGGATGCCGAAATCGAACGCCTGCTTTCGTCCGGTGTGGTAGCAAGCGTATCCGACAAACGAGTGAGTGACAAATGACTCAAATACATCAATACGAAACTGTTCTGTACGAGAAAGCGGATACAGTCGCCGTTATCACCATGAACCGGCCTGATGCTCTGAACGCATTCAATGCATCCCTGCGTCAGAATCTACTTGCGGCAATTCAAAGGGCGGATGCGGACTGCGAGATTCGTGCAATCCTGTTGACAGGCGCCGGACGCGCATTCTGTGTCGGTGCTGATTTGAAGGAGCCCTACAATCCGCCGCATGAAACGATCGAAGGACAGATTTTGCTGGAATACAAGCCGATTCTCGACTTGATTAGCGGCTCGAACAAACCGGTGATTGCAGCAGTACGGGGCCCTGCCGCCGGCATCGGTGCGGCGTTCGCAATGGCATGCGACCTCACGGTCATGTCCAATGACGCTTATATTTATCTGGCATTTTCTGCAATTGGCCTGATTCCCGATGGCGGAGCGTCGTGGCATCTGGTGCGTGCGCTGGGATACAAGAGAGCATTCGAGGCGATTGTGGACGGGCAAAAAATTCCTGCGGCACGTTGTCTGGAGCTGGGGCTCGCCAATCGTGTCATCCCGACAGACTTATTCGAGACGGAAGCGCGAGCGTTCGCACATTCGGTTGCGGCTCGCGCCCCGCTGGCGGTGAGGTATTCCAAAGAAATCGCGCGAGCGGCTACCTGTATGTCGTTGGACCAGATCATCGCACTGGAAGCGAAGCGGCAGCATCTCACCATTACAAGCGCAGATGCCAAGGAAGGCGCGCAAGCATTTTTCGAGAAAAGGGCACCCCGGTTTTGCGGGAATTGATCCGGATAGCCCGAACAATGCGATTCAGTCATGAACGCTCCTTCGAGCGTTTGAGAACGGAATCGAACATACAGGGCTCGACCATGCCGGCTCTACGTTGATTGCGATGAATGACATGCCGACGGGCCTGTCGATCCCATCGACGGCGCATGCGATACGCAGGACTGCTGCGCCACGATCGCCATGCGCGACGCGATGCTCCCCATTCCGCCTCGCAAAGATGCGCAGTTCACTGGCCGTCTACCACCCCCTCCGCGGCTCACCGCAACGAAGCTGTTGAGGCCCTCGCCCAAGGCCGTCGACGCGAATGGAAGCGGCAAAGCGGCTACCACCGTCGTTCGCTGGCCGAGAACGCAATGTATCGTTTCAAGGCGCTCATGGGTCCATGCCTGTGGACACGTCGTACCGATACCCAGGCGACCGACGTCGCTGTTCGAGTGGGTATGCTCGACCGCACGGCTGAGTTCGCCCGCCCGGAGTCCCTCCACGTCACCTGAGATCATGAATAAAGGCACCCCTTCGTCCTCATGCCTGATTTATGCAACAGCGCCGCCAGGGCTCATACCCCCGCCGTGCATCGCATACCGCTACGACCGCCAAATTGCACAGCTTATTCCAGCACGGCTCCCAAATCACCCGTTAGGGCGACGCCTTTTGCCGAGAAACCTGCAATAGTTTCCATCGAAAGAACCCCAAAGTGGTTCGGTGACTGACTAAAGAGGAGGCGATGGTATGGACTGGAGCAGAAACAACAAGCCTAAGAGCAAGAGCCATCACGTGCTGGGTTTGAGTGCTGCGACACAAGTTCAAGCTGGACGGTGTAACGCGAGGCTAGCTATAGCAGTGGCGTACCGGTGCAAGTTGACGGCCCCCATTTGCTTGTCGGAAATGTGGCCAGCCTGAGCCAAACATGCTTCGACAGCGCGCTCGACGTTGGAGCAACACCGCGAACCAGTTGACGCAACTCACTTGCGACCCACAACCCGTGAAGAAACCGCCGATGCCACGAGACACGCTGTTCATTAACGCCCGCCTGTTGACGCTCTCGACGGTGCCGCCGGCGCCTGATCTGCAGCAGGTCCTGATCAAGGATGGCCGAATCGCTGCCATTGGGCGCGATCTTGGAGTGACCGCCGATGTGCAAACGATCGATGCGCAGGGGGGCATTGTCATGCCCGGCATGATCGACACTCACCGCCACGTGTGGCAATCGCTGTTGCGGGCCCAACTAGGCGATGGCAGCTTGTACGACTACATGGCACAGCTGCGGTACGGTTTTGCCCCGCACTTTTCGGCCGAGGACGCTGAACTTGGCAACTACACCGGTGCGTTGGATGCCCTGAACTCCGGCGTCACCACAGTCGTGGATCACTCGCATGTGATCGCAACGCCGGATCATGCTGACGCCTTGCTCTCGGGCCTCGAATCGACCGGCATCCGGGCGGTTTTCTGCTACGGCCTGTCGGATGTGGCCGATGCCGGGTTTCCGATTGACGCCTCACGCGCTTTCAGCTCGACTTGGCGGCATCGGGATGCCGAGCGATTGCGCAAGCAGCGCCTTTCGACAGAGGAAGGCCGGATCCGCTTCGGCATCGGCGCCAGCGAATTCCTATTTGCGCCCCTTCATTACACTGCAACGGAAGTCGCGCTCGCCCGCCAACTTGGAGCACATTGCTTTTCCGTACACGCTGCGAACGGCGCGTTTGCCCGTGGCACACGCTACGTGACGCGCATGCTGGCCAAGGGGCTCGTCGACGAACGCACGCTTTTCGTGCATGGCAATGTACTGACTCACCGCGACCTTGCGCGCATGAAGGATCTGGGTGCCAAGCTGGCGGTCACCCCGGAAAGCGAAATGCAGATGGGAATGGGAACACCGAATTGGCCGCTGGCTAAAGAGGTGGGTGTTGCATGTGGCTTCGGTGTCGACATTGTGTCGGGGGGCTCTGGTGACCTGTTCACACAGATGCGCTTGGCCTTGGCAGCCGGTCGCATGGCAGCCAACGACAGGTTGGGGGCTCGCGGCATCATGCCCGGAACCTTGGCCTTGACAGCGGAGGATGCTTTGCGCGCCGTCACGATCGAGGCCGCCCGTGTTGCGGGACTGGAAAACGACGTAGGCAGCATTGAGGTGGGCAAACGGGCGGACCTGATCATGTTGCGCTCCACTGGCGCGCATCTGGTGCCGATCGTCGATCCGGTAAAGACGGTGGTCATGCAAGCTGGCGTCGCAGACATCGACCTGGTAATGGTCGAAGGCCGAGTGGTTAAGCGCGACGGCCAGCTGGTCGGTGTCGATCAGTCCGCGCTCGCGTCAAAGATGCACCGAGCAGCGGAACGTATCGTGAAGGCGACCACCGAGGAAAGTGTGGCTGCTGCCTACGCCTATTTGGGCAAGGCCTTCCCCCTGAACAGGCTCTCCGCATTTGGCGCAAAGGTAGCGGGGAAGGCCTTGCAGGTCCCGGGGCTGGACCAAGCCATATTCAACCTGATGTATCCGAAACCGAAGTCATCCCGTTAAGTGATAAGTGAGAACCCATGAAATCAATGCTACTTTGCACGGTTCCTCGCTTCTTGCTCGGGCTGATCTTTCTGGTGGGCGCCATTGACGGATTCGCCTTGATCTTTACCGGTTCCAACCTCATCCACCTGCCGATGTCGGAAAAAGGTCGAACCTTCGTGACATCCCTGCATTCAATGGTATTCCTCTTCCCCATGGTGAAGACCATCGAGCTTGTCGGTTCGCTGTGTCTACTGTCCAACAGAGCCCCAGCACTGGGTCTCGCCTTGCTCGCACCGATTATGTCGGTCATTGTCGTCTTTCAATTCCTGCTCAATCCCCCTGGCGTGCCCACGGCTCTCATACTGGTGATCAGCGGCGGACTGTTGGCATTGCGATACCGAAAAAATTTCGCGTACTTGGCTTCTGATCCCCAACCCCACAACGAGCAGTTCGTGCGGACACGGCAGCGGCCAGATAGGCACTCATCGAGTGTCTGAATGAATCATCCCACGACGGCTCAGTCGTCGATTTCTGATCATCAACCCTGGACCCAGTTACCCATCATGGCCACCAAACTTCTTCATCTCGATTCGAGCATCCTCGGTGCACAATCCGTCAGCCGTAGCCTGTCGGCGGCAGTGGTCGATCAACTCCGATCTGTCGAACCCTCGCTTGAAGTGACTTATCGCGATCTCGCGGAAGCACCATTGCCTCACCTTACCGGTGCGTACTTCGCGGCCATGCGAGCGCCCGAGGCACCGGTCGCCCCTGCCTTGCAGGGCGAACTTGCAGAAGGTACGAAGGTGCTCGAGGAGTTCCTCGCCGCCGACGTAATCGTCATTGGCTTGGGTCTCTATAACTTTGGTGTCCCCAGTCAGTTAAAGGCTTGGATCGACCGCATCGCTGTGGCGGGCAAGACCTTTCGCTACACCGAGAACGGCCCTGTCGGATTGGTCGGTGACAAGCGAGTTATCGTGACCATCGCGCGCGGTGGCTTCTATGGTGAAGATTCGCCTGCTCGCGCTTTGGAACATGCGGAAACCTATCTGCGCGGGTTGTTTGCGTTCGTCGGCATCCACAACCTACAAGTGATCTCCGCCGACGGCATCTCGGTAGGCCCCGACCCACGCCAGGAGGCCATCGTTCGCGCACAGAGCCAGATTGCGGAACTGGTAATCTGAGTGATTGCCATAGGAGTCCCGTCCATGAATCCTGTCCTTAACATCACGCCTTTGGGTTTTCCGTGGGTGACGGCCGACCCATTCCTTATGTGCGTCTATCACGACGATCACTATCCGAAGGCGAACGGTCGCTATGGTCCCGCGGCCTCCCTGACAGGCCACCAGCTTGGGCAGGACTTCTTCAACGCAGACGGGTGGCGCATGTACCACGGCATGACAGTGCCCGGATTTCCCGCTCACCCTCACAGAGGCTTCGAGACCGTGACGCTCGTCCGTCGCGGTCTGATTGACCATGCCGATTCGTTGGGAGCGGCAGCTCGCTACGGGGCGGGCGACGTGCAATGGCTGACCGCTGGCCGAGGCGTTGTCCACTCGGAGATGTTCCCGCTGCTCAACACCGAGGCGCCGAACGCATTGGAGCTGTTCCAGATCTGGCTGAATCTGCCCGCTCGCAGCAAGTTCGTGGCACCCCAGTTCACCATGTTCTGGGCCGACGATATTCCGCGCCACCGCTTCACCGACGCGTCCGGCGCGAATACGGAGGTGGTTTGGATCGCCGGTCCGCTGTATGAAGGATCGAACACTCGAATCCTTCGTCCGCCGCCGGCTTCGTGGGCGGCCGCGGAGGGCAGCGATGTCGCGATTTGGACCGTGACCATGGAACCAGGAGCGCGCTGGATCTTGCCGCCGGCCGGTAGTGCAAGCACACGTCGAAATCTTTATTTCTTTGCTGGCGGTCGCGTGACAATCGGACCGCAGGAAGTGGATCAGCACGCCCGCATCGAATTGCGAGCTGACCAGCCCACGACCATCGTCAATGGAGACGCGACTGCCGAATTTCTGCTTCTGCAGGGGCGCCCGATCGGCGAGCCGGTGGCGCAGATGGGCCCGTTTGTCATGAATACCGAGCAGGAGGTGCAACAGGCATTTGCCGACTATCGACGCACCCAGTTCGGCGGTTGGCCGTGGCCTGATGAGGCTCCGGTGCATGGAGCCGATCCGACGCGATTTGCCAAGTACGCTAAGGGGACGTCGGGCGCCGAAGCTGCTGTTGACTAAGCAGTCGGCCGCGGAGACTCGGAATGGCACATGTTCCATGTTGATTGTTGAAAAATATGATGCATTGGCTGCCCAGCGGACTTGGCACGCAGCATTAGATGCCTCTCATGCCTGGGTTGTCTAAGAGACGGTTTCATAAAGACTGCTCCGTGTGCCGAAGAGTATTCCAGCAGGCTAGACAGCAACCGAGTTTGAGAAACGCGCCATGAATGTCGGCGCGGCGTTCGAAACAAATGCGGAGACGACGGAATTGATGCAGCCAGGCATGCATGCGTTCAACACGTCGATGATCGACTTGCCCATCTCCTCGGTCCCGGTTATCCCGATGCCGAGGGTAAGCAGCTCGCCGAGAAAGTTACGGCCTCACGAGGCTTTTTTGAAACCGTTTCTTACATTGATGCAGCCGTCCAGTCACTCGCATGTGTGTTGATGCCCCGGCTGAAGCACGAATTTCACCGGGGATTTGATTGGGAAGAAGATCGGTGTGGCACTAGAGAGAACATTGCGTTCGCTCGAGCGCATCGTGATGCGTGTTCACTGACGCGCCGGACGACTTGTCAAACTTGACTGCCACGTAGAAGGGCAAAAAAAGTAACGGTTGTTCTCGTTTCTTGACTCCACACGGTGATGAGGTAACAAGAAAAATAAGGACTGCGATTAATAGTGTCGTTTTACTTCGCACGTCTACGTAAAAAAGAAGATGAGTTTTTGGATTGGATCGTAAAGATACGAGGGCCGATCCAGCGATCCGGCGCAATGGTCGGATCGTTGAAGCTGTGTGGCGATAAAACCATTTAGCCGCTAAGGCAGGAGGAGACGCGTGAGTAACTACTGGAAAAATATTCGGCCTGCCGTTGTGGCGGGTTTTTTCTGTTCGGTTGCGCTTGCTGGAAATGCGAATGCACAGTCTGCAGGAAGCTTTACCCTGTCGACGGGGTGGCTTCACGCAGCACCGCTGGGTGATGCCACGCCGCTCACCGTGACGAGCGTGGACGGTATTGCCGTCAATCAGAAGTTATCGGGCACTGGTGCACACGCGTTGTCTACGGATACGCTCGGTATCAACGGCGAATACTACATGACCGACAACATCGGCATCGCCGCACTTGTTGGCCTGCCCCTAACAGGCAGTGTGCAGGGCAAGGGAACGTTCGCGAAGTACGGCACCCTCGGCACGACGCGGCCGATGCCGCCCGTCATCGAGCTTCGATATCACCTGTTTGAGGCTCAGTCGAAATTTCGTCCTTTCGTCGGATTGGGCGTGAACTATACGTGGTTCACCCAGGTTCGCGTGACCAACGGCCAGTTCATCACCAATAGCGTTGGTCCTGGCGGATCGGTACACGCGACCCTCAGTGCATCGTGGAATCCCGTGTTCGACGTCGGGGCAAATTATGCGCTTTCCAAGCACTGGTCAGTCGGCGCGGCTGTCGGCTACATCCCGCTCAAGACGCACCTGACGATATACGGACAGACCGCAACCGGGACGCAGACCGTTACCAAGTCGACGCTCCGGATCAACCCCATTAATGTTTTTCTGAACGTCGGCTATACGTTCTAGTGCGGACGACCAGCGCTTCGTGACGTCAACCCCGGCGGCGGATTGGGCGATGGGCCCGGCCTTTCCGGGTCTTTAATCCACCACCAGACATGACCGTGCCCACCTGAGCGGTTTGCCCGCTCGGTGGGGCTGGTCCGGAATGGCCCCAATGCTTCGACTTGTGCGGACCTCCGACTGGATCAAATCAGGGTGGGCGCCGCCGCAAAATTTGCTTGAGTTCATTCGCGGTTCGCAAACCTCTGACGAAACCTTGGCCCGGATGCAATCCTTTGCGGAAGCGATCGGCAAAATTCCTATTGTCTCGCGCAACTGCTTGGGCTTCACGGTGAATCGGATCTTCCGTCCGATGATCAATGGAGGGATCTTGGCGCTTCAGGAAGGACTGGCGACTGAAGAGGATACTGACAACGGGATGAGGCTGGGCGCGAACCATCCGATCGGCCCATTGAGGACAGGGAGTCTATCAATACGACTAAACGATTTTGGTAAGATTCAGACTACAGGTGGGCGCCTTGATGCACACGCTGAAGCCATCGCACGGGCGTGAATCCGCCGAGGAGGCATTCATGGAAGGTTTCGATCCGCGTGTGCTGGTCGAAGCGCCGGACTGGAAGAAAGTCGGTCGCGCCACGTGCTGTTCCTGCTTGGCGGTTCCGCGGCAACCACGATTGCACTGGGAGTGCTGTCGGCTTTCGTCGCTTACCGATCGCGCTTTCAGGCGCTACGGTCGGGTTCTGTGTAAGTGTCCGACAAAATTGGCCCCTGCCGGATTCTCACTTGACGACCACCGTACCTAGTTGAGCAAAAGAATGTCTACTCGGAGAGAACCGTCCTTGTCGCATCCGCATGCAGGCACCGTAAGCCGTGTTTTCGCCACAAAGCTTACGCCCCCAGTCGGTTCCCCAAATCAAGTGATAAGGGTGCAAATTGACAAGAAAATCCGTGACGCCGATTCTGCCGCGCTCATTTTGATCAGGGCGCCGGCCGGGTATGGAAAGACGACTGCGATGCTGCAATATCATGCGCGCCTGCAGTCCGAGGGCATCGCCAGCTGCTGGCTGAACTTGAGTAGCGCCGATAATGATGTCGGGCGCTTTTTTTCCTGTCTCGAATTGGCATTCAACGGCCTGACCGGAGGGGCGCGCGCGCCCGTGCAAAGCTTTGAAAACTCCACTGTAACGGGGCAAGGAGACGGTCTGGATGTGCTTTATCGCATCAGCGCACTGTCGACCCCATTCGTGCTGTTCATGGATGATTTCGAAGTGGTTCAGAATCCGGTCATACTTGACATGGTGCGCCGGATGATTGACTGCTTGCCGCCACATGGACGATTGGTCATCGGGTCGCGCCATGTTCCGGATATCAGTTTGGGCCGTTTGCGTGCCCATGGGCGCCTGCTCGAGATCGGTTTCCAGAATCTGCGCTTTTCCCTGGATGAGACTGCGGACCTCATGACGAGCAAGCACCATCTGGGACTCAGCGGCAGCGACATCGTCAACCTGCAACGATCTACGGAGGGCTGGGCGGCAGCCCTCCATCTTGCGACGCTTGCGCTGGCTTCGCGCGACAATCGCTCAGGACTGGTTGCCGGACTGTCGGGGTCCAACTCGGACATCGCCGATTACCTGGTGGAAGATGTCCTGGCCCGCCAGCCCGACGAAGTTCGCCATTTTCTTTTGAAGACCAGCGTTTTGAGCGAGTTGTGCGCATCGCTATGCAGTGCTGTTACCGGTCTGGCGGATTGCAGCGGAATGCTTGAATACCTGAAACGCGCCAATCTCTTTCTGGAGCCACTCGATAGCGAGGGCAACTGGTACCGCTATCACAGTCTTTTTGCCGGCTTTCTACGTACTCAGTTGGTGCGTGATTTTCCCTTGGATGTAACGGAATTGCACATCGCTGCGTCGAATTGGTACCTGATGCAGGATCGGCCGGTCCCGGCAATCGAACATGCGCTTGCTTCCGGGAATATGGCATGCAGTCTGCCATTGTTGACAGAACATGCAGATCACCTGTTGCTGGAAGGGCGCTTCCGACTGTTGGCAAGATGGTTGGGCGCGCTACCGCCGCATACCTTAGAGGCCTATCCAAAACTGGGACATGTTTATGCATGGGCGATGGTCTCGATCCACCGTTGCAAAGAAGCCATGGAACTGCTGGATAACATGGCATCAGAACGCGCGCCAGCTGTTGATTTGCAGACGTGGGCATCGACCGCCGCCTTGCGCGGGTATTCCTTAGCGATGATGGATCGTATCGCGGAATGTTACGAAGTGTGCCGCACTGATCTGCCGAAGATGCCTCTTGAACCAAGCTTCGCTTACGGTGTGATGGCGAATACCGCTGCGTATTGCTATGTGATGGCTAACAAGTATGATGATGCCCGGCAGATTCTCGATACTGCCAATCGATTACATGCTCAGGCTGGCAACAGCTTCAACATGGCCATCACTGAGTGTGTTCACGGCGTCATGGAAATGGGGCAAGGCCGCTTGCGCGACGCTACCGTACGTCTTCGCGGTGCGTTTGCGAGTGTCTCCAGAAACCGTTTGCGTGTAGTCGGGGGAGGGGCGATCGCCGGCGTCTTCTTGGCCACAGCCCTGTATGAGGGCGACGAATTGACGGAAGCGGAACAATTGCTTGGCGACTGCATGCCTCTGATCAAGGAAGTCGGGACGCCGGATGCACTCATTCTTGCGCATGTCATTCTTGCTCGCATTGCTTGCGCACATGGCAATCAGAACCGCGCCTTGCAGTTGCTGGTAGAACTGGAGCATCTGGGTCATAGGGCGGCGCTGCCTCGACTCGTCGCCAACGCTTGGCTTGAACGTGCCCGCCTAGCCGTTCTGGCGAGCGACTTGGTTGCTGCGCAAACCTATCTGCAGCAAGCTGACAATGAGGATGTCTGGAAGATTTCCGAGCGTTTCTCGACCAGTGCCAATGATGTCGATACCCTGCATGTCGGTCGTTTGAGAATGATGATCGGAAGCGGCCGAGAGAACGAAGCGCTGCCGCTGCTCAAGGATCAATTGAGACGGGCGGAGAGAGACCAGCGCCACCGCCGCGCTTTGAAGATACGCATATTATTGGCGCAAGCTCTTCATGGTGCGGGTCAGCAAAGGGCCGGTATGCGCACGCTCGCGGATGCCTTGAAATTCGCACATAAGGAAGGATTTTTCCGGACTTTGCTTGATGAAGGTGCGCCGATCGTGCGCCTTCTGAAAGAATATCGTGGATTGACGGCCGATCGTGACACTGCTCCATTGGACGTGCCCACTGCATTTCTCGATCGTTTACTGTCCGACAGCGGGCAGGCCTCTGGTCAACTGGAGTCGGCTTCTTCAACCCTTGATACCGTCCCAGCGGAAGAACTCTCGGACCGTGAGATTCAAGTCTTGAAAATGCTGGCACAAGGCCACTCAAACCAATTGATGGCCGAAAGGCTGTTTATTTCTGTCAACACCATCAAGACCCATTTGCGAAAGATTAATGCAAAACTGGGCGTCCACAATCGCACGCAAGCCATCACTGCCGCACGACGATTAGGGCTGATTCAATAAGGTCACCCGAGGCGTGATTGCATCGTGCCATCCACACTATGTGCGAACAAGGACTCCCCTTGGCGGCAAGGTTCACGCGGACGGTACGCCGCTGCCGGTACTGGCGCCGGGTAACGGCCGCGTGAAGACAGGACGTCTGCGGATTTATATGTGAGATGACCGATGCCGCGGGGGTGTCCGCGCCTTTCGACGAATGGCTCGCGCGATGCCCGTTCTCGATGCGCTTCGCCGTGGTTATAACCTCGCCGCCATCGCCTACACTGGCGGCACGACCGGCATGTATGGGTCATGCCAACTTGGTTTCTTCGGTGATGGGGCACCTTTCCTTTTCGGGCTGCACGACGAATGCAAATGAATCGTTATTCGCGCAGCACGGTGTTTCACGTTCTCGGTGGATTGGCAATCGCTCACGCAGCGAGCGGATTTGTGCACGATGCATCCCTCGCACTTGGGGAGTTGCATCTTCTACCTGAGTGGAAACCTTAGACGCCTAGGATCTTTCGATATTTCGGGACGAGCATATGGCTGGCCTTCGCCATGCGGCTGAATGCGGCGGAACGCACTACACCCACGACCGGTAGGTGGAGTACGCCATTTCGGCTGCCGAGTGTGATCGCCATCATCGGATTTCCGGTCTGTGGTTTATGGGTCTTGAGCCGACGCGGTTGACGGGGGTTCGCCAATACTGCCCGAATGTTATGGCTCGCATTCTTGACCTGAGCGGCGATGTGCCAGGCCATCTTGTTCTCGTCGAGATCGGTGATGTCGCCGAGTGCGAAGACCCGATCCATACCGATGACGCGTAGATCCGATCCGACACGGATGCGGCCGGCCGAGTTCAGCGTCGAGGCGAAGTGGGGTTTCATATACCCCGTGTTGGGCTTTCCTCCGACGCACCAAATCAGCAAGTCGTACGGAATTCGCCGCCCTTTCTCGGTCAATGCTTCGCCGGCGGGTGCGAATACATCCGAGCTGGCTCCGTCAGCTCGGTGCAGCCGCTCGTTGAGCAGAATCTGCACGCCATTCTTTTGCAAAACTTTGGCGGCATGTTCAGCCGCCGTTTTTGACGTACCGGCGAGGAGGCGGGGACCACCTTCGAGAATGGTTATGGATTTGTCGGAATAATTTTCACTGATCTCGCCGGCGACCTCGACGCCGATCGGGCCGCCCCCCGCGATGAGAATCCGTTTCGATACGTGGATTCGTTGCTGGTAATTGCTGTAGAAGGCTTTTCGTTCACTGGCGGTGGCGCCATCGACCGCGCGCATCAACGAGCTCGAGAACGCGCTTCCAGTCGCCAGTACGGTCACTTGCCCCCTGACTACTTGGCGTTGTCCGTCCAGAAGGTCGACGAGTCCCCCTTCCTGGCGCATCTCAATCAGCGAACCGCGGATGTGCTTCACGCGGGGCAGTGCGTCGGCGAACGGGATGATGGCCCGTTCTGCGAACTCGGGCTTGACAAGATTTCGTGGAGCCGCCATCGGAACTTCGAAATAGTCGTTCGGATCGACGAGCGTGACGTCGAACGATCGCGACAGGGCCTTGGCAAGAGAGGCGCCTGCAATACCGCCTCCGTAGATTACGATTTGAGAATTGGGAAGGAGTTTGGACATGATTCGATCCGTGAAAAGTCGTTGTTGCTCGAGAGCGTCTTGGGGTTAGGCTGCGTCGCGTGAAAGGAAGCGCGTGACTTGTTTGCTGTCTCTGCCGCGCGCGAGCTTCATCGCCTCGTTGAGCCAAAGCACCGGAAGAAAGCTGCCGCCCATCTTGAGATGACCTGCGACGAAAGCGCGTTGCAAGTCTGTTTCGTCACTGCTCGTCAATGCGCGCAGTGCCTCCTTCGCCGATGACCAGGTCTGTGTCAGATCAGGAACCTCGGATTGGCTGCGCGAAAAGGAAAGGTACCCGTCACGCAAAATCAATTGGCCGCCGCCACCTTGTAACGTCGTGACAGTCACGACGAACGACCCGGACGTCAGCATTTCTTGCAGGCGCGGCAGGCGCGTCGCGGACCGATGGATAAGGGACGGCGTCATCGATAACAGCAGACGGACGGCGATACCGGCGATAGTCGACGGAATGTGACGGATTACTGCGTTGCGCAGACTATCGGCACGCGACGACGAGCGACGATGGTGAGTGGCACGCATTGCGCTTTGATTAGACGGATTCATGATTTAGCTCCACGCACGGTATCGATAATGGATCGGCAATCGGCCGGCAACGCATCACCGCGCCAACAGACATGTTGGTCAGGACGCACGAGCACCCATTTGCGCTCCAGCATGCGCATCAGATGCGGTTCTTCGATATGCACGACGACGAGCGGTAGCCCTGCAGCTTTTGCTGCCGCCTTAATGGGGCTTGCATCGCAATCTGCGTTGTCGGCGACCAGCAGCGTATATCCGGTTGGGTCAAGACGATCGAAGAGTGCCATGCCGTTTGCCAGGAAGCCGCTGGGCAGTCGAGCGCCAGGCCAGGTGCTCGGGAGATACTCAATTTCAGGATAGGCAGGTGCGGGCGAACCATCGGAGCAAATCACGGGCGATCCGGCATAGCGATATCCGATTTCAATCCCCAGTGCTTCATACAGCCGCGAGATTCGCGTCTCCAGCATGCGACCGAGTTCCCGGCGTTGCGCGTCGCCCTTGGACGAAGCATCGAACACGGCGTCCTTGTCAGGAAACTGAGCTTCGAAGCAAGCGGCGGCACATTTCATCACATGATCGCGATTGCGACGGGCGATGGCGATCCGCTCGCTCTCGTAGCTTGGCAAGAGGCGGTCGCCGCCCCAGCCTTTGAGCATGGCTGCCACTTTCCAGGCGAGGTTATGGGCTTCGGCTACGCCAGTGTTCATCCCGAGCCCGCCCGTGGGCATGTACTGGTGAGTCGCGTCTCCGGCCATCCACACACGGTCGTCGCCGAACCGTTCGGCTACCAAGAACTGCGGTCGCCACGGCCCACTCTGCACGACTTCGAACGGCAAAGTTACGCCCAAGGCGCTCGTAACGATCGCCTCCAGTGATTCGCCTTCTCGTGGCGGATAGGTGAGATGGAGTACCCAATCGCTCTTGCTCGCATCCGGAGATACGAGCAGCCCCGTGAAACCGGGACGCGAAAGCCAGGTGTGCCAGTAGGGTTGGTTGTTGGGGTAAAGCGATTTGACGGCGTCAGACCGAAAGTGAATGATGTACAACTCGCCGATCAGGTCTCGCGTGCCGTCATATTCGATTCCCAGCGTCCGTCTGACCAGACTGTTGGGGCCATCGCAGCCGATAAGGTACTGCGCGCGTAACCGTTCGACATGTCCGTCTTCTGTCCGCCGAGCAGTCGCCACTACACCATCGGCATTCTGCTGGAACTCTTCGACCTTCCAGCCGAGTCGGATATCGATATTGGGATCGGCGACACTCGCCTCGAGCAGGACAGGCTCAAGGTACATTTGCGAGATCCGTTGCATGGATTCGAGCGGCAAGGTGCCATCGGTGCAAGCCGCGATCTGCTTTCGGCCCTCAGCTACCGGGGGATAGAACAGGTGACGATCGCACAGCACGCCGTACCAGGGACCGTTTGCCGTTGCGGCATAGGCTGCGTATTGGTTTGCGTTCACTGGATTACCGGCAGCTCTGATTTTGTCTGCGAGCCCCAGCTGGCGAAATATCTCCATTGAGCGGCAATTGACGACGTCAAGCTTGGGATGACGAGTTGTCGTTGTTCGATCGTTCAAAACGACGGAGGAAATGCCTTGCTGACTAAGACTTAAGGCGAGGGTCATGCCAATAGGGCCAGCCCCAACAATCAAGACGGGCGTAGTAGTCATCAAGGTCTCCTAATAATTAAATGTTGCCCGGATCGCGGGCCGACTAGCTCGATGGACCCAGCAATCCGCGACGTTTGTCGTTGTTTGAAATATGTGGCCGTTGATCGACCGACTTACTCGACTAAAAAGAACAAGTCGGAAGCAATGCGTTAGGGCAGCTCGGCCAAGGGCGGTAATTCTGCAGTGGCGTGACGTCGAGCTGTTTCGTTGTCGACCCCCAGGCTCCGCAGAACAAGTTCAGCAGTATCCGAACCTGCATCGCGCCAAGTGCGATGACCATCGAGGACAAGAACGATAGAGGCCAGTGCTGAACCCGCAATAACCGCCATGGCCGAGTGAAGTTGCTCGGGCCGGAAGTTATAGCGTTGCTGCTCCAGTCCAGCGACCACGTCGCGCATCGTCGGCCCCGTCCACAACCCCTGCAGCGTGTCATCGCTAAAGGCAAAACGGCTGAGAAACCGCCCCCAGTGGGGTTCCTCGTGAGCTCGACGGATGAAGTACCGAATGCCGTTTGCCAGACGTTGGGCGGGATCGGTAATACCTACGAAGCTTGCAACGACACGCTCGTGCATTTCCTCCGCCATCTGGGCCGCTACAGTCTCGAACAGCGCCTCCGGGGACGGGACGTGGTTGTAGACCGTTCCGCGAGCGATTCCGGCAGCTTGAGCCAGTTCGCTAATGCTTACCTGGGTCTCGCCTTTCTGTGCGAAGAGTTCGAATGCGGCCCGATGGATGCGGGAAATGATCGGCAGATTAGGCTCCATGGCTGATTCCTTCGTTTGATGTCCACAATTGAACACCACTGTTCAAAGCCGGTCAACCTCCCGGCCTAGTGATTTACACTAATATTCCTATGTGAACATAATTGTTCATAATTGGACTAAAGTGTTCTGCTTGGCGATGCTTTTTGGGGACACATTACCCATCTCCTCATTGATTGCCATGACTACGCTGCTCACCGCCCAACCGGCTCGCCACCCGAATCCGATCGCCAAGGCCACCTCGCTGGCCTATTTGATCTTCGAGCGACAAGATCTCGATTAGGCCGAACGCTTCCTTCTCGACTTCGGACTAGAGCGCAACTTTAGTTCGTCGGACTGACACGGACATCGGTCCCCCGCTTGCCCATATGAAATTGTCATGCTAGTTTTTCATGAAATTTCAAGGCGAAATTTTCACGGGAGCCCGCATGTTCGTGCAGTCCGACCGTCACGTCGCAAGCTACTACGCCGGTACCTATCCGGCGCCGATCCCGCATCGGCCGGCGCTGGACGAACGCATCGACGCCGACGTGCTGGTCGTGGGCGCGGGCTTCAGCGGCCTGCATACGGCGCTGCGGCTCGCGCTTGCCGGCAAGCGCGTCGTCATGCTCGAAGCCAGCCGCGTCGCATGGGCCGCATCGGGCCGCAACGGCGGACAGGCGCTGCTCGGCTGGTCGTGCGACATGCAGCCGCTCGAGGATGCGCTCGGCCGCGACGGCGCGCGCCTGCTGTGGGACAGCATGCGCTGGGCGGCGGCCGAGGTGCGCGAACTGCCGCCGCGGCACGGTTTCGACATCGACTACCGGCCCGGCAGCCTGTGGGCCGCGGTGCGGCCGCGGCGCGTCGCGATGCTGGCGCAGGCGCGCGACGAGGCGGCCGAGCGGTGGGGCTACGACCGGCTGCGCGTGATCGGGCGTGACGAGATGCCTGAGTGGATCGGCGGCACGCGCTATCTCGCCGCGCTCCACGATCCGGAGGCCGGCCACCTGAACCCGCTGAAGCTCGCGCTCGGCCTCGCGCGGACGATCGAGCGCGCGGGCGGCCGCATCTTTGAACGGAGCCGCGTGCTCGACTGTCGCGAGACGGCGGGCGGCCACGTCGCCCGCACGGCGTGCGGCGAAGTACGCGCGGACGTGCTGGTGCTCGCCTGCAATGCGTACGTCGACCGGCTCGACCGCGACCTCGCGCGCCGGCTGCTGCCGGTCGGCACGTACCAGGTCGCGACGGCGCCGCTCGCGCCCGACGTCGCGCGTGCGCTGCTGCCGCGCAACAGCTGCGTGATCGACAACCAGTTCGTGCCCGACTATTTCCGCCTGAGCCCCGACAACCGGCTACTGTTCGGCGGCGGCTGCACGTATCTCGGCGGCATCCCGGCCGATATCGCGGCGGCGACGCGCCCGCACCTCGAACGCGTGTTCCCGCAACTCGCCGGCGTGCCGCTCGACTACGCGTGGGGCGGTCACATCGACATCAGCATGCGCCGCACGCCGGACATCGGCCGCCACGGGCAGCGCTTCTGGCTGCAGGGTTTTTCGGGGCACGGCGTGCTGCCGACGCTCGCCGGCGCGCGCGCGGTGGCCGACGCCGTGCTCGGCGACGCCCGCCTGCTCGCGCAGTATCAGCGCATCCGCAACCCGCGCTTTCCGGGCGGCGACCGGCTGGCCGCACCGCTCGAAGCGATCGGCAAAGCCTGGTACCGTCTGCGCGATACCGTTTGATTGCACCGGAATCCATCATGAACGAACAGGAAGAGATAGAAAGTCTGGCGATCCTGATCCGCGACCTGCGCAAGCATCGCAAGGTCACGCTGAACGATCTCGCCGAACGGATCGGCCGCTCGGTCGGCTTTCTGTCGCAGGTCGAGCGCGGGCTGTCGCGTCCGACGGTCGCGGATCTCACCGCGATCGGCGAGGCGCTCGGTGTGCCGACCACGTATTTCTACAGCCTGAGCAAGCCGCGCAGCGTGCCGTGGGTCACGCGGCCCGACGAACGCCGCACCGTGTATTACGCGGCCGGCATTACCGACATCCTCGTGTCGCCGAACATGCGTTCGCGCTTCTCGATCCTCGAAAGCCATCTCGCGCCGGGCGCGAGCAGCGGCGAGCGGCCGGTCGACGACAGCGACGAGCAGGGCGGCTTCGTGCTCGAAGGAGAACTGACGATCTGGATCGACGGCGACGACACGCCGGTCACGCTCGGCCCGAACGATGCGTTTCAGCTTCCCGCGCACAAGCGCTTCCGGTATGCGAACCTGACCGACGCGCCGACCCGCGTGATCTGGGTGTTCACCTGACTGGCCGGCGCGGCCGGCGGTGTCGGAGGCCGCCGCGCCACGCCGCCTGTTTGCAGTACTGATCGACATGCAGTGTGCGTTGCACGCGCCGCATGAATCCGGTTCGCCGCGCTGCGGCGCCGCCATACGAGACATGGAAAGGATGAGACATGGCTGACGTCGTTCCCGCGCT
Organism: Burkholderia sp. MSMB1835; assembly: GCF_001526365.1. Classification (NCBI taxonomy): domain Bacteria; kingdom Pseudomonadati; phylum Pseudomonadota; class Betaproteobacteria; order Burkholderiales; family Burkholderiaceae; genus Burkholderia; species Burkholderia sp. MSMB1835. The sequence continues at coordinate 218,752 of NZ_LOYP01000018.1, forward strand.
GGTCGGTGAAGTCCGCGCATTCAGGCAGGCGCATCCCGAGATCCGTTATGTCGACCTGATCTGCCTCGATCTCCCCGGGCATTTCTACGGCAAGCGCTATCCGATCGATGCGCTCGAGAAAATCGCGTCGGGCGCGCTGCTGAAGCTGCCGCAGAACTGCGTGCTGCTCGGCACGCAGGGCGGCCTCTACAAGATCGGCGACTACTGCTTCAACGACGGCGATCCCGATGCGCCGCGCCGCCTGATTCCGGGCACGCTGAAGCCGGTGCGCTGGGAGCGGCAGCCGCTCGCGCAGATGCTGATCAGTTCCGACGGCACCGATTCCCCGATCGAATTCGAGCCGCGCGAGGTGCTCGCGCGCGTGCTGCGGCGGTTCGCGGCGCGCGGCATCCGGCCGGTCGTCGCATTCGAGCTCGAGTTCTACCTGTTTGCCGCGCAGCTCGAGCAAGGCATGCCGCAGTATCCGCGCGACCGCCTGAGCGACGATCGCGACGATCAGCCGAACATGCATATCGAACGCCTGTCGCGCTTCTCCGACGTGCTGCACGAGATGGTCGACGCCGCGCGCGAGCAGGGCGTCGATGCGACGGTGATCACCGCGGAGCTCGGCCCCGGCCAGTTCGAGATCAATTTCGGGCATACCGACGACGCGCTGCGCGCGGCCGACTGGTCGGCGCTGTTCTGCCGCAGCACGCGCGGCGTCGCGTTGCGGCATGGCTATCGCGCGAGCTTCATGGGCAAGCCGTACCTGCACGCGCCGGGCAGCGGGATGCACGTGCACGTGAGCCTGTACGACGAGGCGGGGCGCAACCTGCTGGCGGCGGACGGACAGCGGCCGCTGCGGCATGCGGTGGCCGGCTGCCTCGCGCTGCTGCCGCATTGCATGCCCGTGTTCGCGCCGAATCACAATGCGTTCCGGCGCTACGGGTCGATGGTGAACGCGGCGAGCCGCGCGAGCTGGGGTTTCGAGGATCGCGACGCGTGCATCCGGGTTCCCGAGTCGGATGCACGCAATCTGCGGATCGAGCACCGGCTCGCGAGCGCGGATGCGAACCCGTACCTGGTGCTTGCGGCGATCCTCAGCGGGATGGAGTACGGGCTCGATGCGCGGCTCGAGCCGATCGCACCGCTCAACGAGGATCGCGGCAGCGGCATCGATTTTCCGAAGGAGATGCTGTCGTCGGTCGCCGCGATGCAGGATCATCCGGCCGTGAACGACGGGCTCGGCAGCGAGTTCGTGATGGTGTACTGCGAGAACAAGCGGCAGGAGGAACTGGATTTCCGCAACGAGATCGGGGCGCGGGAGTATCGGTGGTTTCTGTGAGTGCCGCGCATGGCGACGAAGCCGGTCAAGGCAGTGCGCGCCAGTAGCGCACTTCTTCGATCGGCGTACCGTCGATCTCGAAGATCTTGACGTCGTCTTCGGAGACGAAGCCCTCGCGTTCATAGAATGCTCTTGCACGACGGTTTTCGACGAGTACCCAGAGCGATACCCATGCGTGGCCCGCGGCGTGCAGCGAGCGGCATGCGTGCTCGACCAGCGCCGCGCCGATGCCTCGCCCGCAATGCGACGGATGCAGATAGATCGCTTCGATTTCACCCCACGCGCGATCCTTGTCGGCGTCGCGCGTCGGACCATAGGCGATCCAGCCTGCCGCGTCGTCGCCCGTGAACGCGAGCGCGACACGCGGGCGACCGGCGTCGAGCGCGCCGCGCCACAAGGTCGTGCGTTTCTCGACCGAGAGACCGGCGAGGAACGGGGCCGGCATGATACCCGGGTAGGTGGCCTGCCATGACGCGACGTGGATGTCGGCGATGGTCGGTGCGTCGGCGGATGTGGCCGCGCGGATGTCGATCGTCGTCGTGTTCGGTGTCATGCGTGCCCCGTGCGATCGGTTGCGGTATGCCGTGTGACTGCCCGGCCTTACTCGCCGAGCTTCGACGTCACGCACCCGGTGCTCGAGCATTCGCGCTCACGCTCGCGCAGGAACGACAGCCGCGACTGCGTCATGTCGTTCGCGCACTGGATATCGACGAGGTAGCTGCTGCCGCGCGTCTCGCTGCACTGCGCGTCGCGTTGTTTCAGCCACGCGAGCTGGCCGGCCTTCAGCGTCGCCTGTTGATCGCCGCTCAGTTGCTTGCGCAGGCGGCCGTATTCGTCGTTGAGATCGCGGTCGGACTGCGCGAACTGCGTGCTCGTGCAATACACCTGGTCGAACGCGCTGCGCGGCTTCCCGCAGCCGGCCGCGTGCGCGGCGAACGGAACGGCGAGCGCGAGCAATGCGCAGGATGCGAGCAGATTCTTCTTCTTCATGGTGATGCTCCTGGCTGGGTGAAAACCGTCGAATCCGACGGGCGATGATGTCGTTTATTCGGGTGTCGTACATGCGTCGATGCCGCCGGCGATCGCGGCGGACAGGCGCTGGATCGTCTCGCGCCGCGCGAGCCGCGCTTCTTCGTCCGGATTGACGATCACGCCGGCTTCGACGAGCACGGCCGGAATCGGCGCGGTACGCAGCACGACGAGATCGTCGAAGCGGTGGATGCCGAGCGACGGATCGATCAGCGGGCGGTTCTCGCCGCGGATCGGCTGCGCGTGATACAGCGAAGGCCGTTCGCCGGCCGCGACCAGCCGCTCGGCGATCGCCTTCGCGCAACGCAGGCTCTGCGCATAGTGCGGATTGCGCGCCGACACGAACACCGAGAAGCCGCGGAATTCGCGCTGCCGGCCCGCGTCGATGAACTGCTGCTGCATCGAGTCGTGATGGATCGACACGAACAGGTTCGCATCGGGCGCCTGCGTCGAACGCTGATCGAGCGCGATCTCGCGACCGTCGGCCGACGTGCGCAGCACGCGGTCGCCATGCGCGGCGAGTGTGTCGGCGACCGCGCCGGACAGGTCGAGGTTGTACAGGTATTCGACGCGGCCGCTCGCGCCGGTAGAGCCCGGATGCGCCGGCGTATGGCCGGTGTCGACGACGATATAGCGTCCGGTCGCGGGCCCGGTCACGGGCGTGCCGGCGGTATCGGCCGCGTGCAGCGCCGGCGGTGCGCCGAGCAGCGGGGCGCACGCGAGCACGCGGGCGGCGGCGCGCACGAGCGGGCGAAGGCGTCGGAGGGTTCGATGCGTCATTGTTGTTGTCGAGGCGGGCGTACGGCGCGTCGATCGGCGCGCCACCGTCGGCCTGCTCAATGCAGTCGGAATGTCGCGCGATTATAGCGGGTGGTGGGGGCGCTGCAATGACGAAACGGCCGTTGTCGCACCGGCCGAAAGCGGAGGCTCAGCCAGCCGCGCCGGGGCTGCGGGCATGGCGTCACGGGTGTCGCGCGCATGCCGGGATGGCTCGCGCGCAGCGTAAGGCCGGCGGCGCGCCGCTCAGTGCGGCAGCGCTTCGGCTTCGGCCCAGCGCTTGAACGAATCGAGACGCCGGCGCGTCTGCACGAGATAGAACGCGCCGATCAGCGGTTCGAGCAGCCAGCGCAGCCAGGACGGCTGCGCTCGGAAGTGGTACGTGAACTTCACCTCGGTCGATCCGGGCGTGTGCTCGGTGAAGTTCCAACTGCCGCTGAAGCGTTCGAGCACCTTCGGCCCTTCGACCATTTCGACGGCGGCGACCTGCGGCGGACGGTACGAGATGTAGCGCGACACCATCGTCGCGCCCGACTGGCTGCGGCAGAACGCGTCGACGCCGACATCGGCGGTCGTTCCGTCGAGCAGATACGCATCGATGAGGAAGTTGTCCCACACGAGCCGGCGTCCGTAATCCTGCGACCACGTGAACAGGCGCCTGCGATCGACCCCGACGGTCCGGCTGACTGAGATCCTCATGAGGGCGGGCGCCGGCGGCGCGGATTGGGATGCGATCGAGTGTACTGCGCCAAAAACACGTGTTTCGTCAGACTTCGTCAAGTCGAGCGTGTGCTCGAATACGCTCGGTTGACGCATCTCGGGAATTACCCTAGGATTCATTTCAACCCTTCGGGACAGACCCGGAGCGTTTCAATCTCTTGAGGGAGCCTCATGAGTACGCAACAGAACCGGCGCTTCGACGCGCTCGTTTTCATCGGTCGTTTCCAGCCTCCGCATCGTGGTCACCTGAACGTGCTGAAGTCGGCACTGAGCCGGGCCGAGCGCGTGTGCGTGCTGATCGGGTCGACCGACAAGCCCCGCACCATCAAGGATCCGTTCTCGTTCGACGAGCGCCGCCAGATGCTGGCTTCGCTGCTCGACGCGTCCGAGCGCGATCGCGTGACGATCGCACCGCTGCAGGATTCGACTTACAACGACGGCGACTGGGTGCGCTGGGTGCAGGAGGCCGTCGCGTCCACGCTCGGCGATATCGCGCAGCGCAAGGTCGGGCTGATCGGCCACGAGAAGGACGCCACGTCGTATTACCTGCGGATGTTCCCGCAATGGGAACTCGTCGACGTCGACGCGACGGAAGACATTTCCGCCACCGAAATCCGCGACCAGTATTTCGCCGAACGAACCAACAGCTTCGTGCAGTGGGCCGTGCCGGAGCCGGTGTTCGGCTGGCTCGAGCGTTTCCGTACGCAGCCGGAATTCGCGCAACTGAAGTCGGAAGCGGAATTCATCGCCGCGTACCGCAAGGCCTGGGCCGCCGCGCCGTATCCCGTCACGTTCGTGACGGTCGACGCGGTGGTCGTGCACTCCGGACATATCCTGCTCGTGCGCCGCCGCAGCGAACCGGGCCGCGGCCTGTGGGCGTTGCCGGGCGGATTCGTGAACCAGGACGAGCGGCTCGATGCCGCATGCATCCGCGAGCTGCGCGAGGAAACCGGCCTCAAGCTGCCGGAGCCCGTGTTGCGCGGCTCGATCAAGGATCGCCAGGTATTCGATCACCCGACGCGTTCGCTGCGTGGCCGCACGATCACGCATGCGTGCCTGTTCAACTTTCCGACCGGCGAGCTGCCGCGCGTGAAGGGCAGCGACGATGCCGACAAGGCGCGCTGGGTTCCGCTCAACGAATTCGCGCAGATGCGCAACGTGATGTTCGAGGATCACTTCGACATCGCGTATCACTTCCTGGGGAAGCTGTGACGCGCTGATTCCCCGCATTCGGTCCGCCGCGACAGACGCGGCGGCACTTCAACGGCCTAGAGGAGCTCTAGCCATGCAAAACGATCCCGGCGGCTTTGCCGCGGTTCTCTCCAATCCGATTCTCAATACGGATTCGTACAAGGCTTCCCACTTCCTGCAATATCCGCCGGACGCATCGGCGATGTTCTCGTACGTCGAATCGCGCGGCGGCCGTTACGACCGCACGCTGTTCTTCGGCCTCCAGATGCTGCTGAAGGAATATCTGTGCAAGCCGGTCACGCACGCGATGATCGACGATGCGCGCGATTTCTTCGCCGTGCACGGCGAGCCGTTCGACGAAGCAGGATGGCGCCATATCGTCGAGCACTACGACGGCTACCTGCCGGTAAAGATCCGCGCGGTGCCGGAGGGTTCGATCGTGCCGGTGCACAACGTGCTGATGACGGTCGAGTGCGAGGATCCGCAGGTGTTCTGGCTCGCGTCGTATCTCGAGACGATGTTGTTGCGCATCTGGTATCCGGTGACGGTGGCGACCCGCAGCTGGCATTTGCGCCAAACGATTCGCCGCTTCCTCGAAAAGACCGACGACGATCTCGCGCAACTGCCGTTCAAGCTGCACGACTTCGGCGCGCGCGGCGTGTCGAGCGCGGAATCGGCCGCGATCGGCGGCGCCGCGCACCTCGTGAGCTTCATGGGTTCGGACACGGTGCTCGGCGTGCTGGCCGCGAACCGCTTCTATCGCGAGCCGATGGCCGCCTATTCGGTGCCGGCGGCCGAGCACAGCACGATCACGTCGTGGGGGCGCGAAGGCGAGGCCGATGCGTACCGCAACATGATCGGCCGCTTCGGATTGCCGGGTGCGATCGTATCGGTCGTGTCGGACTCCTACGATCTGTTCGCCGCGCTCGATCTGTGGGGCGGCGAACTTCGGCAGGCGGTGATCGATTCGGGCGCGACGCTCGTCGTGCGACCCGATTCCGGCGACCCGGTGACGATCGTGCTGCAGACGGTGCGGGCGCTCGATGCGTCGTTCGGGTCGACCGTGAACGGCAAGGGGCGGCGCGTGCTGAACCGCGTGCGCGTGATCCAGGGCGACGGCGTCGACGAGCGGTCGATCGAAGCGATTCTCGTCGCGCTCGACGAGGCGGGTTACGCGGCCGGCAACGTCGTATTCGGCATGGGCGGCGCGTTGTTGCAGCGCGTGAACCGCGATACGCAGCGCTTTGCGATGAAGTGTTCGGCCATCCGGCGCGGCGGCGTGTGGCACGACGTCCGCAAGGATCCGGTCACCGATCAGGGCAAGCGCTCGAAGCCGGGGCGGCTCACGCTGCTGCGCAATCGCCGCACCGGCGAGTATCGGACGGTGACGCTGCCGGTCGCGTGGGACGATCGTGCGCTGGAAGGCGAATGGGACGAGGCGCTCGAGACGGTGTTCGACACCGGGCGTTTGCTCGTCGATACGTCGTTCGCCGAGGTGCGGGCGAGGGCGCACGCGGGGGAGGCGTGACGCAGGCGGCGGGGCATCCCGCCGCGGCGCGGCCGCCTCGCGTCACTTGCCGGCCAGCACCCGGCCGCCGGCATCCGCCGGCGCGCCGCCGCGTTCCGCCTCACGCGCCGCGTCCATTGCCCGCGCAAGCGCATCGAACACGACGGGCCCCTTGCAGCGCGACACGTTGAAGCGCATGTACGACGTCGCGCTGCGCGACGCGCTGAACACGTCGCCGGGTGCGAGCACCACGTCATGGTCCAGCGCGTGGCGTGCGACGCGCGCGGCGTCGAGCCCGTCCGGCAATTGCGCCCACACGAACAACCCGCCGCGCGGCTCCGTCCAGATCGCGAGGCCGGCTCGCGCGAGGCGCCGGATCGTTTCGCCCATCGCATCCGCGAGACGCGCGCGCAGGCTGTCGAGATGGCGCCGGTACGTGCCGTCGATCAGCAGCCGGTGCACGACGTTCGCGCCGATCTGCGCGTTGCCGAACGACGTCGCGAGCTTCAGGTCGACGAGCGCGTCGATCCATTCCGGGCGCGCGGCGACATAGCCGCAGCGGATCGCGGCCGACAGCGTCTTCGAGAAGCTGCCGATCGACACGACGCGCGACAGCCCGTCGAACGCCGCGAGGCGCGGCGCGGGCGTGCTTTCGAAATCCGCGAAGATGTCGTCCTCGACGATCAGCAGCCCGTGCTCGGCCGCGAGCGTCAGCAGCCGGTGCGCGACGGGCGGCGCGAGCGTCGCGCCGGTGGGGTTGTGCAGTGCCGCGTTGGTGATGTACAGGCGCGGCCGGTGCTCGGCGAGTACTTGCTCGAAGCGCACGAGATCGGGGCCGTTCGGCGTGAACGGCACGCTGACGATCCGTGCGCGGTGCGCGCGCAGCAGCGCCTGGAAGTTGAAGTAGCACGGATCGTCGAGCACGACGGTATCGCTGGGTTCCAGCAGCAGGCGGCACACGAGGTCGAGCGCGTGCGTGCCGCCGTCCGTCAGCATGATCTGCGCGGGTTCCGCGTGCACGCCGTGCTGCGCGAGCCGCCATGCAAGCTGCTGGCGCAGCGCGGGCAGGCCGAGCGGCGTCGCATAGTCGGTCAGCGCATCGGATTCGTCGCGCGACACGGCGCGCAGCGCGCGACGCAGGCTTTCGTCGGGCAGCCACGACGACGGCAACCATCCGCAGCCAGGCTTCACCGACGTCGGCGCCGCTTCGAGCGACTGGCGCGACAGCCACAGCGGATCGAGCTCGCGATCGAGGCGCGGGCTCAGCTCGGCGAGCGCCAACGGCGGGGCGTGGCCCGACACGTAGAAGCCCGAACCGCGCCGTGCGACGAGCACGCCTTCGCTCGCGAGCCGCTCGTACGCATCGACGACCGTCGATTTCGACACGCCGAGCGCGTCGGCCATCATCCGGATCGACGGCACGCGCGCACCGGGCATCAGCGCGCGGCTCGCGATCCGCGCGCGCAGGGTGTCCATGACGGTTTCCACACGCGTGCGCGACGGCGCGGGCGGAGCGGGAATCGGGGCGGAATGGCTCATGGCGAACGATGAACTGTACGGCCGGTTGTTCAGTACAGTTTGTCTGAATTGTATTGGGCTGTAGCTTACGCCGTTTTGGCCGGCGGCGGATCATCGGTCATCCATCTTCCATTCAGGGTTGACCGTGCAAAAGACGACCGACGGATGGCTCAGCGGCATGCTGGGCGTCATCATCTTCAGTGGCTCGCTGCCCGCGACGCGTGTCGCGGTGCAAGGGCTCGACCCGCTGTTTCTCACGTTCGCCCGCGCGACGATCGCCGGTGCGCTCGGCCTGCTGCTGCTCGTCGTGCTGAAGCAGAAGCGGCCGTCGCGTGCCGAGGCCGTGTCGCTGGCCGTCGTCGCGCTCGGTGTCGTGGTCGGGTTCCCGTTGCTGACGGCGCTTGCGCTGAAGCACGTGACGTCGGCGCATGCGATCGTGTTCGTCGGGCTGCTGCCGCTTGCGACCGCGCTGTTCGGCGTGTGGCGCGGCGGCGAACGGCCGCGGCTGCCGTTCTGGATCTTCTCGATCGTCGGCAGCGGCGCGGTGGCCGCGTTTGCGCTGCGCAACGGCGGGCAGGCGTCGGTGCTCGGTGATGCGCTGATGCTGGCCGCGATCGTCGCGTGCGGGCTCGGTTATGCGGAAGGCGCGCGGCTGTCGCGCCAGCTCGGCGGCTGGCAGGTGATCTCGTGGGCGCTCGTGCTGTCGCTGCCGCTGATGCTGCCGCTCGCGTGGCTGACCTGGCCCGCGTCGTTCGACGGCGTCGACGCCGCCGCGCTGTGGGGGCTCGCGTACGTGTCGCTGTTCAGCATGTTGATCGGCTTCGTGTTCTGGTATCGCGGGCTTGCGCTCGGCGGGATCGCGGGCGTCGGCCAGTTGCAGCTGCTGCAGCCGTTCTTCGGCCTGCTGCTCGCGGCCGGGCTGTTGCACGAGACGGTGCCGCCGTCGATGGTCGTCGTGACGGTCGTGGTGGTCGGCTGCGTGGCGGGCGCGAAGTACTTCTCGAAGATGGCGCCCGTGCAGCGCGCGGGGTGAGGCAGGCGCCGCGGCGTGCCGTGCATCGAGCCGACGTGACCCGATGCGAGGCCGGCGGCAACGCGATGGCTGCCGATGCGCACGATCGCGAGCGTGAACCCGGCCCGAAGCAAAACGGCCAGGCTGCCGGTAGCGGCAAGCCTGGCCGTTGGCGTTCGTCACGCCGTACGCGTGTTACTCGAACGTCTCCAGCGCGAGCAATTCGCCGATCGTCTGCCGGCGGCGGATCAGTCGCGGCGTGCCGCGATCGACCAGCACTTCCGGCGCGAGCGGCCGGCTGTTGTAGTTCGAGGACATCGACGCGCCATACGCGCCCGCGTCGTGCAGGAACAGCAGGTCGCCGATCTGCGGCTGCGCGAGCTTGCGGTGCGTGACCACACCGCCGGCATCCTGCGTGAACACGTCGCCCGATTCGCACAGCGGGCCGGCGATCGCGAGGTCGACGAGCGGCCGGCCGGCGGGCAGCGCGCCGTCGTGCGCGTGCACCGATACCGCGTGATAGCTGCCGTACATCGACGGGCGCATCAGGTCGTTGAAGCCCGCGTCGATCAGCACGAAATCGTGTTTCGGCCGACGGTTGACGGCCTGTACTTCGGTGACGAGCGTGCCGGCTTCGGCGACGAGAAAGCGGCCCGGTTCGATCTCGATGCGCACCGGATGGCCGAGATGCCGTTCGATCCGCTTGCGCGCGGCATCCCACTGGCTGAAGTAGTGATCGACGTCGACACGCGGTTCGCCGTCGCGATACGGGATCGACAGGCCGCCGCCGGCCGAGATCGCGTCGATGTCGTGGCCGAGCGACGTGACGAGATCGACCATCGCGTCGCACACTTGCGACAGGTGGCCGTAGTCGACGCCCGAACCGATGTGCATGTGGATGCCGACCAGCTTCAGCCCGTACTGGCGCACGATCTCGATCGCGCGCGGCACGTCGTCGATCCAGATGCCGTGCTTGCTCTGCGGGCCGCCGGTGTTGGTCTTGTTGCTGTGGCCGTGGCCGAAACCGGGATTGACGCGCAGCCACACGCGGTGGCCGGGCGCATGCTCGCCGATCCGCGCGAGCATGTCGAGCGAACCGGCGTTCACGGTCACGCCATGCTTGAGCACCGCCGCGAGCGTCGGGCGATCGATCAGGTCGGCCGTGAACACGACGCCTTCCGGCTCGCCGCGCGGGCTGAAACCGGCCGCGAGGCTGCGTTCGATCTCGCCGAGCGACACGGCGTCGACACACGCGCCTTCCTCGCGCATCAGCTTCAGGATATGGATGTTCGAATTCGCCTTCTGCGCATAGCGGATCACGTCGAACTGGCGCAGTTGGGCAATGCGGTCGCGGATGACGTCGGCGTCGTACACCCACAGCGGGGTGCCGTATTGCTGCGCGAGCGTCGCGAGCTGGCGGGAATCGAGGGACATGGCGGATGAATCGGATCGAATGAACGGATAACCGGATGATGCGCCTGATTGGCTATACGGTAAAATGCCTATCTGTCGATATTCGATTCATTTTTGATATATACGATCATGCTGACGCACCGTCATATCGAGGTTTTTCGCGCGCTGATGGTCACCGGCAGCACGACGCGCGCGGCCGAGATGCTGTACACGTCGCAGCCGACCGTCAGCCGCGAGCTGGCGCGGATGGAGCAGGTCGTCGGCTTTGCGCTGTTCGAGCGCGCACACGGCCGGCTGCGCCCGACGATGGCCGCGCTCACGCTGTTCGACGACGTGCGGCTCGCGTATGTGGGGCTTGAACGCGTCGCGGCGACGGCCGCGCGCCTGCGCGAGTTTCGCGACGGGCAGCTGTCGGTGATCGCGTTGCCGGCGTTCGCGCACGCGATCCTGCCCGGTGCGTGCCGGCGCTTTCACGACGCGCATGCGGGCGTCAGCGTATCGGTCGCGACGCAGGAGTCGCCGGTGCTGGAGGAGTGGCTCACGGCCCAACGTTACGACCTCGGGTTGACCGAGCACGACGTCGCGCCGGCCGGCACCGTGCTCACGCCGCTGCTCGAAGTCGACGAGGTGTGCGTGTTGCCCGACGGCCATCCGCTGCTCGCGCAGGACGCGATCGACCTGCCGGATCTCGCCGACCGCCCGTTCGTGAGCCTGTCGCTGAACGATCCGTACCGCATCCTGATCGACGAGGCGTTCGCGCAGCTCGGCGTCGCGCCGCGTTCGGTGGTCGACACGCCGTCGGCGGTGTCGGTGTGTGCGTTCGTGCGGCAAGGGCTCGGGGCCGCGATCGTCAACCCGCTCACGGCGCTCGATTTCGTCGGCCGCGGCCTGCACGTGCGGCCGCTGACGCGCTCGTTCCCGTACCGGGTCAGCGTGATCGCGCCCGAGCACCGGCCGAAGAGCCTGCTCGTCGATGCGTTCGCCGATGCGTTGCGCGGCGAAGCGAAGGCGATCCGCCGCCGGCTGGCCGCCCACCTCGGCTAGCGGCGCCACCGTATGATGGGCGTTTCGTTGCCATCGACCTCATTTTCCGGAATCCCGTCATGACCGACGCATCGTCCTTCCTCGAGCAACCGACCCTCATAGGCGAACGTGTCGTCCTCCGCCCGCTCGACGTATCCGACCGGCAGGCGCTGCTGGACGCCGCGGCCGACGGCGAGTTGTGGAACCTCACGGTCACGGTCGTGCCGGGCGCGCAGACGATCGACGCCTACATCGACACGGCGTTGCAGGGGCGGGCGGCCGGCACCGTGATGCCGTTCGTGATCGTCGAGCGCGCGTCGGGCCGTGCAATCGGCAGTACGCGCTTCTGGAAAATCGATCGCAAGAACCGCAAGCTCGAGATCGGTCATACGTGGCTGAGCGAATCGGCGCAGCGTACGCGCGCGAATACCGAAGCGAAGTGGTTGCTGCTGGCTTATGCGTTCGACACGCTGCACTGCGTGCGCGTGCAGTTCACGACGGACGAGCTGAACGAGAAATCGCGCGCGGCGATCCTGCGGCTCGGTGCGAAACAGGAGGGCATCGTGCGCCACGAACGGATCATGCCGGATGGCCGCAAGCGCAACTCGGTGCGCTTCAGCATCATCGACGACGAATGGCCGGAAGTGCGTGCGCGACTCGAGGCGAAGCTGGCGACGTAACCGGTGACGCGGGACGCGCGACGATCGACGTGCGTCGCGCCGCCGGCAGGGGAGGCGGCAGCGCGACGGCGGGGGAAACGGTGCGCCGCGCACGATGCGCGGCGCTGCATCGCGTTACTGCGCCGATGCGAGGTGATGACGCTGCGCGAGCTTCTGCGCGTCCGCGTAGTGCGCCTGCAGGATCGGCAGCGACTGGCGTGCGACTTCCTTCAGCTTGGTGTCGCGGCCCGACGCGATTTCGGCCTGGAACGCCGAGATCGCCTTCTGCTGGCCGGCGAGCGCGACCTGTTCGATATAGGCCTTGTCGAACTCGGCGCCGCGCAGGCTCTTGATGCTGTTCAGCACGGTCGTGTCCGGGTCGTTGGCCGGCACGTCGACGCCGCGCGGGCTCGCCGCGCGCATCGCCTGGATGATCTTGGCATCGTCGGTCGACACGCGTTGCGCGAACGCCTTGACCTGGCTGTCCGACGTGCGCGAATCGGCGATGCGTGCCGCGTCGTGCTGGGTCGACACGGTCTTCGTGCCGTCCGTGATGAAGGCCTGGTCGGCTTCGTGAATGCGCGTGGCGGTTGCAGCCGGCGCAGCGGACGCGGCGGGCGCCGGTTGCGCGGTTTGCGCGGTCGCGGTCACGGCGACGAGAAGCAGGCCGGCGGCAGACAAGGCGAGGCGCGAAATGTGGGGAAAGCGGTTCATGGGACCTCCTTTCGATCGGGGCTCTGGTTGAAAAACGGATCGTGCGATCCGTCGCTGTGCGAGAGACCGGGCGCGCCCGGGCCGGATTCGACCGCCGCTCTGCCGCGGCGCCGGTCGAATCCGGCCCGACCGATTCTAGGAGAGCGGTCGGGTAGCAGGTGCAACCGTGCTGTGGCTTGTGTAACGGTTGGTAAGACGAATCGATGGGCACGCGTGCAGCCCGGTAGTGCGTACCTGATGCGCATGCGTCGGCGGCAATTTTTGCGTGCGCGTGGCGCATGCAATGGATGAGATGCACGTGCGTGTCATCTGTATTTCGTCGGTGAGATGGCGTCGCGGCCGTCGCGGTGGCCGCGCGGCGGGCGAGAGGGCGGCGTGAGTGGGGGGCGTGGGTGACAGCGTTACACGCGATCGAGCAGCGCGTCGAGGCGCGGCAGCAACGGCGTCGCGCAATATGCCTGCAACGCGTCGGGCGCCGTATAGCCCCACGCGACACCCTGAAAGGCGATACGTGCGTGCCGTGCCGCGTCTGCGTCGCGGATTTCGTCGCCGACGTACAGCACTTCGTCGGCGTGCACGCCGGCCTCGCGAACGAGCGCGCGCAGACGGCGCGCCTTGCCGAACAGCGGAATGCCGCAGGCGAAATGGTCGACGCGCGCGCCGGCGCGCGGGCCGAGCCGGTCGCGCACGATCTCCTCGGTATTCGACGTGGCGATCGCGATGCGGATGCCGCGCGCGGCGAGCGCGTCGAACGTTTCGTCGACGCCGGGGAACAGCCGCACGTGCGCGAGGCGCGGCCGCATCAGGCGGCGCATGTCGATCGTCACGCGCGGCACTTTCCACATCGGCACGTCGAGCGCGCGGACGATGTCGCGCGCCGACATGCCGCGCAGCGCCGGGCGCAGTTCGGGCGTGGCGTCGCGAAAGCCGTGCAGGCGCGACGCTTCCGACAGTGCCGCGAGAAAACTGTCGAGCGAATCGGCGAGCGTGCCGTCGAAGTCGAAGGCGATGAGGCGGTAGGTCATGAGGCGGCGTCTCGGTTTATCGGCGGATGCCATTGTCGCCGAATCGAGGACGGGCAGTGCGGCTGTTCGTCCACGGCGGACACTGGTGCCCCTTGTTCCGCACCCCACGGCGCGGTATCGTCGATGCTCCGCCTTCCGCCCCTCGCACCGGAGAACAGACGTGCCCGCTGCCACTCCCGCCACGCTCAGATTTTCCACCGACAAGCGCGAACTCGACGTCGACGCGATCTTCGACTTCCTGCATCGCGACGCCTATTGGTCGCAGGGCATTCCGCGCGACGTGGTCGAGCGGGCGATCGAGGGCTCGCTGTGCTTCGGCGCGTATGTCGGCGACCGGCTCGTCGGGTTCGCGCGGCTCGTCACCGATCACGCGACGTTCGCGTATCTGTGCGACGTGTTCGTGCTGCCGGCCGAACGCGGCAACGGCTACGGCCGCGCACTGATCGACCATATATTCGCGCAGGAGATGGTGCAGCGGCTGCGCCGCATCATGCTCGTCACGACCGATGCGCACGAACTCTATCGGCCGGTCGGTTTCGGTCCGTCCGCGAACCCCGAGCGGCTGATGGAGATCCGCCGGCCCGACCTCTACACGAAACGCTGACGCGCGGCGCAGCGCATACAATACGCGCTTTCCGTTTTTGCCGAAGAGAAGCACACCATGACCGAACAGGAAGCCGAACAGCTCGCGACGCACCGCCACTACAAGGGCGGCCTGTACCGCTACATCGGCGTTGCGCGCCACTCCGAAACCGAGGAATCGGTGGTCGTCTACGAGCATCTGTGGCCGCATGCGCGCGGGCTGTGGGTACGACCGGAAGCGATGTTCAACGGCAACCTCGAAGACGGCACACCGCGTTTTCGCAAGCTGCGCGACTGATCCGCGGCCGGCGGCGCGTGCGCCGCAAGGTGGGCCGGTTGCGTGACCGAACGTGCGCGCGTTACGTATCGGCGAGTGCCTTCACCAGCTCCGGCGGCGCATGCCCGACCGTCACCTCCGGCGTGCCGTGCCACGCCGCGAGTTTCTTCACGGCCTTCGCGACGTCGGCCGCGAGCCCGTTGCCGAACCGCACGCCCGGCTCGACGTGCACGGCCTTCAGCTCGAACGTGCCGAGCGCACGATGCGCTTTCGCGTCGACGCGGGCCACCAGCCGGCCGCGATGCAGCACGGGCAGGCAGAAATAGCCGTAGCGCCGCTTGTGCGCGGGCGTATAGCACTCGATCGTGTAGTCGAAACCGAACAGCGTCGACGCGCGCCGCCGGTCCCACACGACCGGGTCGAACGGCGACAGCAGCGTCGTGACCGTCGAGCGCAGCGTGTCGGCAGCGGCCGCCGGCAACAGCGCGTCGAGCGAGCGATGCACGTAGGCCGGTTCCTTCCAGTCGTCGATCTGCACCGGAATCAGGTCGCCGGCCTCGGCGAGCCGCTCCAGCTCCGCGCGGTAAGAACGGCGCGGCAACCGATAGTAGTCGGCCACCCAGTCCGCGCGCACGACGCCGAGCGCGCGACACGTGTAGTCGAGCAGCGCGGGCAGCACGGCGTCGCGCGGCGGCAGGTCGCGCGCATCGTCCCAGTCGGGCAGCACGCGTTCGCGCACGTCGTACACGCGCTGGAAATTGCGGCGCTCCGACACCATCAGCTCGCCCGTCGTGAACAGCACTTCCAGGTGACGCTTCTCGGGCTTGCGATCCCACCAGCCGTTGCCCTTCACGCCGTCCTCGCGCGCGAAATCGGCCGACCGTACGGGGCCTGCTTCGCGAATCCGCGCAAGCAGCCGTTCGATCTCCGGACGATTCTGCTCATGCCATTCGGCCGCATATTTCCAGCCCATCCCCGACGGATCGAGCATCTTGTAGCGCATCAGCCCGAACTGCTCGATCGGCAGGAAACACGCTTCGTGCGACCAGTATTCGAACAGGCGCGCCTCGGCGAGATGTTCGTCGAGCCACTGCGGCGAGAAATCGCCGAGACGGCTGAACAGCACGAGATACGGGCTGCGCGCGACGACGTGGATGGTGTCGATCTGCAACTGCGCCATCCGGCGGATCGTGTCGAGCACGTCGGACTTGGTCGCCTTGCGGCGCGGCGGCGTGAGCAGGCCCTGGGCGGCGAGATGCAGTGCGCGGGCGGCGGCGGGCGAGAGCGTGAGCATCGGGAGGACGGTCGAGGGTGGCGATCGGGAACCACTTTAGCGCGAAAGCGGCGCGCGCGTGCGACGCGCGGCCGCAACGCGTCTGACAATGGTTGACAGATACGTTTTGCAAGTTTCCCTATAGTGCAGTTCATGGCGCGACGACAAGTGCGCGCAACGATTCCGCTTCCGACGCACATATGTCCATGGCACGCAGGAAGCGAATCCGGGATTCCCAACCCCCATCGGGAGACCCGGAGCCCTGAGCGGACATCCATGCGGCTGTGCACCGGCCCCGTGTGGATGTCCGCTGATTTTTTTTGTTTTTCCGGTTCGTCGTCCGTTGCCGCGCGACAGGTCATTGGCCGCGTCGGCCGCCGCTTAATGCCGCTTATTGCCGCTTGCCGCGCGCGACTTCGTCGCCGGCGCCGGGCGGCAGCCGCCGCGTGATCGGAATCGACGCGAACGAGCACAGCCCGACCACCAGGAACGCGGGCCAGAAATCCGACCACACCATCGCCTGATGGCCCTGGAGCCAGTGCGACACGTGCAGCACGAGGCCGGCCACCGTCACGCCGAGGCCGAGCGACATCTGCTGCACGACGCTGCCGAGGCTCGTCGCACGGCCTGCGTCGCGCGGCGAGATGTCCGCGTAGATCATCGAATTCAGGCTCGTGAACTGCAGCGCGGGGAAGATGCCGCCGACGAGCACGATCAGCCAGATCGCCCAGGTCGCCATGCCGGGATGGAACACGCCGTACGCGGCGATCGCCAGGCCCGCGAATGCCGCGTTGTAGATGAGCACCGTGCGAAAACCGAAGCGGCGCAGCGTATGCGTGGCCGTCGAGCGGCTGACCGCGCCGCCGAGCGCGGACGCGCACGTGATCAGCCCCGAGTGGAACGCGCTCATGCCGAGCCCTTCCTGCAGCGCGAGCGGCAGCAGGAACGGCACCGCGCCGAGCCCGATGCGGAACAGCGAGCCGCCCACGACGCTCGCGTGATACGTCGGGATCTTCAGGAAACTGAGGTCGAGCACCGGGCGCTCCTTGCGGCGCGCGTACGGCACGTACAGCGCGAGCATCGCGGCGCCGGCCGCGCACATGGCGATCGCGTTCGAGCGCGACGTGAGCGAACCGTCGATCAGCGTGAGGCCCATCAGCAGCAGCGCGGCGCCGCTCGCCGACAGCAGGAAGCCGAACCAGTCGAGCGGGCCCGGGTCGGGCTCGTGCGTGTTCGCGATGTGCTTGCTCGCGAGGTAGATCCCGTAGAGGCCGATCGGCACGTTGATGAAGAAGATCATCCGCCAGTGCAGGTAGGTCGTGATGAAGCCGCCGACGAGCGGCCCGACCGTGGGCCCGAACAGCGCGGGAATCGCGAGGTAGTTCATCGCGCGCACGAGATCGGAGCGCGGCACCGCGCGGAAGATGATGATGCGGCCGACCGGCACCATCATCGCGCCGCCGACGCCCTGTATGAAGCGTGCGAACGTGAGCACGCCGAGGGAGTTGGACGCCGCGCACATCAGCGAGCCGACGACGAAGATGCCGATCGCGGTGCGGAACACGGCGCGCGCGCTGAAGCGGTCGGCGAGCCAGCCGCAGATCGGAATGAACACGCCGAGACCGACCACGTAGGCCGTGATCGCGATGTTCAGGGTGACGGGGTTGTGCCCGAAGTCCCTCGCCATCGCAGGCAGTGCGGTGACGATGATGTTCGCGTCGACGCTTTCCATGAACAACGCACAGGCAACGATGAGCGGTGCTAGAAAGACGGGCGACATGGGCTGGGCGCGCGGTAAAGGCGTCATTATGCCCACAATGTGACCGCTGCGTCACGTGCGACAACAGTTGTTCCGCATGTTGCAACAGTCGTCTTTTCCGAAGGGGGCGGGCAAAGGACGACTGCGCATGGGCGAGCGATGCGGTGCCGGTGCATGCCGCACGCGCGGCGCGGACGCGTTTTCGATGCCGGGCTGGAGATCGATGCAGCGATCTCCGAACGGTGTTTCGCACGGCGCGTCGAACGCGCATTCGAGCTCGAATGCGACGAGCGCATCGACGTTGGCCGGCCGGCGCGATTCCTTTTGACGGCATGGGAGTGCGTTCCTAAAATGTGAGCGCTTGCTCATATTCACTCGCCTTCCGCCATGTCCGAATCGTCGTCGCGCATTCCGCTTTCGCCGCGCAAGGCGCCGCGCCAGCGCCGCTCGGTGGCCACGGTCGATGCGATCGTCGAGGCCGCCGCTCGCATTCTCGAGCGCGACGGCTTCGACGGTTACACGACGAACGCGGTCGCCGCGCTGGCCGGCGTGAGCATCGGCTCGCTCTACCAGTATTTCCCGAACCGCGACGCGCTGACCGCTGCGCTCGTCGAGCGCGAGAGTGCGCATCTGCTCGACGACGTCGACCGGGCGGCCGCGCTGTCGTCCTGCGACGACGTGCTGCGCACGCTGGTGCGTGGAGCCGTCGCGCACCAGATGCGCCGGCCGGTGCTCGCGCGGCTGATCGATTTCGAGGAGGCGCGGTTGCCGCTCGGCGCGCGCACCGCGCGCGTCGCGGACCGCATCCACGCGACGTTGCTGCACGCGCTCGGGCTGCGGGATGCGCCGCGCGTCGCCGCACCCGACGTCGTCGCACACGACCTGCTCGCGATCGTGAAAGGCATCGTCGATGCGGCGGGCGCGCGCGGCGAGACCGATGCGGATGCGCTCGAAACGCGTGCGTGGCGGGCGGTGCGCGGCTATCTCCGGGAGTCGCGCGAATCGAAACTTGCTTGATATGCATGTTTCGTGCGACAGTCGCACCCATTCGCCCCACAACATGACGCGTATCGATCGAAGGCCATCGAGACGAACGCGCGCGCGAACGAGACCTCGTGCCGATCCACTCAACATCGAAAGGAGGGGACACGCCATGACGTCACGTCGTGCCGCACCGCTTGCATCTCGCTTCCCGTCGCGCCAGTCACCGCCCGCGCCGCGTCTGCGCTGGGCTGCCGCACTGGCCATCGCCTATCTTGCCGTCGCCGGTTGCGCCGCGCAGGCCGACAGTGCGAACCAGGCCGCCGCGCAAGCGGCCAGCCAGTCCGCGACGCCTGCCGCCACCGCAGCCGCTCCCGCTCCCGCGTCGGGCACGCTGCTGCCGCCGCCGAGCCAGCTCTACGGCGAGCTGTTCGTCGCGGTGCAGACCGCGCAGCTCTATCCCGACCAGAAGACCTTCGTCGACGCCACGCCCGACACCGATCCCGCGACGATCGTGCAGTTGTATCAGCAACAGAAATCGCAGCCGGGCTTCTCGCTGAAGGCGTTCGTCGACCAGCATTTCACGCCGCCCCCGGAAGGCGGCGTGACGCCGCCGCCGAATCAGACGCTGCGCCAGCATATCGACTGGCTGTGGCCGCAGCTCACGCGCACGAGCGTCACGGCGCCCCCGTACAGCTCGCTGATTCCCATGCCGAAGCCGTACGTCGTGCCGGGTGGCCGCTTCCGCGAAGGCTACTACTGGGATACCTATTTCACGATGCTCGGGCTGCAGGTGTCGGGGCGCGAGGATCTCGTCGACGACATGCTCGACAACTTCGCATACCTGATCGATACGATCGGGCACATCCCGAACGGCAACCGCACGTACTACGCGAGTCGCTCGCAGCCGCCGTTCTTCGCGTACATGGTCACGCTCGCCGCGCAGGCCGAAGGCGACAAGGTCTACCAGAAATACCTGCCGGCGCTGCGCAAGGAACATGCGTACTGGATGCAGGGCGAAACCACGACGCCGCGCGGGCAGGCGGCGCGCAACGTGGTCGCGATGCCCGACGGCGCCGTGCTGAACCGCTACTGGGATGCGAGCGACACGCCGCGCGACGAGTCGTATCTCGAGGACGTGACCACCGCGAAATCGGTGCCGTCCCGCCCGGCGAACGAGGTGTACCGCGACCTGCGCGCGGGCGCCGAAAGCGGCTGGGACTACAGCTCGCGCTGGTTCGGCGACGGCAAGACGCTCGCGACGATCCGCACGACCTCGATCGTGCCGGTCGACCTGAACAGCCTGATGTTCCATCTCGAGACGACGATCGTGAAGGGCTGCGCGATCACGCGCGATATCGCCTGCGTGGCCGATTTTTCGGGGCGCGCGGCGCGGCGTGCGGCCGCGATCAATCACTACCTGTGGAACCGTCGCGGCTATTACGGCGACTATGACTGGCAATTGCGCAAGCCGCGCGACGGTGTGACGGCGGCCGCGCTGTATCCGCTGTTTGCGGGCGTCGCGTGGCCGGAGCGCGCGAAGGCGACCGCGCGCGAAGTGCGCAAGACGCTGCTGCAGCCGGGCGGCCTCGCGACGACGACCGAGAACACGGGCCAGCAGTGGGATGCGCCGAACGGCTGGGCGCCGCTGCAATGGATCGCGATCGACGGGCTGCGCCGCTACGGCGAACCGGCGCTCGCGAAGGACATCGGCACGCGTTTCCTGTCCGACGTGAAGCACGTATATGCGACCGAAGGCAAGCTCGTCGAGAAATACGTGGTCGAGGGCACCGGCACGGGCGGCGGCGGGGGCGGCGAATATCCGTTGCAGGACGGCTTCGGCTGGACCAACGGCGTCACGCTGAAGCTGCTGGGGCTGTACGGCGAGTAATGCACCGCGAGTAAGCCGAGGCGCGGGCCGTGTGCCCGCCCGCACGGCAAGCAACCGCACGGGCCGGACCGTCGCGCAAGCGGCCGTCCGGCCCGTGTTTTCATGCGGCGGGCGTCAGAACGTGATCGTCGTGCGCACGCCGACCACCGTTTCGTCGCCGATGCGCGCGCCGGCCGCGTTCGGGTTCGGGATGCCGCCGCCCGGGCGGAAGAAGTGCTGCAGGTCGGCCTGCACCTGCCACCATGGCGCGACCTGGTACTGGTAGGTCGCTTCGACGACCGTCTCCGCGCGGCGCACCGGATAGCCGGGCGTCGTGTACGCGCCGGTGTCGCCGTCGAGGCCGCGCGCATGCGAGCCGATCTTCGCGTAGCCGATCGCGATGCCGGCGACGTCGTTGTCGCGTCCGGCGAACGGCGCCTTCAGCGTCACGCCGGCGTTGGCGGCGAAATCGACGACATTGCGATCGCCCGGCGAGCCCATCACGCGCGCGAACACGCCGACCGAGCGCGGGCTGTCGGCGGACGGCCGCCACACCATCTGATCCGCGACCGCATAAAAGCCGTAGTTGCCGCGATGCGTGGCGGGGGTGCCGTTGCTTGCCGGATCGGCGAGCGACAACCCGTCGGTGCCGTAGCGCGGATCGTTCGCGTGCTGCGAGTGATACCAGAAGCCGAGCTTGTACGTGCCGGGCAGGCCGGCAGGCTGCGGGGCCTTCGGATCGGCGGCCGGCGCGTTCAGCGCATACTGCACTTCGCCGATCACGAACGCGCCGCTGCGCAGGTTGAAGTTGGTGCCATGCGCGTTCAGCACCTGCGCGTCGCCGTCGGCGCGGCCGGCCGGGTTGCCGTCGAACACGCCGACCATCGCGGTCCACGCGTCGGCCGGCTTCACGCGCAGCCGCACGCCGAGCGACGACAGCGGATACGCGGGGCCGCCGGACGGCAGGTCGGTGGACGGCAGTACGGGCCAGCCGAAGGTCGCGTTCATGAACGTCGCCGCGTTCTGGCTCACCATGAATTCCTGGTCGACGCTCTGCTGGCCGACTTTCACGTCGACCTTGCCGTCGAGCAGCGACTGCTGGTACCAGAGTTCCCACAGGCGGGTGGTCGAATTGGCCTCGATGCCGGTCGCGGTCTGCAACGTCTGCAGGTAGCGCTGCGTGAGGTTAGTGCCGTGGATCTGCAGCCCCGACACGTTGAACGTGCCGCCCGGCAGGCCGATCGCCTTGCCGGTATCGACGTCGAAACCGAATTGCGTGAGCCCCTGGTACGCGCCGCCGCGACCCGTGCCGCCCGACGTGTTGTACAGGTACTCGCTGGTTTCCTGCAGGCTCAGCGTGACGCCGTGCTCGTCGAGCACGTCACGCAGGCCGCCCATGTTGCCGAGCAGGTTCGAGCGTTCCCAGAGGCCGGTGGGCGCGGGCGCGGCGGCATCCGCAGCCTGTTGCGCGGGGGCGGCGGCATCGCTCGCGCTGGCCGCCGGTTCGGCGGCGGACGATGCTTGTGCGAATGCGGAGGTGGCGGCGAGCGACAGCAGCAGCGTGGCGAGCGCATCGGCGCGACGCTTGCGCGGGACGGACGAGAGCAGGTTCTTCATTTGGGTTCCGTTGGCAGTTTGATTCGTTAAGCTGAGGAAACGGGAACGGGACGCGGGGCGTTTGACGACACGGCCCGCGCCGGGAAGGGGCTTACGGCAGCCAGCCGCCGACGCGCCATACCTGCGCGAAGCCGACGCGGGGCGCGACCGAGCACAGCAGCGCGGCGAGCGCGACCGCGGTCGCCGTCGCGGCGATCAGCAGGCAGTCGAGCGGGCGCGGCGCCGCCGGCGCATGGGCGAGCGCCAGGCCGCGCCAGCGGCCGAATGCCCGGGCGAGCGGCGAGCGGCCGGAAAACGAGCGGTTGCACGTGACGTGCACGATGCGCTTGAGTCTGAGCGCGAACGATTGAAAGAACATGACGCTGCCTCCGTTCCGTCCGGCGAACGCCGGACGACGTGATCGAGCGCGGGTGCGTGACGCGGCCTGCGATCGGAGGATGGAACATGGCGGAGCGTGCGACTGACGAACCGGCGATGGCCGGCACGGGTGGAGGCGCGCTAACCCGGCGAGTGCGAGCTAGCGGCAAAAGACATGCGTCTGGCTGCTATCTCGCGATGGCTTGGCCGGCCTGGACCGGCATCGAACTGCAACTAGAGCATGTGTCCACGGTGGGACTCCCGTGATGAATTGGGGCGGATTGTAGTCGCGACTTTTGCTGCGGCGCAAGTAAAAAACGCACGAAAGAGGCGCTGTGTGGTGCGCGCGTCGCGGCGCAGCGGCACCGCCACGCGGCCGCCCGCCGATGGCTAAAAGGACGCGCGGCGGGGTGTCGGGCCGTTGTTCGCGCGCATCGGCGCGTGGCCGTCTCATGACGGCGCTGAAAGGTTTCGGAACGTTATTTCGGGGCGAAATCTTTCAGTCGCGGCGGGCGGGAAATTTATTTCGAGAAATGGGGTTTCGAGGGGTTGACTTCACTTTCGGGCGGTCCATAGAATCCGCCATCTTCACTCTTGGGGCCGCCGCCTTGGACGCCTGCAGTAGTCGATCTTCGAACGAAATTTCCGCCTGAGCGACCGACGTCCGCGCCTCATCGAAGCCGCCGTTTGTCTCCCGGGCAAACGGTGCGCGCAGCAGTATTCCGCAGTCACTCCCTACGTGCACCCTGATTCGCGCCGGTTAGCGTGATGCGTTTTCGCATGCGTTGCCCGGTTTCACCGCCGCCCGGCAGGCGGCCGCGTTCGCGCATCCGTTCTCCGGGCGCGCGAATGCCGCCTCGCAAGCCGGTCGGCGGTCAACCGTGTTCTCCGGAACACCGCACAGGAGCCGCCATGAACGACAGTGACAGTTGTCCCTTATGCCCGTTGCATACGCAGACCCTTTTGAACCCGGGTCGCGGGGGCAATCCGGCCGACTAGCCTGACACGTCGTTCAGGCCCCGGACTGGCCCCGCGCCCACGACGCGGCCGGCACGCCTGCCGTCGCCGCACGGAGCCAGACCATGAACTTCGGCCTTCTGCTGTCGAACTTTCCGCATGTCACGGAATCGCGCCACCACTACGACGCGATGCTGACGCTCGATGCCCGTCCGCGGGTGTTCGCTCGCCTGCTGAACCAGCTGAAATCGTTGATCCACTGAGAAGAAACGCCGAGCGCGCCTCGGCATGCGCACGCGCGGCCGCCCGCGGGCTGGCGCCGCGTGCGCATGCCAAGGTCACACGCTCATCGAACAACCCTTAGCCGTACGGAATACATCATGTCCACGCCCTCCAACGTCTCTCCACCGATCGCGGTCGATCGCAGCGCCGTGCTCGACGAAGCCCATCTGGGCGACATCCGCGGTGCGCTCGGCACGATCGCGCACCACGACACCGGCGCGCGCGGCACGTGGTGGGCGCGCCTGCGCACGCTGCTCGCGATCATCGGCCCGGGCCTGATCGTGATGGTCGGCGACAACGACGCCGGCGCATTCGGCACCTATACGCAGGCCGGCCAGAACTACGGTACGACGCTGCTGTGGACCCTGCTGCTGCTCGTGCCCGTGCTGTACGTGAACCAGGAAATGGTGCTGCGCCTCGGCGCGGTCACGGGCGTCGGCCATGCGCGCCTGATCTTCGAGCGCTTCGGCAAGTTCTGGGGCGCGTTCAGCGTGATCGACCTGTTCCTGCTCAATGCGCTGACCATCGTCACCGAGTTCATCGGCATCACGTTCGTGCTGGATTTCTTCGGATTGCCGAAGGTGGCCGGCGTGTGTGTCGCCGCCGCGCTGACGATGGCCGCGGTCAGTACCGGCGATTTCCGGCGCTTCGAGCGGTTCGCGATCGGGCTGTGCGTGCTGAGCCTGCTGCTCGTGCCGGTGCTCGTCTCGATCCACCCGCCGGTCGCGCAGATGACGCGCGATTTCTTCGTGCCGAACTGGCCCGCGCACGCGAAGCTGTCCGACGTGATGCTGCTCGTGATCGGCATCGTCGGCACGACGGTCGCGCCGTGGCAATTGTTCTTCCAGCAGAGCTACGTGATCGACAAGCGCATCACGCCGCGCTTCATGAAATACGAAAAGGCCGACTTGTGGATCGGCATCGCGTTCGTGCTGGTGGGGGCGGTCGCGATGATCGGCTTCAGCTCGGCGTTGTTCGGCGGCCATCCGGAAGCCGGCAACTTCACCGATGCGGGCGGCGTCATCGCGGGCCTCGAGAAGTATGCGGGCCGCACGAGCGCGACGCTGTTCGCGGTCGCCTTGCTCGACGCGTGCATCATCGGCGCGGCGGCTGTGTCGCTGTCGACCGCGTACGCGATCGGCGACGTGTTCAAGATCCGCCACTCGCTGCACCGCGGCGTGACCGACGCGAAGGGCTTCTATCTCGTCTATTTCGGCATCGTCGCGGCCGCGGCCACGCTCGTGCTGATCCCGGGCAGCCCGCTCGGGCTGCTGACCGAAGCCGTGCAGACGCTGGCCGGCGTGTTGCTGCCGAGCGCGACGGTGTTCCTGCTGGTGCTGTGCAACGACCGCCAGGTGCTGGGGCCCTGGGTCAACTCGACGAAGCTCAACGTGTTCACGGGCGCGGTGATCTGGGTGCTGGTGCTGCTGTCGATCATCCTGACCGCGTCGGTGATGTATCCGGACATCAGCGGGGAAGCGATCGTCGACGTGCTGGTGGGCGGCACCGTGCTCGCCATCGCCGGTTATCTCGCGACGGTACTGATTCGGCGCCACAGGCGCGTCGTCGAGCCGGCCGTCGATCGTTCGCTGCGCGACACGTGGCGCATGCCGCCGCTCGACACGCTCGAGCCGCAGAACATGACGCTCGCGACGCGGATCTGGATGGCCGTGCTGCGCGGCTATCTGGTGATCGCGGTCGGTCTCGTGATCGTGAAGGTCGTTCAGATGACGTTGCTGAAGTAATGCAGCCCGTCTGACAGGACGCGGCGCCGAGCCCGGCGCCGCGTCGCAACCCATGCATGCCGGCCCGCGAGGCCGGCATGCGCGTTTGCGCGCCCGGTTTCGCGAAGCAGCGCCCGCGCCGCGCCCGTGCTCAGATCAGCTCGAGCTTCGACGTCAGGTACGTGAGCTGGATCCGGTTCGCGACGCCGAAGCGCTTGCGCAGCTTGCGCAGGTGATAGTCGACGTTGTGCGCGCTGGTGTCGAGGCGCCGGCCGATTTCCTTGTCGGACGCGCCTTCGGCGATGCCGAGCAGCAACTCCTGCTCGAACGGCGTGAGCCCGTTGACCGCGCGCTCGCGCGACGTCGAGATCAATTGCGGCGACGCGAACTTGTGTACCGACAGCCCGATCGACAGCGCCTGCTCGATCGTCGCCGGCGTGATCCATTCGCGCGTGCGGCGCGGCGCGGTGAAGCTCATGAACGCGTGCAGCCGCGTGCCCGGCACGGCCATCGAATACATGATGCCGCTGCACATCCCGTCGTCCTGCATCGTCTGCAGGAAGCCGTCGAGCGCGGCCGGGCTCACGCACGGCGCGTCGTCGCGCTCGCGGTGTTCGCGGCGCAATTGCTGCAGGTCCCACACGATCGGCATGTTGCACACGCGCGCGCCGAGCGTGCGCGGATCGACGTCGTGATGGTTGTGCCGGACGTAGTCGCCGCGATAGGTGGCCGGCGTGAACGCTTCGTGCAGGTAAAGACTTTCGACGCGCTCGCGTGCGAATTCGAGCGCGAAGTACGCGAATGTCGAGAAGCCCGTCAGATGCAGCAGGCTCGAGACGATGCGGTTGCGCTCGGCCGTGCTCTGCGCGTGCGCGAGCGTGTCGGCGACGCCGAGCTTCGGCGCGTGCGGCTGCGCGACGTCGCCGCGTTTCACGTCGTCGCACCAGACGACCTGCACGGTGCGCTCGCGCAGCGCGTCCGCGCCTGCATTCGATCCGCGCGGCGAGCGGGACAAGGTGGTTGGGGCGACCGCTTCTTCATGCAATGCAATATCGGACATGAGCCATCCCTCGGAATCGACGCGCATCGCCTGGCGGCGGCCGTGTCGTGTACGGCATTCGCGGCGGTGCGACCGAGCATCGTTGTGATATGCGCCGATCGTCATCCCTGACGAAACGCGGGGGCATTGTACAAAAATGCCGGTGTGTGCGTAATATGCCGTAATACGAATGGCGGCGAAAGGTTCATATTCGCACGCATATGGCGACGACCAGAAAATCATAAAGAAAAGACCAGATCGTGACGGGGCGCAGTTTCACATATTGGGAAAGGGCGGGCTCCTCATGACATATGCTGACGGCGCACCACGCGTCGAGTGGTTCTCACAAGCCGATATAGCGGCCGCTGCCGCTTATTCGAACGAATATCATGCAATCGAGCGTGACGTTTTTACCGGTATTCAAATAACGTCCGGTAAAAGCGACCTTGCGTCATTCGATTTCGCGCAATGCCATGCGCGATTGCGGCAAATCGGATTCAGTACGCTCGGTTACGGCGCGTACGAAATGATCGGGCGGCGCATTCTGCGCGCGCATCTGCTGCGCGACCTCGCGCCGGCGACGTTCATGCAGCCGTTCATCGAAGGGATGCTGTACGAAAGCGATCCGCGCTTCGCCCAGGTGCGGCAGAGCGGCTTCCCGGTCGCGTGGCGGCTCGACGAGATCGAGGCGGCCGCACAGGGCAGCGGCGACCGCAAGGTGCTCGCGCTCGCCGGCCATCTGCGCGCGCATGCGATGAACAGCGGCGTGATCTTCGGCCTGTCGGCGC
Source organism: Burkholderia sp. MSMB1835 (assembly GCF_001526365.1). NCBI lineage: Bacteria > Pseudomonadati > Pseudomonadota > Betaproteobacteria > Burkholderiales > Burkholderiaceae > Burkholderia > Burkholderia sp. MSMB1835. The sequence continues at coordinate 246,170 of NZ_LOYP01000018.1, forward strand.
CGCGCCTCGACCTGCGCGTCGCTGTGAACGTGACGTCGGAAACGCACGGCACCGACTGGATCGACGATCGCGTGATCGGCGGCGCGCTGTCGGTCAGTCTTGCCGTGCATCGCGTCGCGCTGCCGTTCCTCGAGGCGCGGGTCGCGCGCATGCGCGGCTTCGCGCTCGGCGACGAGCAGCAGCAGGTGCTCGACCGGCTCGTGCACGGGCTGTCCGACCAGGAGATCGCGAGCGCGCTGCGTACGTCGCTGCACAAGGTCGGGCACCACATTCGCTCGCTGGAAAAGCTCTTCAACGTGCAGAACCGCGCGCAGCTCGCGTACCTCGCCGCACGGCGGCTGCCGTCCTGATCCGACGTCCGTCGCAGGCGCGCGCCGGCCCCCGGCGCGCGATGGAAGCGGTTCCGGCGGCACGTGTCCGAACGGGCCGCCGGGTTTCGTAGTCCGATTCGATCGTCTGAGGAAAACGCGCTTTCGCGCTACGAGGCGCGCTTCTTTTTCCGCCGTTTCCCGTCGCTACACTCGTCCCATTCAACGGTCCGCGCAGCACGGGAAAGGGTTGCCCGTGCCAGCCGGCGACAACGACAGGACAACGGCACGATGGCTGAACCGAAGGCGCTCTCCCGCGACTGGCAGCGGTGGTTTTCCGCCGGCCGCGGCGTGTCCGGACGGCGCCTCGGGGGCGCGTCGCCGCGCGCCGACCTGTTTCTCGCGACCTTCATCGTCGCGGTCGTCGCGCTGTTCATCCTGCCGCTGCCGCAGGCCGCGCTCGACGGGATGATCTCGCTGAATCTCGCCGCGAGCGTCGTGTTGCTGACGGTGTCGACCTACGTGCCGTCCGCGGTCAGCTTCTCGTCGTTTCCCGCGCTGCTGCTGTTTACGACGCTGTTCCGGCTCGCGCTGAACATCGCGTCGTGCAAGCTGATCCTGCTGCATGCGAATGCCGGCCACGTGATCGACGCGTTCGGGCGGCTGGTGGTCGGCAACAACGTGGTGGTGGGCGGTGTGGTGTTCCTCGTGATCGCGGTCGTGCAGTTCATCGTGATCGCGAAAGGGTCGGAGCGGGTGGCCGAAGTCGGCGCGCGTTTCTCGCTCGACGCGATGCCGGGCAAGCAGATGAGCATCGACGCCGACCTGCGCGCGGGCATCATCAGCGCCGACGAAGCGCGCGAGCGCCGCGAGAAGCTCGAGCAGGAATCGCAGATGCACGGCGCGATGGACGGCGCGATGAAGTTCGTGAAGGGCGACGCGATCGCGGGCCTCGTGATCGCGTTCATCAACATCGTCGCGGGGATCGCGGTCGGCACGCTGATGCACGGGATGGACATCGGCGAGGCGCTGCAGCGTTACGCGATCCTGACGGTCGGCGACGGGATGGCGTCGCAGATTCCGTCGCTGCTCGTGTCGATCGCGGCCGGCATCGTGACGACGCGCGTCGCGACGCGCGATGCGCGGCAGCGCCAGCTCGGCGAACAGCTCGGCGAGCAATTGGGCGCGCACCCGCGTGCGCTGCTGATCGCCGCGTTCGTGCTGACCGGTTTTCTCGTCGTGCCCGGTTTTCCGAAATGGTCGTTCGCGCTGATCGCGCTCGGCCTCGGCGCCTTCGCGTTCTCGCAGCTCAAGCGCAAGACGTCCGCGCCGAGCTTCAACCTGATTCATGTGGCGGGGCGCGTCGGCGCGGCCGACGACGGCCAGCCCGCGAAGGTGTCGCATGCGGCGGGCGTCACGTCGCTGATCGCGGTGTCGCTGTCCGACGACCTGCGCACGGGCCTGAATCTCGCGCAACTGCAGGCGGCGCTGTCGAGCGCGAAGGCGCGCGTCGACGCCGATATCGGCACCGTGTTTCCGCGCATCACGCTGAACGACGACGACGGCGCGCCGGCCGGCACGTACCGGATCTACCTGCAGGACGTGCTCGTCGCGCACGGCGCGCTGAAGCCGGGCTGGCTGCTGTGGGACGGCGTCGCGCCGCTGCCCGAGCGTGCGGAGCGCCAGCCGGCCGAGGCGTTCGGCCCGTTCGCGACCGCGCTGTGGATCAAGCCGGACGGCGCGGCGCCGGACGGCAAATGGCTGTCGAGCGAGGGCGCGCTGGCCGCGCACGTCGAGCAGATCGTGCGCCAGCATGCGGACGAGCTGCTCGGCATCCAGGAGACGCAGGCGCTCGTGCATCTGGTGCGCCGCGATCATCCGGAGCTCGTGGGCGAACTGACGCGGCTCGTGCCGCTGCAGCGCGTGACCGAGGTGCTGCGCCGGCTGCTCGCCGAACAGGTGCCGATCCGCAATTTGCGCGTGATTTTCGAGAGCCTGATCACGTGGGCGCCGAACGAGCCCGACGACGTGATCGCGCTGGTCGAACTCGTGCGCGTCGACCTGCGCCGGATGATCACCGATCGTCACGCGGGCACGGCGCGCCAGTTGCGGGTCGTGCTGTTCGAGCAGAACCTGCAGGAGCGGATCGAAAGCGCGGTGATGCGCACCAAGCAGGGCAATTTCCTCGCGCTGTCGAGCGCGGTCAAGCAGGACATCGGCGAGCAGGTGCGCGCGATCGTGCAGGCCGCGCAGGCGGCCGGCTCCGGCGGCCACGGCAACGCGCCGGGCGCCGCGCGGCTCGCGGTGATGGTCGCGCTGGGTGCGCGCCGCTACGTGAAGACGATCCTGCAGCCGGTGCTGCCCGAACTCGCGGTGCTGTCGTACCAGGAAGTCGAGGAGGACGTGCAGTTGCATACGGTCGGCTGGGTGAAGAACCCGCCGGACGACGGCACGGTCGGCGCGGGCGCCGACGTGCGCGCGCCGGGGGCCGTGCAATGACGAGCTCGACGATCCTCGACCTGACGCGCCAGGCGCTAATGCTGGTGCTGCTGCTGTCGCTGCCGATCGTGCTGATCGCGACCGTCACGGGCCTCGTCGTCGCGATCCTGCAGGCCGTCACGCAGGTGCAGGACGCCAATATCGGCATCGCGGTGCGGCTGATCGCCGTGATGGTCGCGCTCGTGCTGTTGTCGGGCTGGCTCGGCGGCGAAGTGCTGCGCTTCGCGCAGCAGGCGCTGGAACGCATGTTCGTTTCTTCCACAGGAGTCCTTTGATGCGTCGACGCGTCGCCTCGATCCGGTTTCAACCGCGCAGCCTGCAACGGGCCGCGCTCGCCGTGTGCGCGACCGCGCTGCTCACGGCGTCGCTGTGCATGGCGCCCGCGCAGCATGCGCGCGCCGCGGACCTGCGCTGGCGCAACAAGCCGTTCACGATCGTCGCGAACGGCAAGAAGATCGGCGATTTCATCCGCGAGCTCGCGTCGTCGCAGGGGGTGACGGCGGTGGTCGACCCGAAGGTCGACGGCGTGATCAGCGGCCGCTTCTCCGGCACGCCGCAGCAGACGCTCGACACGATCTGCTCGACCTACGGGCTCACGTGGTACTACGACGGCTCGTTCCTGTACGTCGATCCGGCCGACCAGTCGCAGACGCAGATGATTCCGATCCCGCCGAACGCATCCGGCGAAATCGGCCGCGCGCTGCAGGCGATGCAGATTCCGGACAAGCGCTACACGCTGGTGATCAACGACCGCACGAACAGCGTATACGTGGCCGGCCCGCGCCGCTATGTCGAGCTGGTGCGACAGGCGGTCGGCTCGGTCGGCGATCCGTCGGCGAACGGCGCGCATGCGGACATCCGCGCGTTCCGGCTGAAATACGGCTGGGCGTCGGACTTCACGATCAACCGCTCGGGCAAGGAAGTGACGGTGCCGGGCGTCGCGACGATCCTGCGCAAGCTGTTCGGCAAGGGCGGCGGCACGACCGCGGCGCCGTCGAGCACGCCGCTCGGGCAGGCCGCGCGGCAGGTGAAGCTCGGCTCGGGGCTGACGATCGCGGTGCCGCGGCTCGATTTCCCCGATATTTCCGGCGGCCCGCGGCAGGGCGGTTACGGCGGTACGGACGGCAGCCTGGGCGGCGGATTCTCGCCGTTCTCGAACAACGGCGGCGACACGCTGCCGCAGATCGTCGCCGATCCGGCGATCAACGCGGTGATCGTGCGCGACCTGCCGGAGAACATGTACCGCTACCAGTCGCTGATCGGCCAGCTCGACGAGCGGCCGCGCATCGTCGAGATCAACGTGACGATCATCGACATCAACGAGGATTCGCTCGACAGCCTCGGGATCGACTGGCGCCTGCACACGACGCACGGCGACGTGCAGATCGGCAACGGCGCGAACCCGCTGAACGGCAACACGCAGTACAACGGCGCCGGCAATCCGCCGCTCACGTTCGGCGTCGGCGCGTCCGAAACCGGGTCGACCGGCACCTTCATGCCGACCGGCATCGCGCTGACCGCGTCGATCGGCGGGTCGCTGCGCAATTACCTGCTCACGCGCGTGAACGCGCTCGCGCAGAAGGGCCAGGCGCAGCTGCGTTCGAAGCCGAAGGTGCTCGCGCTCGACAACACCGAGGCGATCCTCGAGAACCTCACGCAGTTCTACGTGCAGGTGCCGGGCTACCAGGATTCGTCGCTGTACAGCGTGACGACCGGCACGAGCATCAAGGTGACGCCGATGATCGTCGACGAGGCGATCCGCAATGCGGCGGCCGTCTCGGGCAATCCGCAGAGCGTGATGATGTCGATCGACATCCAGGACGGCAATATCGTGCCGGGACAGGCGGTGTCGAACGTGCCGGTGATCCAGCAGCGCAACATCGTCACCAAGACGATGATCGACGAAGGCAAGAGCCTCCTGATCGCCGGTTTCAACGACGACGAGGTGCGGCTGAACAAGAGCGGCGTGCCCTGGCTGTCCGACATCCCGCTGATCGGCAACCTGTTCAAGTACACCGACAAGTCGGGCAATCACATGGAGCGGTTCTATCTGCTGACGCCGCGCGTGGTGACGACCGCGTCGATGTATGCCCCGGACGGCGCGCCCGTGAACCCCGGCGTCGACGGTCCGGCGAACCAGGAAGGGATGTCGATGTACCGCCCGCCGGACAACGACATCGCCGTCCCGCTGACGCCGAAGCCGCTGCCCGGCACGAAGTTCGGTCCGCCCGCGTTGCCGCCGCCGCCGGATGCGGCGGCGCAGCCGGCGACGACCGCAGGAGTGGTCACGCATGTCGACGAGCATCATTGATCCGCACGGCGAAGGCGCATTGCCCGGCGGCGCGGGAGGCGCAGGGGCCGGTTCGGCCGCGCTCGCGTCGCCGTGGAACCTGTGCTTCCTGAGCGGGCCGATGTACGGCCGCACGATGTCGCTCGCGCGCGGCGCGAACTGGGTCGGCACGGCGGCCGATTGCGAAGTGATCCTGCCCGATCGCGAGATCGGCGCGAAACAGGTGTGCCTGCAGGTCGGCTCGCTCGCGGTGACGGTGCAGAACCATGGCGGCGACGCCGGCGCGCCGGTGCTGTTCAACGACGAGCCGCTCGGCAGCGGGCGCCGCTCGCTGACGCCGAACGACGTCGTGACGGTCGGCTCGATCCGGCTCGGCATCGCGCGGCATGCGCAGGCGAGCGTCGCGGTGCCCGACGAAACCGATGCGCCGGACGCCGCGCGCGAGGCCGCGTGGCTCGGCTGGCTCACGGGCGGGCTGCGCCGCCTCGGCAGCCGGCGGCTCGTGATCGCGCTGGTCGCGCTGTGGCTGGGCGTGCTGCTCGGCGCGCTCGGCTACGGCTTCGTCGCGTGGTCGGGGCGGCTGCCGTGGCAGCACGAATCGGTGCTCGCGCGCACGCACCGGCTGCAGCAGTTGCTGCACGCGTATCCGGAGCTGGCCGTCGCGCCGCGCGACGACGGCGTGATCGTGTCGGGCTACGTGAGCGACCCGGCCGCGCGCGAGCGCGTCGCGCAGATCGTCGCGGGCGTCGACAACGCGGCGCTGGGCAACATCTACGTGGTCAGCGATCTCGTGGCGACCGCGCAGACCTATTTCAGCGACACGGCGCTGACGGTCACGTATCTCGGGCGCGGGCGGATCGAGCTGACGGGCACGGCCGCGCGTGCGCAGATCGAGCCGCGCATCCGCAACTACATGAAGGACGCCCGCCCGGCGCTCGAGGTGGTCGATCACGTGCGCGATGCCGACGCGGCCGCGCCGCGCACGGCGACGACGCTCGGCGGCACGGCCGGCATTCCGGAGATCACGACCGTGTTCGCCGGCGACGGCGACCAGCGCTACATCGAGACGGTCGACGGCAGCCGCTATTTCGAAGGCGCGCGGCTGAAGGAGGGCGCGACCGTCGTGTCGATCGGGCCGGACGCCGTGGTGTTCGAACGCAACGGCCAGCGCATCACGATGCCGCTCGGCGGCACGGCGGCGAGTGCGCCCGAGCAGGCGCCGGCGCCGCCCGTCCCGCCGCTCGCGAGCGGCGCGGCGGCGGGCGTCGCGCAACCGGTGCCGGGGCCGACGCTGTTGCCGGGCGCGCCCGCGGCCGGTGCATCGACTGCGTCGACGAAGGAGGCGGCGCATTAGCGCCGCGACGGATCAGGCGCAACGCGTTTCGCGGTGCGCGCATTACGCGACACGTCGCCGGCAGGCGGCGCGTCACGTCATCGGCGGGGCATGGGGCTGCCGCCGGCAACGCAAGTGAACTTGACGTAAAGGAGCGAAACATGACTGCCGCCGCAGGTAGCGCCACCGACACGAAGCAGGTCCAGCAACAGGCCGACGACCTGACCAAGACGCAGCTCGAACTGACCAAGATCAACTTCCAGGTTCAGCAATCGACTGCGACGTTCGAAACCAGCAACGCAGTGACCGCGCAGGAGGGGACGGCGAATGCCCAGGTTGCGCAACACCTGAGTTCCGCCGGCCGCGCGTGACGCCGGTCGCCGGCCGTGCCGCGCGACGCCGGATGCCGGGGCCGCCCGTGACGGGCGCCCGGTGCGGCGTGGGTGCGTGCCGGCCGGCCCGTTCCCGGCTCTGCCGGTCAAGGAGGACACGATCATGTCGGTAACAGGCGTAGGCGCGGCGCCGCCGGGCGCAGCCGCGCTCGCGAGCGCCGCGCAGCAAACGGGCGCGACGTCCGATCCGGCGCAGGTGCGCCAGTTCGATGCGCTGATGCAGCCGGGCGCGTCGCCGGCCGCTCCGCCGTCTTCGTCGGGCGTCGCGATGTCGCGCGCGCTGGCGGATGCGGCGCCGGCCGTGCAGATGACGCCCGCGCAGGCGAACCAGTCGTCGCTCGTCGAGCGGTTGCGCACGTACGGCAACGATCTCGATGCGCGGTACGCGAACATCGACAAGCACCGCAGCGAGATGCTGACGTCGATGGCGGACAGCCGCAGCGATCCGTTGATGACGATGGTGAAGGCGATGGATTTCCAGTGGACGGCAACCACCACGATTTCGGAATACCAGTTGAGCCTGTCGGTTGCACAGGCGGCGAACGGCTTCACGCACACGGTGCTGAAGACGCAGGAGTGATGGCGCGCGTGCGGGCCGCAAGCGGCCTCACGCGCCCTGAAGCGGACAAACGATGACGACGATCGATTCGACGCCGCGCACGCATGCGTGGCGCAGCCGGGCGGCGCGCGCGCTGCTCGCGGGGCTGCTCGTGCTGTTGGCCGGGTGCCAGAAGGAGCTGTACTCGGGCCTGTCGGAGCGCGACGCGAACCAGATGGTCGCGGTGCTCGGCGACGCGGGCATCAGCGCGTCGAAGGACAACGATGCGCGCGACACGTCGGACCGCAACGCGTGGCTCGTGAGCGTCGCGGACGGCGACATGCAGGCGGCGCTCACGGTGCTGCAGGCGAACGGGTTGCCGAAGCCGAGCTATGCGAGCCTCGGCGAGCTGTTCCAGAAGCAGGGCCTCGTATCGACGCCGGCCGAGGAGCGCGTGCGCTACCTGTATGGCGTGTCGCAGGATCTGTCGCGCACGCTGCAGGACATCGAGGGCGTGGTGGTCGCGCGCGTGCAGGTCGTGATTCCGGAGAACGATCCGCTCGCGGACAAGATCAAGCCGTCGTCGGCCGCGGTGTACATCCGATACCGGCAGGGCGTCGACCTGCGCGCGATGGCGCCGATGGTCAAGGATCTCGTCGCGCACAGCATCGAGGGGCTGCAGTACGACAACGTGTCGCTGTTCCTGCAGCCGGCCGCCGCGCGCGCGACGCGCGTGGACGGCATCGGCAGCGCGGTGTCGGACATCCTGCGATTGCGCTCGCCGCTCGGCTGGCTCGTGTTCGCGCTGATCCTGCTGACCTGCGCGGTGATCGCGCTGTCGGCTGCCCGGCGCGGGATGTTCGGCGCGCGGCTCGCGGGCCTGCTCGGCGCGCCGCGCGGCGCGAACGGGGGCGGCGGCGCGGCCGCGCAGCAGGCAGGCGGCGGGCTGCGTACGCCGGACGGCGCGCGCGACGGCGCATGAGCGATCCGCACGCGCTGGTGTCGGGCGATGCGGCCGAGGCGGCGCTGCTGCCGTGGCTGCAGCCGCTTGCGCCGCCGCCCGCCGCGCGCGCTGCCGCGTTTCATGCGCTGGTCTGCGACTTCAACCTGCGGCCCGACCGCTATCTGCACGTGACGCGCGTGCCGGCCGAGTGGCCCGCGCGCTACCGTTCGCCGGACGCGTTCGGCGCGGCCGGCCGCAAGCTGCTGGCGCGCCATCTGCTCGACGTCCACGGCGTGGCCGACCGGCACGACTTCGCCGTGGCGAATCCGTGCGCGCGGCTCGCGCTGCTGCCGGGCGCGGCGCTCGAGCAACTGGCCGCGTATGCGGGGCTGCTGCTGCACCGCGCATGGCTGCGCGACGCGCTGGCCGGGCGGCGCATCCGCGCGGAAGTCGCGGCGCGGCTCGGCGGCGATGCGCTCGAACTCGCGCTCGAACGCGCGCCGGAATTCGGCGCGCTCGCCGAAACGCTCGAACCGTGGCGCGCCGATCCCGCCGCGCTGCCGGCCGTGATCCGCGCGCGCGGCGGCCGGCTGCTCGCGGATTTCATCGGCGTGGCCGGCGACGCGGTGGCGCGGCGCGTGCGCCTGAAATTCAACCGCGCGATCGACGACGAAGCGCCGTACTGGCTGAACCGCGCGCAGCGCGACCAGTTCGGCGAACTGATGTTCCTGTTTCTGATTCCCGAGAGGCTCGCGTCATGGGACTGGCTTTTCTGATCACGAGCGACAACCTGCAACTGCTGTCGGAGCGCAAGGTGCTCAAGGAGCGCGAATACGCGGCGCTGCTCGACGCGTCGGCGGTGATCGCGACCGCGCATGAAGAGGCGGCGCGCATCGTCGCCGACGCGCAGCGCGAATTCGACAAGCGCCAGGCGGCCGGCTACGACGAAGGCATGCGCCGCGCGCAGCGCGAGCAGGCCGCGCAGGCGTACACGCAGGCGCTCGCCGCCACGCGCACGATGGAGACGATGAAGGACGCGATGGCCGATATCGTCGTGAAAGCCGTGCGCGCGATCGTCGGCGAGATGAACACGCAGAAGCTGTACGAGGCCGCGCTCGCGCGGATCGCGCCGCTCGTGCGCGACGAGGCGTTCCTGATCGTGCGCGTCGCGCCCGGCCGCACGGACGAGATGCGCGACGCGCTCGACGGCGCGTTCGCGGGGCAGTCGAACCGGCAGAAGATCCGCATCGTCGAGGACGCGCAGCTCGAACGCCACGCATGCACGGTCGAGACGCCGTCCGGGCGCATCGACGCGAGCCTCGACCTGCAGATCGACGCGTTGCGTCAGGCGATCCGCCGCGACGCGCTGAAGGGCGCCGCGCGATGAACGCGCCGCTCGACGATACGCAGCCGTTCGGCAGCGGCGACGACGACGGCGTGCCGTTCGATCGCGGCCGCCTCGTCGGCGAGCTCGACGCGGGGCTCGCGTTTTTCTCGCCGGTGTCGGTGCAGGGCCGCGTCAACCACGCGGTCGGACAGATATTGAATGCGACGGGCATTCGCGCGCGGCTCGGCGAAATCTGCGAGCTTCGCACGCCGAACCAGCCGACGCTGCTCGCGGAGGTGGTCGGCTTCTCGCGGCAGACGACGCTGCTGACGCCGCTCGGCGACGTCGCGGGGCTGTCGCCGGAGACGACCGTCGTGCCGTCCGGGCGCGAGCACGTATTTCCGGTGGGCGAGGGGCTGTTCGGCCGCGTGCTCGACGGGCTCGGCCGGCCGCTCGACGATCGCGGGCCGGTGACGGGCGCCGCGTGGGTGTCGACGCAGCAGGACCCGCCGAATCCGCTCGCGCGCAAGATGATCGACACGCCGTTTCCGACGGGCGTGCGCGTGATCGATGGCCTGATGACGCTCGGCATCGGGCAGCGCGTCGGCATCTTCGCGCCGTCGGGCGTGGGCAAGAGCACGCTGCTCGGGATGATCGCGCGCGGCGCGCGGGCCGACGTGAACGTGATCGCACTGGTCGGCGAACGCGGCCGCGAGGTGCGCGAATTCATCGAGCACAGCCTGTCGCCCGAGGTGCGCGCGCGGTCGATCGTCGTCGTGTCGACGTCGGATCGCCCGGCGATGGAGCGCGTGAAATCCGCGCTGGTCGCGACCGCGATCGCCGAGCACTTCCGCGATGCGGGCAAGCGCGTGCTGCTGCTGGTCGATTCGCTGACGCGTTTCGCACGCGCGCAGCGCGAGGTCGGCCTCGCGAGCGGCGAGCCGCCGACGCGGCGCAGCTTTCCGCCGTCGACGTTCGCGGTGCTGCCGCGCCTGCTCGAACGCGCGGGGCAGGGCGCGCACGGGTCGATCACCGCGCTCTATACGGTGCTCGTCGAAGGCGACGAGGAATCGGACCCGATCGCCGAGGAAGTGCGCTCGATCCTCGACGGCCATATCGTGCTGTCGCGCAAGATCGCGCTCGCGAACCGCTATCCGGCGATCGACGTGCTCGCGAGCCTGTCGCGCGTGATGCCGCTCGTCGCGAGCCGCGCGCACCAGCATGCGGCCGCGCGCGTGCGCGAGCTGATCGCGAAATACCAGGAAATCGAGCTGCTCGTGCAGATCGGCGAGTATCGCGAAGGCAGCGACCGGCTCGGCGATCTCGCGCTGCGCGCGCGCGACGCGATCGGCGCGTTCTGCGCGCAGGCGTCGGACGAGGACGTGCGCTTCGACGCGCTGCTCGCGAAACTGACGAAGCTGGCGAACGATCATGTCTGAAGCCGACGACCGCCTCGTGCTCGCGACGCTCGCCCGCCTCAAGCGCGTGCGCGAGATGCGCAGCCAGATCGCGCGCGTCGCCGCCGCGCGCCAGCAGAGCATCGCCGCGCAGAGCCGGCGTGCGCTGGCGGCCGCGCAGGCGCAGCTCGCGCAGCAGGTCGCGGCGAAGGCGGCGATCCAGGCGCGGCTCGCCGACGACGTGCGCGAAGCGCGTGCATTGCAGAACGCGGCGGCCGATACGCGCACGTTCGACCGCCATATCGGCACCGCGAACGCGTCGGTGAGCGAGGCCGCGCACGTGCATCGCGGTCACGAGGCGACGCTCGCCGATCTGCAGCGCGCCGCGCGCAAGGCGAAGGCCGCCGAGGACAAGCTGGAGAAAGCCGGCGAGAAGGCGCTGCACGCACGCGCCGCGCGGGTCGAGCGCGATGCCGACGAAGTCGCGGACGGCTACGCGGTGCGGCGCTTCGCGACGGGCGGCACCTGGGTGGCCTGCGCGGGCGACGCGTCGGGCCATGCGTCCACGCCGCAGCAGGCAGCCGCCGCGTTCGATGCGGCAATGACCGAAACGGAAACGGGCGCCGATAGCGCCGCAGAAGCCAACGCCGAAGCGGGCGCCGCATCCGGCGATCCCGCGCCGCCCGCCGCCGCGGAGCGCCGATGCTAGACCAGGCCGCGGGCTTCAACGACGTCGCCGGCATGCTGCGGCCGCTGCTCTACGTGATGCCGCGCCTGCTGCCGATCATGTTCGTCGTGCCGGTGTTCAACGAGCAGATCGTCACGGGCCTCGTGCGCAACGGAATCGCGGTCGTGATCGCCGCGTTCGTCGCGCCGACGATCGATGCCGCGCAGGTGGCCGCGCTGCCGTTCCTGATGTGGTGCGTGCTCGTCGCGAAGGAAGCGATGGTCGGCATGCTGCTCGCGGGCGCGTTCAGCGCGGTGCTGTTCGCGATCCAGGGCGTCGGTTACCTGATCGATTTCCAGACCGGCAGCGGCAGCGCCGCCTTCTTCGATCCGATGGGCGGGCACGAGGGCGGCCCGACCTCGGGATTCCTGAATTTCGTCGCGATCGCGCTGTTCGTCACGGCGGGCGGGCTGCAGGTGCTCGTGCAACTGTTCGCGCAGTCGTACGCATGGTGGCCGATCGGCTCGCTCGGCCCCGATTTCTCGTCGATGCTGCAGACCTTCATCGTGCGGCAGACCGACACGATCTTCGAATGGATGGTGAAACTCGCCGCGCCGGTCACGATCGTACTGGTGCTCGTCGAGCTCGGCATCGGCCTGGTCGGCCGCGCGGTGCCGCAGCTCAACATCTTCGTGTTCTCTCAGCCGCTGAAGAGCGCGCTCGCGGTGCTGATGATGATCCTGTTCCTGCCGGTGGTGTACGCGTCGCTGCATTCGCTGCTGAGCCCCGACAGCGGATTGATGGCGTTGCTGCGCGCGCTGTTCGCCGCGCATGGCGGCGGTTGAGCGCGCCGGAGCCGACATGGCCGAAAAGGACCAGAAGCCGACCGCGAAACGCTTGCGCGAGGCGCGCGAGAAAGGCGACGTGCCGAAGAGCGCGGAAACGGTGTCGTCCGCGTTCTTCGTCGGCGTGTGCGTGGCGCTCGCGGTGGGCATCGGTTCGCTGTTCGCGCGCCTGCAGGCGCTGTTCCGGCTCGTGTTCGACGCGGTCGGCTCGGCCGATCCGTCCGCGCGGCTCGCGGCGCTGATCGACGGCGCCGCGCGCGACTGGGCGACGCTGTCCGCGCAGATCGTCGCCGCCGGCCTGCTGGCCGGGTTGCTCGCGGGCTTCGTGCAGGTGGGCGGCGTGATCGCGTGGAGCCGCCTCGTGCCGCAGTTGTCGCGGCTCAATCCGGCCGAGGGGATGAAGAACCTGTGGTCGCTGCGCAACCTCGTCAACCTCGCGAAGATGCTGCTGAAGACGGCGCTGCTCGTCGCGACGCTCGGCTGGCTGATCGTCGAATCGCTCGACCCGTCCGTGCAGTCGGGCTTCACGCGGCCGGTCTCGATCCTCGCGCTGATCGTGAAGCTGCTGATGCTGCTGTTCGGCTGGGCGGCGCTGATCTACATCGTGATGGCGCTGATCGACATCGTGCACCAGCGGCACGAGTTCAACCAGAAGATGAAGATGTCGATCGACGAAGTGCGGCGCGAGCACAAGGAGGACGAAGGCGATCCGCACATCCAGGCGAAGCGCCGCCAGCTCGCGCGCGAAGTGCAGTTCGCGTCGCTGCCCGACCGGATCGGCTATGCGTCGGTGGTCGTCTATTCGCCGCGTGTCGCGGTCGCGCTCTACTACGGCGGGATCGGCTCGCTGCCGTGGGTGCTCGCGCGCGGCGAGGGCGACGCGGCCGAGCGGATCGTGCGGCTGGCCCGCGACGCGCTGCGCCCGACACTCGCGAACGTCGGGCTCGCGCAGGCGCTGTACGAGACGACGCCCGAGAACGGCACGATCCAGCCGCAGCATTTCCGCGAGGTCGCGCAGTTGCTGAAATGGGCGACCGGCGCGGGTTGACGCGGGGGCGGTATCGCTGTCGGAATGCGGCCCTTTTTTCGATTTGCCAGTGTCACCGGGCGACCGGCTGCGGGCGACCGGCTGCGAGCGACCGGCCGATTCGATATGGCCCCGTCGCGCCGCCATGTGCACGCGGCACTTGACGTCTATTTTTTTCCGCAGCCAGCCAACATTCACTGGTGAATTATTGCTGATTTATTTCTTCGTAATATGGCTCGACCGTCATGCCCGACGGCCGGCCGCGAGGTTGCGCCGCGCGTGACGGAACAGGTCAACAGGGGCAGACAAATCAATGTGCGGAATCGACGGCTTTCTGAATAGCGTCGCCTTCGATGAGGAGACAGCGCGCGGCACGCTCGCGCGAATGACGGCGAGCCTCGCGCATCGCGGGCCGGACGGGCAGGGGATCTGGGTCGACCCGGAGGCCGGCATCGCGCTCGGCCACCGGCGGCTCGCGATCGTCGACCTGTCGGTGCACGGCCGGCAGCCGATGGCTTCCGCGTGCGGCCGTTACGTCCTCGTCTTCAACGGCGAAATCTACAACCATCGCGAACTGCGCGCGGAGCTCGAGCGCGCGGGGCGCGCACCGGCGTGGCGCGGCCACTCCGACAGCGAGGTGCTGATCGCGGCGATCGTCGCGTGGGGCGTCGAGGCCACGTTGCGCCGCGCGACCGGCATGTTCGCGTTCGCGCTGTGGAACCGCGCGTCGCGGGTGCTGACGCTCGCGCGCGACCGGATCGGCGAGAAGCCGCTCTACTACGGCCGGGTCGGCGACGCGCTCGTGTTCGCGTCCGAGCTGAAGGCGCTGCGCGGCTATCCGGGCTTCGACGGCGAGGTCGACCGCGACGCGCTGTGCCTGTACCTGCGCCAGTCGAGCGTGCCCGCGCCTTACACGATCTATCGCGGCATCCGCAAGCTGCCGCCCGGCACGTACATCCAGTTCGAGCATGCGCGCGACACGCCGCGCGTGCGGGCGTACTGGACGCTCGAACAGACGATCGAGGCGGGCCGCGCGCAGCCGTTCGAGGGCAGCCCCGACGAAGCCGTCGGCGAACTCGACACGGTCCTGCGCCAGGCCGTCGCGCGGCAGATGGAAGCCGACGTGCCGCTCGGCGCGTTCCTGTCGGGCGGCATCGATTCGTCGACGATCGTCGCGCTGATGCAGGCGCAATCGGCGACGCCGGTCGACACGTTCACGATCGGTTTTCACGAGGCCGGCTACGACGAAGCCGGATACGCGAAGGCCGTCGCGCGCCATCTCGGCACGCGCCATACCGAGCTTTACGTGACGGCCGACCATGCGCTCGGCGTCGTGCCGAAGCTGCCGTCGATCTACGACGAGCCGTTCTCCGATGCGTCGCAGATCCCGACCTTTCTCGTCTCCGAGCTGACGCGCCGGCACGTGACGGTGAGCCTGTCCGGCGACGGCGGCGACGAGCTGTTCGGCGGCTATACGCGCTACTTCCTCACGCCGCGCCTGTGGCGCAAGCTGCATCGCGTGCCGGCCGTCGTGCGCGCGCGGATCGCCGCCGCGTTGCATGCGCTGCGGCCCGATCACGCGGACCAGCTCGCGGCCGTCGCGCAGGGCGCATGGGGCGGCGGCGTGGAGGCGCGCGAATCGTCGTCGCGCATCGGCGATCGCCTGCACAAGCTCGGCCATGTGATGACGGCGGAGAGCCGCATCGGGCTGTACCGGCTGCTGATGTCGTCGGTGCATCATCCCGAGCGTATCGCGTTGGCGGGGCAGGAGCCGCCGACGCCGCTCGACACGGTGTCCGCGTGGCCGGCGCACCTGAGCTTCGCCGAGCAGGCGATGGCGATCGACACGCTCACGTACCTGCCGACCGACATTCTCGCGAAGGTCGATCGCGCCGCGATGGCCGTGAGCCTCGAGACGCGCATGCCGTTCCTCGACCATCACGTCGTCGAATTCGCATGGCGCGTGCCGGCATCGGTGCGCTTGCCGGAGGGGCAGCCGAAGGCGCTGCTGCGCCGGCTGCTCGACCGGTACGTGCCGTCCGCGCTGATCGACCGGCCGAAGCAGGGCTTCTGCGCGCCCGTCGACCACTGGCTGCGCGGCGCGCTGCGCGACTGGGCCGAGGCGCTGCTGCATCCGTCGCGCTTGCGCGACGAAGGCTTCTTCGATGCGGCGGCGGTCGAGCGGCTGTGGCGCCAGCACCAGACGGGCCGGATGAACTGGCAGCACCCGTTGTGGACGGTGCTGATGTTCCAGGCGTGGCTGGAGGCGCAGCGCGCGGGGTGACGGCAGGCTCGCGCCCGCCGCGCGCGGTGCGCGGCAGGCCGACCCTCATCCGACCACCAGCGGCGTGCCGATCGGCAGGTGCGCGGGATCGCGCGCGGCCGACGGATTGAGCTGCAGGATCTCGTTGAGCGCACGCGCATCCTGCTCGCCGCGCGTCATCGCCTGCTGATCGGCACGCGACACGTGCGCGGCGTCGAGCAGCGACTGGCGATGCTGGTCCGCGATCACCCACAGCGAATCGCCGTCGACGACGATATAGGGCTGCGCGGCGCTCGACGGCGACGGCGGGGTCGACGGCGTGCCCGGCGGCGACGGTTGCGGCTGGGACGGCGTGGCGCTCGGCGACGGCGAGGGCGCGGCGCTCGGCTGCGCCGCGTGCGTGACGGGCGCTGGCTGCCCCGGCGTGGCGGGCGGCGACGGCGCGACCGCGTGCTGGGTCGAGCCACTGCCCGGCTGCTGCGTGCCGGCTGGCGGCGGCTTGCCGTCGTCGTCCTCGAACGCGGTGTAGATCCACTTGCCGACGTAGATCAGAATCGGCGCGACCATGAGCGAAGTCGGGATCGAGCCGGTGAGCCGCTTCGGCAGGTTCGGGAAGTGCGTGTCGATGCGCGCGAGTGCGAGCAGCGTCGCGGACGACAGCGACGAAATCGCGATCGGCAGGTCCGAGTGGATCGCGGGATGCGGGCCGACGAACGGCGCGATCGCACCGCCGGCGATGCTCGCGAGATCCGACATCAGGTCGATGCCGCGCACGACGCGGCTGCGCCGCTCGATGCTCAGGTGTGCGAATGCACTGCCCTGCACGAGGCCGGTGTACGTGATGCCGAGCAGCGCGCCGGCCGCGCCCAGCGCGGGCACCACCGACGGATTCTGCAGCAGCGCATGCAGCGACAGCTCGCCGAGGCTCGCATAGCCGGCGATCGCGGCGGCGCGTCCGGCCTTGCCCATGAAGCGGCGCGGATTCCCGTAATGCAGCTGCTGGATCGAGGTGCCCGCGAGCACGCCCTGCATCTGCTGGAGCATGTCGTTGGCGATCATCTTCGTGTACTCGAGCGTCTTGTCCGCGGGCAGCGATGCGGCCTTGTGCAATGCCAACTGGAGATGGATCTTCGCGCGCGCGCTTTCCGCGAGCAGGATCAGCGACGCGTTGCGCTGCTCGGCATGCATCTGGTGCGCATCGAGCTGATTGTTCAAGCCGTCGACGAAGCGGTCGATCACGCGGTCGAACAGCCGCGGGTCGCCGCTTTGCAGCGCGCGCACGGTGTCCTGGTGCACGGCCTGCACGAGCCGGCCGGTCCGCACGCCGACGAACGCCGCGTTCGCGGCCTGCTTGAATTTGTCCGGCGTCAGGCCGAAGTGATGGACCGCGAAGCCGGCCGCCGCGCCGACGGCGATCGACATCAGGTTCTTGCCGTTCAGCAGCGCGGCGATCCAGCTGTCCGGCTGATGCAGGCGCAGCGCATGCAGTTCCGCGGCCGCGGCGAGCGGATCGTCGGGTCGCATCGGTTCGTTCGTCTGCGCGCTGACGAGCCGGCTTTCGCTGATCGGTTGCGTATCGGCGGCGACGAGCGCCGGCGCGAGGACGGCTTCGCGCCAGGCCTGCAGCGGCTCGACGCCGGTGCCGCCGCCGTCCGTCGTGACGAGCTGTTCGGGCGCCGCGAGCCGCGCGCCGACGTCGGCGAGCCACCGTTCGGTGAACATCCGGGCGGCATCGCCGGCCGCTGGGGCACGACGCGGGTCGGCGGCCCATTTGTCGGTCGCGAAGCGCGACGTCGCATAGCGGGCGCGATGCAGCAGTTGCGAGGTGTTGCCTTCGTACAGTTGCTGGCGCAACGCCGCGATCCGCGCGGGCGACATGCCGCGCGCCCGGCCGATGCGGTCGACTTCCGCGAGCAGCAGGCTGTGCTGGTTCATCAGCGTCGTGCGGTCGACGCGGTCGTACACGCGCGTCAGCGCGTCGGCGCCGTGCAGCCGTGCGAGCGTCGGGTCGTTCGCCCTGGCGCGCTCGACGAGCAGCGTCGCGAGCGCGGTCGTCAGTTCCTGGTTCGCGACGAAGTCCGAGCCATGCGTCGCGTACGACAGCCCGACGTGCACCCACGGCAGCGCCGGATGGTCGAGCAGCGATTTTGCGAGCTCCAGGTGGCTCGCGCCGGACGCGGGCTCCGGCACGGTGTCCCAGCCGTGGAACGTCACCATCACGTGCGGCGCCGGCTGGCCGAGGTGCTTCCGGTTCCACGATTCGAGCAGCGCGCCGAGCCGCGCGTGGTCGTGATAGCCGGTGTTGGGGCCGGGCTGGTGCCGGTGATCGACGGACGACACCAGCGCCCGCGCCGGCGCCATTTCGAAGCGCAGCAGGAAACCGGCCTTCGACGACGCGTCGAGCCAGTCGTGCACGTATTGCTCGGCCAGATCGTCGATACGCATCGACTTGCCGTTCGCGCCGGTGATCGTGCCGGTCCAGTAGTCGATCGTCGCGTCGCGGTGGTCGCCGATCGACTTCGCGTCGTGCACGGCGGCCGGGTCGTGCTTCGCGCCGCGCGTGGCCGCGAGCGTGTGCGGATCGATCACGACCGTCACGGCCGCCATCACGCCGCCGTGCCGTTCGATCTGCGCGACGAACGTCGCGGGATCGTCGGAGAGCCGGAACGCGCGGCTCATCGGCACGACGCGCTGCTGGTACGCGGGATCGGCGGCGAGGAGCCGACGGCGCAGCGCGCGATCGGTCGCGAGCGCGGTGCTGAAACGGCTCAGCACCTTTTTTCTGAGCGGAATCGGCGCATAGCGCGAGCCGCCGCCCGACCAGTCTCGCGCGACGTACAGCGGCATGCCGGTGTCGCGCAACGCCTGCGCGTCGGCCATGATCGCCGGCGGTACGCCGTCGACCGCGTCGTCGACTTCGAGCGGCGCGGCGCGCGGATCGCGCGCGTGCTGCACGAGCGCGTCGATCCGGTCGTAGTGCGCGAGCAGGGCCGACGCGTTGCCGTCGCCATAGCGCTGCAGCGATTCGACCTGCGTCGTGCTGACGAGCGACGGTTGATAGGTCCGCACGTCGAGCACCGGATGGGCCGATGCCGCCTGCCCGTTGCGCGCGGCCGCGGCGTTCGCGCGGCGGATCGCCTGCAGCGCCGCGTTGCGTTGCGACCGCAGCCGCCGCGCCTCGGCCGCGCCCCAGTTGCGCCGCGCGTCGGACGTTTCCGGCGACGGATCTTTGGCGAGCGCGTCGACGTCCGCGAGGCGGGTCTCGAGCGTCTTGAGTCGCGTGCCGCGCGCGTGTTCCGCCAGCGCATCCGGCGCGAGTTCGGTCAGCAGCAGATGGGTGTCGCCGCCGTACGGGCCGCCGCCGATCGGCGACGCCTCGAGCGGTACGCCCGGGCTGTCCGGTTTGCGCCAGTTGTCGTGCCACGTCAGTTCGCCTTCCGCGTTGGCCGTGATCACCGCGCGCGGCTTGCCGAGCCGGTACGCGATGCGGTCGCCGCCGCCATACACGTAGATGAAATGCTTGCCGGGCACGAGGCCGCGCGCTTTCGCGAGGCCGAGCAGGTGCACGATGTTGTGGCCGCTGAAATCCAGCGCATGACCGGACGCCGAGGGCAGCAGGCCGGCTTCGAACGTGCGGGGCGCCGGCGCCAGCGCGGTGGTCGCGGGCGTGCGGGTGCCGCCGGCCGGGAGCGGGCGCGTCGCGGGCGACGCGCGGCCGAGCGTCGCGATCGCGCGGGCGCGGCGCAGCGCGATCGCGGCGCCCGCACCGGTCAGCGACGCAAAGCGGCGCCGCAGGCCGTGCACGCCGCTGATCGCGACATGGCCGCCGTATTGAAGGCCGCGGCGCGGCAGGACTTCCGTCTTGTCCTTCTTCGGCGGCCGCGGCGCGTCGAAGCGGTCGCCGACCCGCGCCAGCATGGCCGGTTCGACGCTGCTGACGAAGAACGTCATGCCGCGTGTGCGCGCGCGCGTCAGCGGCACGCTGTGCAGCTTGCCGTTCGGCCGCAACCGGATGCGCCCGCGCTGCGGGTACGCGGCGGCGAGCGGGCGCGCCTTCACGCGGGTCTGCGCGTGCGGTGCGTTTTCCTGGTATTGCCAGACGCCGGTGGCCGAGTCGTAGCGCGCATGACCGGCGATCTTGCCGGTCGCCTTGTCGACGACGTAGATCGTATCGGCGTGGCCGGCCGCCGCGACGGCCTGTTTCGCGCGCGCGAAATGCGGCGCATTCGACAGCGCGTCGATCGCATCGACGTACGCATCGCGCACGCGGCCGTTGCGCGTGAATTCGACCGTCTCGCCTTCGCGCGCGGGTTTGATCTTCGCCGGGCCGCCGAGCGCGACCAGATCGCGGTGCGTGACGGGCGACGCATGGAAATCGAACGCGCGGCGCGCGGCGGCGGTGCCGGTCGGATCGCTGCGTTCCATCGCGCTCGACAACGCCTGCTTCAGCGCCTGCCGTTCCTCGGCGTTCAGCGCGTTGCCGAGAAAGCGGACGCGCAGGATCGCGCCGTTCGCATCGACGTGCGCCGTCGCGACGAACGTCGGCGGCGCGTTGGGCGTCGGCTTGCCGGCGCGCGAGATCAGCAGGGTCGTGTCGGTGCCGGTCTGCTGCACCAGGTGTCCGAGCGTGGGCGCGTGCTGGCCTTCGGCGCGTGTCAGCGTGCGCATGTCGCGCTCGTCGAGCCACGCGCGCGCACGCTTCATCGCACTGCCGTCGACCGCATGGCGGCCGCGCGCCGGCGCGGCGAGCCGTGCCGCGACCGGGCGTCCGGCGGCCGAACGAACCTGTTCGCCGTAGTAGTCGCGATAGGTCGGATTGCCGGGCGTCGACGTGCGCATGTCGCCGAACGTATCCGCGAGGGCATCGAGCGCGGCCGGGTCGCGGCTCGTCAGCGCATGCTCTGTCGCCCGGGCGAGCGCGTCGGGCAGCGTCGCGTGGGCCGCGATGTCGCGCCCGCCGGCGGCGAGGATTTCGTTGCGTATCGTGTACGCGTTGACCTCCGCGCGCGCATCCGACTTCAGCAGCGCGGCCACCGCGGCTTCGGGGCTGGCGTGTTCGGCGGCCAGCGCGCCGGTCGCGAGATCGACGCTGTGCTGCAGTTCGTGGCCCCACACGAACACGAGCGTGCCGGCGCGGCGCGTATTGCCGTCGAGCACGATCGTGCGGGTCTGCGCATCCGCGTAATGGCCGCCGCCCGGCGTGCCGACGCGGATCGTCCAGCCGTCGCTGCGGGCCAGCCGCATCTGCGCGCGGAAGGTCGGCGATTGCCGCGCGATCGCATGCGCCCGCATCAGCAGCACGCGGCCGCGGAACCGCTGCACGACGCGCCCGAGCACGCCCGGGCGTTGCGCGTATGCGCCGCTTTCGGCGTACGCGGGATGGGCCAGGCGAATGCGGCCCGTCGCGATGCCGCGCTGGATCGTGTCGATGACTTCGTCGATCCGCTCGACGACTTCGCCTTCCGGGTCCGCCTTGTGCATGACCTGGCCGGGATCGTGCAGCAGCACTTCGCCATCGCGGCCGAACAGCACCTGGAAGTCGTACAGCAGCCCGTGCCGTTGCGTGACGTTGCGAATGTTCGCCAGATCGCCGAGACCGCTGCGCCGGACCACGCCGGGCAGGCCGAGCCCTTTCTCCATCGCGGCGCTGCTCAGAAGCGCGGCCGGCTTGTACACGACGCCGACCCGGCCCAGGTGCGAGAACGGCCCGTCGACCGTGCTGACGGGCAGGTCCAGCCGTTTCAGTTCGCGCAGGCCGCCCTGTTCGGCGCCGATTTCCTCGTGCGCGACTGCCACGCCGTCCGGCGACGTGTCGCGGAAGAAGCCGATGGCCTGGCCCGTGCCGCCGTCGAATACCGTCTTGTAGAGCCCGGAGCCGACGAGCGGGCCGAGATGGTCGGCGGGATCGACCGCGCGCGCGGGGTCGCCGGCGACGTGCAGCCGGCCGCCGGTGACCGACAGCTCGCCGAGCGCCGGTTGCGTGTAGGCGGCCGGCACGTAGCGATTCATGCCCGACAGGTCGGTCAGGTTGCCGCCTGCGCCGACCGCGTCCGGATGCACCGCATAGACGGGGCGTTGCCACAGGTTCGCCAGTTGCGCGGCCGCGCCTTCGTTCGCGTGCCGCGCGGCCAGGATCACCACGCGCTGGCCCGCGTACGGCGCGTCCGACAGCAGCGAGAAGCCGTGCGGATCGATCGGCCGGCCGTCGGGGCCGAGCAGCGTGCCGTCGGGCTGCGTGTCGGCGTGAACGATCGCGAGACGGTCGGCTTCATCCATCGACACGAGGCCGCGCCGCCTGAGCCCCAGCGCATCGAGCGCCGGCGTCGCGGCGCCGAACGGCGACGCGTTGCGCTCGACATGCGCGCGCGACCACGCGACGCGCCGGGCCTGGATCTCGCGCATCGAGCGCGGCGCATCGTCGCGCGGCTTGTCGCGGCCCCCGTGGTCGTGCGGCGGATCGCCCGCATCGCGCGGCGGCGCATCGCCGCGATTGCCGAGGTCGACATCGTAGCGGGCCTCGAACGCATTGAGCTGCCGGCTCGCCTCGGCTTCGAGCGCCTTGCGCGTATGGCGGCCGCCGGGACGCTTGCCGGTGGCGTTCGCACGCGAACGGTCGCTGCCGAGCAGGCGCATCTGCTGCGCGAGCGTGCCCGACTGTTCGGCGAGCGCGCTGACCTGGTTCGGCAGCGGCGCGCCGCCGGCGCGCATCTGCACGTCCGGGCGCTTGAGCTTCACGTCGCCGCGCTCGATCCCGCGCTCGAGCAGCGTGATCTGATCGTCGACGTCGGCCAGGGTCTGACGGTACGCGTCGCTGTTGGTCTCGATCGGGCCGGGATCCGCGAGCAGCAGCCGGCCGTCGCGGTACACGCCTTGCGGATCGAAGTAGAGCCGGTCCTGCTGAATCGCATCGCGCAGCGTGCGCAAGGTCTGCAGCGCTTCGGGGTCGAGCGTCGTCGGCAGCAGCCCGCGCCCGGCATCGCCGGTATGCAGCCCGCGCGGCTGGTACAGCACCGCGACGCGATCGGCGTGCGAAAACGGGCCGTCCATCGCGACGGTCGGCAGATCGTAGCGACGCCGCAGCCACGCGAGCGCCGCGCGCTCGGCGTCGGCGCTGGCCCGCTGTTCGGCGCGCGTGCTGAAATCCTCGTAGAGGGCGACGACCGCGTCGCGGCCGAGCGCGAAGCCGCCCTTGTGCGCGCCGAAGCCGAGCAGCGCGCCGAGATGCTCGTTCAGGTCCACGGGTTTGCCGCTGTCCGCGTGGAATACCTGCAGGCCGTCCGCCCGCAGCGGCCCGAGCGCGACGTCCGGATGCGGCGCGGGATCGAAGCGCACGAAGCCGCTGGTCGCGCGGATCGTGCCGTCCGCCGAGAGCGCGCCGCGCGGTGCGACGAATACCGGGCGGTTCCAGACGTTCGCGAGTTCGGGCGCCAGCCCGGCCTCCGCACCTTCCGCGACGAGCACGATCGGCTCGTCGAGCCGGGACGGCGCCGGCAGGCCGTGGCGCGTGTCGAGCGCGAGTTCGTGGCCGGACAACGGCGTGCCGTCCGGGCGCGTCAGCGGCGCATCCGCGCGGCCGTTGCGCACGACGAACAACGTGCGCCCGCCGTAGCTGTGCTGCTCGACGCGCGGGCCGACGGTCGCGACCGCGACGTCCGCATCGCGGGCGGCGAAGCCCGGCGCGAGCGGGGACGATTCGATCGCATGGAGGACGGTCCAGGCGACGCGCTGGCGAAACGTCAGCGGTTCGAGCGGGCCGCCCGCGCCGGCTTCGGCCGGATCGGCGACCCGCCGGTACTGGATCGTCCGTGCGTCGCCGCTGCGGCGATCCGCGCGCGATGCGGTGCGCGCGTCCTGGTCGTTCTCGGCGGCGCGTTCGCGTACCTGCGCGGACGAGCGGCCCGCCTGCGCGGTCGCGCGCGACGTCGCGGCGGCCGGCTCGGCGACGGCCGCCGTCGGGTCCGCTGCCGCGCGCAGCGCGGACGGGGTCGCGCGGGCCGCATTCGTGCGTGCGCCGTCGTCGGGCGGCGGCGCGGCCGGCGTCGGCGCGGCGGGCGCCGGGGACGCACCGCGCGGGGCGCCGACCTGGCTCGGCGCGCGCAGCTCGATGCCGTCGGACAGCGTCAGGCTGCCGTCCCGGCCGGCCGTGATGCGGCCATCGGTGTCGTAGCGGTTGAAGCGCGTGCGTTCGAGGGTGCGCCACGAGCCGTCGACGCGCTCCGCGATCGTGATGCGGCCTTCGTGGTCGACGAACGCGGTGGTGCCGGTCTTGCCGCGTGCGCCGGTATTCACCGCATTCGCGCGGCTCAATACGCGGATCGGCACGCCTTCGTAGGTCAGCACGCGCTTGCCGACCATCAGCGTGCCGTCGCCGGCCACGGTCACGCTGCGGCCGTCGATGGTCGCGCGCGTGCGGCCGAGCCGCAGCGTGTTGGTCGCCGTGTAGCGGCTCTGGCCGATGCGCACGGTCTGGTCGCCGATCTGCACGGCCCGATTGTTCAGGTCGCGGCCGCCGAAGCCGCCGGTGCGCCGCACGATGCCGGTCGTCACGGCCTTGAGCTTCTGGTGGCCTTGCGCGAGGCCGAGATTCAGGATGAACGACGACGCATCGCCGGCGAGCCGGTCCGTGTGTCCCGTCAGCGCATCGTGCACGAACTGCACGCCGGCTTCCGCCGCGCCGCCGAGGCCGGTGACCGTCGTCGCGCGCCGCACGAACGTGGCGAGCCCCTTCGAGTCGTTCAGCAGCGTGGCGATCTTGCCGACGCCGCCGACGCCGGCCGGCACGAGGTTCAGGTAATCGGCACGCGCTTCCGCGTCGAGCGGACTGATCGTGCGATCGTGCTGGATGCGATTGGCGAGATCGTAGCCGGAGTTCGCGACGGCTGCCGCCGCCGACGTGTAGATCAGCCCGGTGCCGGCCACGTTGAGCGCGACGCCGAGCGGCGCGCCGAACACCGTCGCGTCGAGCAGGCCGCCGCCGACTTCGAGCGCGATCCCGCCGAGCAGCATCCCGAGGTTCACGTCGCCGGAACCGAACGTGTGCATCACGCTTTCCCACCAGCTGTCGTCGTGCGCGGTGTTGTGCGGGTCGATCCGCGCGGTGCCGTTCGCGTCGTAGCCGGTCGCGATGTCGAGCGTGCCGTCCGACGACAGCGAGTTGTCGTCGATGAAGTTGTCGATGCTCGAGTATTTCGCGCCCTGATCGTCGACGTAATGCGTGTCGCCGTTCTCGTTCGTGACCTTGAAGATCGCGCTCGTGACCAGGCCGGCGTCCTTCGACGCATAGACGATCGGCATCACGTTGACGCGCGTGCCGGCGCCGCCGCCCACCTTCAGCAGCTCGTCGCGCACCTTGTCGATCGATTCGAGCTTCTTGCCGTCGCTGAACTGCGCGGCGTGCGGATCGCCGGTCGCGTGATCCGGCGACAGCCCCATCGCGACGCCGACGAGGTTGCGCTGCTCCGTTGGGTTCAGCCGGCCGAAGTCGATCCTCGTGCCGTGCTGCGTGGCTTCGCCGGCCTTGTCGAGCAGCGACTGCGACAGCTCGCTGCGGTGCGCGCCGAAGAAGTCGGACAGCGCCTTCGCGTAGTCCTTCTGATCGGATTCGGTCTTTGGATTGCGCAGCCGCTCGTCGAGATGCGCGTCGAATTCGTTGAACAGCACCTGCTGATGGAACGTTTCGCTGCGCAGTTGCGCGCGCTGGACATCCTGGTTCGCCTGATCGAGCTCCGCGAGTGCATCGGAAAGCGGTTTCGCGTGTGGATTGACGACGAACGGCACCGGCGCCGTCAACGGGATGTTCTTCGGGGTGCCTTGCGGTTTCGCGATGGAGAACACGCTCGGCGTCGGGCCGATGCCGTGATCGCGGTTCCACTGGTCGTACTGGGCCTGCAATCCGTCGACCTTGATCTTCAGGTCCTGCTGCTTCGCCTGCGCATCGACGAGCGCCTGCTTCGTCGCCCGCTCGTTGACGGACGCGGTCATCCGCTCGTCCGCCTGATGGAGCGCGGACGCGATCGTTTTCAGGCCCTTGATCTCGAGCGGCGTCGGATCGTTCGCGATGCACATCGTCCGGTGGTCGTACCGATCCTGCACGCCGGCGGCGAGATCGTCGTAGTGGATCGCGAGCGCGTTGCCGTACGCGGCGACATAGCCGTCGTGCGCGAGGCTCGCGGCATCCTTCGCCTTCGACAACTGCGTGGCCGCGTCTTCGACGCCGAGATCGGCGCGCGGATCCATCAGCTTGACGCCGGGATGGTCGCGGCGCCATTGCGTCGCGCTCTTTTGCGTGGCGTCGTAGTGCTTCTGCTGTTCGTCGACCTGACGATTCGCATACAGCATCTGCAAATAGCCGCCGCTCACGCGTGCGCTTGCCTGCGCGTGGTCCAGCAGGTCTTGCTGCGCGGCGACCGTCGTGCTCATCACGGTCGGCCCGTACTTGCCGGACACCGCGTTGTACGTGCCCTGGATGTCGGCGACCTTCGCCGCGTCGGTCGCCGCATTCAGGCACGCGTTCGCATAGTTCGCGTCGTCGGCGCTCTGCGTCAGTTGCGTGCGGGCCTCGTCGGGCTTCAGCGCCGGCGGCACGTCGATCACGCGATCGAGCGGCGCAAGCTGCTTGTTGATGCGCGCGATGCCGGCGTCCATTGCATCCGCGTAATCGCCGTTCGACGCATACGACTGCAACTGGGCGAGCGCGAGATTCGAGTTCGCGATGTCGGCGTTGTGCAGCGCCTTCGCTTCGGACAGCTTCGCGTCCGCCTGCTGCCACGCGTCGTAGGCCTGCTTCTGCTGCGGCGTCCAGTCGTCCCGCGGCGATACCTTGGCCGGATCGTCGACGCCGGGGACGGCCGCTTTCAACCGGTCGAGCGCCGCGTTCGCGTCCGATTGCGCGGAGCCGGCGCGTGTCGGATCGAGCGCTTCGTTGTCATGATCGGCCTGCTGCGCATACGCGATCATGTAGCCGGCGTCGGTCGTGACGCCGAGCTCCTTTTCCGCCTTCGCGGTGGCCTGGTGCGCGTTGTCGTAGGCGGTTTGCGCGCCGGCCAGCGCGTCCTTCGTCGTGGACGGATCGTTCTTCGCGTTCGTCAGCGCGGTCTGCTTGTCCTGTTCGTCCTGCAGCGCGTTGTCGTATTGCGTCTGCGCGCCCTGGATCGCGGTCTGCGCGGCTTGGGTCAGCGGATCGTCGACCGTGATGTCGGGCGGCTTCGGCCGGTATTGTTCGGCGAGACTCCGGATCAGCGCGGTCGCGGACGCGATTTCGGCATTGGTCGGCTTCGACGGGTCCGTATCGGGCGTGACCTGCACCGTGATCGGCGGCGGCGGGGGCGTGGCGGTCTGCTGTTTCGACGGGTCGCCCGATTGCCGTGCGGCTTCGGCCGCCGCTTGCGCGCGTTCGGCTTCGAGCGTGCGCTCGAGAAACGCCATCCAGTTGGCGCCCATGCCGACGCCGTCGATATCCAGCATCAAACTCCTCCCGGTCGCGCCGTGCTCTCGACGGCGCGCGCATTACGATGCCATTACGGTCAAGCTTGGAGTGTAGAAAGGCATGCACCGCGACGACGCAGCGCGTTTCGTAGCGCAATGCCGATGCGCACGCGCCGCCGGGGCGTCGCTACGAACGGCGGCGAAGTGGAGCGGGCGCGATGGGGGCGGGCCGACTTACTGATCGAGACACCGCACGCACAGCCGCTTCGCCTGGTTCGCCGGCAGTCCGCGGCACATCATCAGCACCGGGCGCGCATGGCACGACGGCGCATCCGCGGACGCGGCGGCCGACGGCAGGCGGCGCGCGCGTTCGGGCGGCGTCGCGGCGGCCGCGGCCATGCGCCGCTGGCGCGCGGGCGGCGGCGTGTTGGTCACGACGGGAATCGGCTCGATGCCGCCTTCGCGCGCATTGCGCTGCGCGCTCGCGACGACGCGGCTCACGTAGCCGCTCGAAAAACCGGTCGTGAAGTTGCCGCTGTAGTAGCACGACAGCGCCGCGCGCAACGCGGCCTGCGTGGCGCGGCCGGTGCCCGACGAGCGCGCGAAGCATTCGGTCAGGATCGCGCCGCCGGCCTGCAGGTTGCGGCACGGCTCGAACATCGTCGCTTCGTCGAGCCCGTATTTCGCGAAATTGCGTTCGTTCACCTGCGCGAGGCCCACGCTGTAGCTGAAGCCGCGCGACGACAGTTCGCGCGCAGTCGCGCGCGCCTCGTCGAGCGAGGCGGGCTGGCGCGTCAGGTGCCCGCCGACCACGCCGATCGCATACGGATTGAAACCCGACTCGGTGCGCACGAGCGCGGCGAGCGTCGCGGGATCGACGTTCGGCGCGCAGGCGCGCGCCAGTTGCGCGAAACCGGCGCCGCCGCCGGCCGCCTGCGCGACGCGCGCCGGCAGGCACGCGAGCGCGAGCATGGCCAGCGCGCACAGGAAGGCGGCGGCGGTTCGCAGGCGGCGCGCGTTCATCCCGCCCCCGCCACGCGGTACGACAGCACGAGCCCGTGCACGAGCAGCGACCAGCCGTCGAGCGCGACGAACAGCAGCAGCTTGAACGGCACCGAGATCGTCGTCGGCGAGATCATCTGCATCCCGAGCGCCAGCAGGATGTTCGCGACCAGCAGATCGACGACGATGAACACGATGTAGATCACGAAGCCGATCTGGAACGCCTTCGTCAGCTCGGCGAGCGTGAAGCTCGGCACCAGCACGAGCAGGTCGTCGTCCTTGATGCCGTCCGCGCGGTTCTTCGGCCAGACCGACGTCGCGGTGCGCACGAAGAATTCGCGGTCGCGCTGGCGCGTATGCGATACCAGGAAATCCTTGATCGGCGGCAGCGCCGCATCGGCGAGCGCGCCGATGTCCGAGGTCGACAATTGCCCCGACGCATCGAAGTGGCGCGCCTGCAGCGCGTCGCGGATCGACATCCCGACGGGCGCCATGATGAACAGCGACAGGATCAGCGCGATGCCGTTCAGCACGAGGTTCGGCGGCACCTGCTGGATCCCGAGCGCGGAGCGCAGCAGGCCGAGCACGACCACCAGCTTCGTGTAGCTCGTCACCATCAGCGCCGCGAACGGCGCGATGCCGAGCGCGGCGATCACCGCGATCAGCGCGACCGGATTCGGCAGATTGCCCATCGTTCAGCGCTCGCGCGGCGCGGGTTGCGTCAGCGTGACGACGCGTACGCCGAGCTTCTGGCCGACCGCGATCAGATGGCCGGTGCCGATCAGCATCCCGTTCGCGACGAGATGGATCACGCTCTGGTTGATCCCTTGCTGCAGCTCGATTACGGCGCCCGGCTGCAGCGCGCTCAGCTCGCCGAGCGGCATCGACGTGGGCGGCAGCTCGAAGCGCAGGTCGACGGCGAGGCCGTCGAGCGAGCGCGGCGCGTCGGCCGGCGGCGCGTCGTGCGTCGTCGGCGGCGAGTCGGTGCGGGTCGGTTCCAAAGGCATCTCCCTGATTCGTTCGACGGTCAGCCGGTTGCCCGACGGCCGTCCGGTGATCTCCCACGCCGGCGCGGCCGGCAGCCGCGCGACGCACAGCAGGTTCTGCTCGTGCGCCTGCCAGTGCTCGATCGCGATGATGTCGCCGCCGACGACATCGGCCAGCTCGGCCGTCGTCAGCTCGGTGCGGCCGATCTCGAACACGAGCGGCACGGGCAGGCTCGCGTAGGCCGCGCGCGCGTCGGCGAGCGCGGCCGGCGCGGTCGCGAAGAACACGGCCAGCGCATCCGGCGCGTCGAACAGCAGCGCGCCGTGGCAGCGCCACGCGGCGTCGGCGCGCCGCAGCTCGAACCGCAGCGTGGCCGGCGATGCATGCGAGGCCGGCGCGCCGCCCGGCGGCGGCAGCAGTTCCACGCGCTGCCGCGTCGCGGCCTGCAGCACCGCCGCGAGCGGCGCGCACAGGTCGGCGAGCAGCGCCGCGCGGATCACGGCCGGGACCGCCGGGTCGGCCGCATCGCCGAGCCATTCGGTTTCCGCGACCGGGTCGATCCACAGCGTGCCGGCCGCCGGGCCGACGACGAACCGGTACGCGTGCGCATCGGCGGCCGGCTCGGCGTCGACGCGCCAGCGCACCTCGTACGCATGCTCGCCGAGCGTGACCGGGACGGCGCCGGTCGCACAGTACGCATGCGACAGCCCGCGCGCGGCGGCGGCGGACAGGCGCGGCAGGTAGGGCGACGCGTCGAGCGCGACCGCGGCCGGCGCGGCGGCGGGCGGCGGGGAAGCGGCGGGCATGGCCCGGTTCGCGGCGTCGCCGGCGTCGGCATTCGTCAGGAACAGCGCAGGCACGGCGGGATCGGGGCGGATTCGGCGTTGGTTCGACGGATTGTTCTGGGGCCGGCGGCGCCGAGGGGCGCGCGGCTGCTGCGTCGATTGTAGGGACGGCGATGGCCGCGTGCCGCGCCGGAATCCGTAGTCGCGACCGTTGCGTGGAGACGGTGCGAGCGGGGCGCTACGAAGCGCGACGAACGACGGCGGAGGGCGGTGGAGCGCGATGAAGCGGGCGCCGCCACGGCGGGCGGCCAAAAGCAACCGCCGCCCGGAGGCGGCGGTTGGGTGCGACTGGCTGGCGGGCCGGGCGGCGTGCAGGCCGCGTCCGGCCGGCCGGTCGCGAGGTGCTGCGAATCCGCGCAGCGCGGTGGGGAAAGCGTGGCCGGCGCGCCGCGACCGGGCGGCGCGCGGATGACGCGTTATGCGTACTCGGCGGCCATCGACGGTTGTGGCGTCGTGCGCTGCATCGGCGCCGCGTCGTGACGTTCGACGTGCGTCATCGCCGCACCGAACAGCACCAGGCGATAGCCGACCGCGTAGATCGGGATGATCCGCAGATTCTTGTCGTGTTCGAGCTGCAGCTTCGAACGGATCCGCGAGATATGGGTGTCGAGCGTGCGCGACGACACGCCGAGCTCACGGCCCCACACGGCCTCCTGGATTGCCTGCCGCGGCACGATCTTGTTCATGTTGTCGAGCAGGAATTCGACGACGTCGAATTCGCGCGGCGTCACGTCGACGACCTTGTTGTCGATTTCGATCGTGCGGCGCACGAAGTTGATTTTTATATTGTCGATGTACAGGTATTTGCAATCCATGGTGGCCCTCGCATGTCCGTAAAGGAGTGTTTGCGGGCCTTGTGCTGCAACTTCCGGGCCAGGGGCGGATCGTCAGACGGTAATAGCGGGCCGTCGTCGGCGCGGACGGCGCGGCAGCCTTGAATTTAAAAGAATTTTTAACGGGAAGCCGCCGGGCGATCGATGAAGGGGACGGAATGGCGCTGAAGGATTGTTACGTAGCATCGCGTCGCGACGTTACGGGCGTTACGTCCGACGTAACGTGGGGGGCGCCGGTAACACGTGCTCGCCCCGGGTTGGCGGCGGGCGTCGGAAACCCTACATGGAACCCTACATTGGACCCGACATGTGTCAATGAAAACTCAATATGAATCAGTGACATACACGATTCAATTGCCGACATCGAACCCTACATGGAACCGTACGAGGAAGCATGACGGCCGTCGCCACCTTCGAACCGTTGTTTCCCGAAGATCGCGTACTCGATCCGCTGCTCGGGCAGGCCGCCGAGCGGGTCGATTCTTCGCGGCGGTGACTTGCCGTCAGCGATACCCCGCTGGCCGCTGCGCTCGTGCCGCAATTGCGTGCGATGGATTTTTTGAGGCTTTGGCCTGAAGTCGACCAAGCGTGAGCGACGCCGGGCCGCCCCATATCGCGCGGCTTTAGCTCGGAAAAACCGGGCGTTCTCGCGATGCATTGAAAAACGCCGGCCCCGGGGCATGCGTCGCCCGGCAGCCGGCGTTTCCGCGTATCAGGCCTTCGCGCTATCCGCCGAATCGAACGGCAGCATGTAATGCCGCTTGCCGGTCGCCGCGAAGATCGCGTTCGCCACGGCCGGCCCGACCGGCGCGACGCCCGGCTCGCCGACCCCGGTCGGCGCTTCCGCCGACGGCACGATATGCACTTCGACCTTCGGCATCTCCGCCATCCGCAGCACGTGGTAGCCGTCGAAGTTGCGCTGCTCGACCTGGCCGTCCTTCAGCGTGATCGCGCTGTGCATCGCCGCGCCGAGCCCGAAACCGATGCCGCCCTCCATCTGCGCGGCGACGATGTCGGGATTGATCGCGATCCCGCAGTCGACCGCGCACACCACGCGCTCGACCTTCACCTTGCCGTCCGCGTCGACCGAGACCTCGGCCACCTGCGCGACATAGCTCTTGAACGCCTCGGCCACCGCGATCCCGCGCCCGCGCCCCTTCGGCAGCGGCTTGGCCGGATCCCACCCGGCCTTCTGCGCGGCCAGGTCCAGCACCGCGCGCATGCGCGGCTCCTTCGCGAGCAGGTCGCGGCGGAACGCATACGGGTCCTTGCCGGCCGAGTGCGCGGCTTCGTCGATGAATGCCTCGACCGCATAGGCCGTGTGCGAACTGCCGACCACGCGCCACCACAGCACCGGCAGGCCGACCTGGGTCGTGGTGAGTTCGACCGACACGTTCGGCACCGCGTAGGGCAGGTTCGCCGCGCCCTCGACCGACGTCGCGTCGATGCCGTTCTTGACCATGAACGCTGCGAACGGCGTGCCGGCGAGGATCGACTGGCCGACGATCCGGTGGCGCCAGCCCACCAGCCGGCCGTCCGCGGTCAGGCCCGCGTCGAGCTTGTGGAAGTACATCGGCCGGTAGAAGCCGCCCTGGATGTCGTCCTCGCGCGTCCATTGCAGCTTGACGGGCTTGCCGTCCGCACCGAGCGCCTTCGCGATCGACACGGCCTCGACCACGTAGTCCGACCACGCATTCGCACGCCGGCCGAAGCTGCCGCCCGCATACAGCGTGTGAATCCGCACCTGTTCGGGTTTCAGCCCGGCCGTCCTGGCCGCGTTGCCCTGGTCGACCGTCTGGAACTGGTCGCCGGCCCAGATCTCGCAGCTGTCCGCCGTCAGCTTGACGACCGCATCGAGCGGCTCCATCGGCGCATGCGCGAGATACGGGAATTCGTACGTCGCGCCGATCTTGCGCGCCGCGCCGGCGATCGCCGCATCGGCATCGCCGTCCTTGCGCGCCGACGTGCCCGGCTTCTCGGCGAGTTGCCGGTATTCGCGCATCAGCTCGTCCGAGCCGCGCTTCTCCGCCTTCGTGTCGTCCCATTCGATCTTCAGCGCATCGCGGCCCTGTTTCGCGGCCCAGAAGCCGGTCGCGACGACCGCGACGCCGCCCGGCACCTGCACGACCGATACGACGCCCGGCACGGCCTTCGCGGCCGTCGCGTCGAACGATTTCACCGTCGCGCCGAAGCGCGGCGGCCGCTGCAGCAGCGCGACGCGCATGCCGGGAAACGTCGTGTCGAGCGTGAAATGCGCGGTGCCGTTCGATTTCGACGACGCGTCGACGCGCGGAATCCGGTGCCCGATCAACTTGAAATCGGCCGGCTGCTTCAGCGTGACCTTGTCGGGCACGGGCAGCTTCGACGCATCGGCGACGAGCGTGCCGTACGCGGCCGTCCTGCCGCTTTTCGCGTGCGTGACGACGCCGTCGGCGGTGGTCAGCTCGGCGGCAGGCACCTTCCAGCGGGCCGCCGCGGCCGACACGAGCATCGCGCGCGCCTTGCCGCCCGCTTCGCGCAGTTGCTGCCACGAGTTCGACATGGCCGAACTGCCGCCCGTGCCCTGCATCGTGCCGAACGCGAGGTTCGCGTAGCGCTTCGCATCGGCCGGCGCGCTTTCGACGCGCACGCTCGACCAGTCGGCGTCGAGCTCCTCGGCGACGATCGTCGCGATGCCCGTATACGCGCCCTGGCCCATTTCGACGTGCTTCGCGATCACCGTGACGGCGCCGTCGGGCGTGATGCGCAGGAATGCGTTCGGCGCGAAATCGCCGGCCGGCGCGGTCGCGGCGAGCGCGCGGCGGCCGAGGCCGGCCCAGTCGAAGCCGATGGTCAGGCTGACGGCGGCGGCTGCCCCCGCGGCCTTCAGGAACGTGCGGCGCGACGGGCGCACCGAATCGGTGTGGTCGAGTTCGATCGTCATGGTCAGGCTCCCAGCGTCGCGGCGGCGTCGTGGATCGCGGCCCGGATGCGGGCGTAGGTCGCACAGCGGCAGAGGTTGCCGTTCATCGCGGCGTCGATGTCCGCGTCGGTCGGCTTCGGATTCTGTTCGAGCAAGGCGGTGGCCGACATGATCTGGCCGGACTGGCAATAGCCGCATTGCGGCACCTGCAGCTTGACCCACGCGGCCTGCACGGCCTGCGCGGGCTTGCTCTGCAGGCCTTCGATCGTCGTGACGTGCTTGCCCGCGATGCCGGCGAGCGGCAGCACGCACGAGCGGACGGCCTGGCCTTCGAGATGCACCGTGCACGCGCCGCACTGCGCCATGCCGCAGCCGAATTTCGTGCCGATCAGTCCCGCGTGTTCGCGAATCGCCCAGAGGACGGGCATCGACGGATCGGCGTCGAGCGTGACGTTCTTGCCGTTCAGGACAAACGAGGTAGGCATTTTGGGTTGTCTCCGTGGGGAAAACCCGGCGTGGGCCGGATTAGCGCGAGTGTGCGCGAGCCGCCGGTTTTTGCGTCTACCCAATCCTGCAAATTTATTGAACAATCCTGCAAATCCCCTGCGCGCCGCGAGCCGTTTCGCTATGCTCGCGCGACACGGGAAATCATTCGAGGATGCGTCATGGACATGACCGATATCGTGGCGTCGCGCGAATCCGGGCGGCGCGAGCTGGCGTCGCTGATCGGCCGTTTCGCGCCGGCGGACGGCTCGCACTCGACGGCCGTGCCGGGCCTGATGCTGCATCGGCACACGCGGCCGGTCGATCTCGGCTGCGGCGTGTCGCGCGCCGCGCTGGTGATCGCCGCACAGGGCGCGAAGCGCGTGATCGTGGCCGGCCACGCGTACGAATACGATGCGCACAATTGCCTGATTACGTCGATCGACTTGCCGATCCTCTCGCGCGTGACGCGTGCGTCGGCGGAAGAACCGTACCTGTGCCTGTCGCTGACGCTCGATCCGCAGCGCATCGTCGAGTTGGCGGCCGAGATGCGGCTGCCCGAGCCCGACGGGGGCCCGGAAGGCGAAGGGATCGCGCTCGCGGAGCTGACGCCGCCGCTGCTCGATGCGGCGTTGCGGCTGCTGCGGCTGCTCGATACGCCGGCCGACATCGCGGTCGTCGCGCCGCTGATCGAGAAGGAAGTGCTGTACCGGCTGATGACGAGCGGGCAGGGCACGCGGCTGCGGCACATGGCGATCGCCGGCAGCCAGACGCACCGGATCGCGCGTGCGATCGAATGGATCCGCGATCACTTCGCGGAGCCGATGCGCGTCGAGTCGCTCGCGCAGGCGGTCAACATGAGCGTGTCGTCGCTGCACCATCATTTCAAGCACGTGACGACGCTGAGCCCGCTGCAGTACCAGAAGCAGTTGCGGCTGCACGAGGCGCGACGGCTGTTGCTGCGGCAGGGCGGCGACGTCGGGTCGGTGGCGGCCGTCGTCGGCTACGAAAGCGCGTCGCAGTTCAGCCGCGAATACAGCCGGCTGTTCGGCGCGCCGCCGATGCGCGACGTCGTGCATCTGCGCAAGAAGGAACTGCTCGGCTGACGGGCAGCCGGCCGGTCATCGATCGTCATGTCGCGATGACGGTGGGTTGCGGTCGAAGATATCGGCCGCGACGCGCGGTCCGCTGCGGCCCGCTGCGGCCCGCGTCGCAATGGCCGGGCAAGCGATCGTCGTATGCGACACGGCTCGTGTTCGGTTTTCGCGAGCGCCTTGCACGGATGGCTGCCGACATAGCCCGCTTCCCCCGTCACGCGCGCCTTCATGCGAACGCTCCGGCGATGTCGACGAAGCGCCGCGACGGGCGCTCCGGTTTCGCCGACACCCCCGTTGATGCTTGAACGACGCAAGCATCGACCGGCGGCGACCTTCATCGCCTTTTCCACGACACGCCGGTTCAAGAGGGCCGCCGCCTGTATTTCGTGTGCCGTGACGGGCCGTTCGTCGAGAGCCGGACATCGGGCATCCGGCATGCCACGAACGGCGAAGTCCCGCTGCATGCGGGCGCGGCCGGGTCATGACCGTTCGGCGCACGCGTTGGTGTTTCATGCGTGAATCGTGGGGACAGGGAAGTACCCGCGGCGATCGCGGGATCGATACGGTTCGATGCGACGAACCGCGCGCCCAATCAGGTTTTTACGAGATTGACGATGTGCATGCTGTTTTGGGTCGTCATGTTTCAGTGATGAGAAAAGCCGGATAAATGCTCGAAAACGTTTCTTCGATGAATCGATCGTCGGGGATTCATGAAATGGCTGGTCGAATTGAAATGAAAAAGCGACGGGCGCGTTTTTTTTGTCCGGATCTCGCGTTTACATTTGTTTTAGTTGTTACGCCCGCAGCGTGCCGGATGGCAAGGTTTTTCCCCGCACGATCGTGTGGCTATTTTCACGGATGAATCAAATTCTTTTCGTATTTCGGGGGAAACCCGTGTTCCGGCCGTATCGGCGGCCGTGCGGCGCGGGGCATCGAGCGGCCGGAACCCCTTTCGCTCCGAGGTAACGGACGGTTGCCGGCCTGCCGCAACACGCGGTTTGTCAGCGGAAACGCGCGAACCACGGGCCCTGCGTCGAGAGACGGCTCTCAAGTTTGAAACAACCGTCGGCGGGGACGTCCGGCGCGCCCCGGTTTGCCCGATTCGTCCGTCAAATCAAGGCATTGCGTCGTCGTGTTCAATGATCGCCGCCGTGCGGGGATCGTTATCGCGATACATTCGTGAAACGAAAAATGCCGTTCCTGGCGAAATGGGCGGGGCCGGCGGCCGCGAGCCGCGCGCAATGCGCAGTGGAATATCGCATGGCATGCCGTTTGCGAGAGTGGACGCACCGGCGAGCGGTCGACACGATGCAACAACGATGTGGGGGCGGCCAGTTCGTCACGAGCCAGTCGGGGAAGCGGCGATGAACACTATAAGCAGTGGCTTGACCCGCGCGTTTCTCGCGCACCATAGGGGTAGTCGGATCGATGGGGGTAGCGCTTGCGACGCAGTGCCAGCGTCGTCGGTGGCGCCTTGCCGATTGCCCGCCCTCCGCGCGCATCGCGTGCTGGAGCGCTTGTCGTTTCGCGCGACAACCTGGCGACAGCGATGCTCGACTTCATTCGGCGTTCCCGGGTGGGGCGCGCTGTTCGTGCCGGACAGCGTCGCGCCGATTCCTCTTCAACCGTGCAGAGCCGTTTCGATCGCGCCGGGCCAGTGCCGGCGCCGGCTGGGCTAGATCGAACGCGCGTCGGCCGGGTTATCCGGAAGGCCTTTCTTCGTCAGCTCAGGGAGCAGACATGTCGTCTGGCTGCAATGCAAGTCCGTCGTCGCCCGGCTGAAGGGCGCGTGTCGAGCGGGCGCTGCGTTTTGCGGTAGTCGATACATTCGCCAGTTTTCAATTCCGGAAACGGGTGCCGGTGCCGGTATCCGTTTTGGACGGGGTATTGAAAACCGCGAGCCGGAAAGATGTGTGCGTCATTCCGGTAAATTTAATGAATGGTGTTTAGAGTGAATTCCAATGTTCATAAAAATGATAGAAAACACCTACTCATAAATTTTGGATAACTTATAAACATAAAACTAGACTTCGGCTGGCCAAAAAAATAAAAAGCCAATTTACGAGCCTGAAATAATTTCTTTATTCGATAGCAATCCTTATTTTTAAGGATTGTTCGAGGCGGGAAGGTCGATGGCGTGCGATCTTCCATGCTCATTCTCTTCACGCCGTTATGGAGTCGACCATGAAGAAGCTTCTGATTGCAGCAGCAGTTCTGGCGGTTTCGGGTGCAGCGTTTGCAGCGAGCGGCACGATCTCGAGCAGCAACTCGTCGAGCGGTGGCCAGACGATGGCCGGGGTCGCCGGGTTCGGCCACTTCACCGCAACCGATTCCGGCTCGGCACTCGGCGCAGCCGGCGCAATGGCCGGTGGCGGCAGCAGCGGTTCGGTCTCGTACACGAACCACACGCAAACGTCGACGGTCGGCGGCTTCGGCTTCGGCGGCGCACAAGCAGGCGGCAGCAGCGGCGCGAACGCGGGCTCGACCGGCTGGACGTATCACCACTAAGC
The DNA here is from genome assembly GCF_001526365.1 of Burkholderia sp. MSMB1835. Lineage (NCBI taxonomy): Bacteria > Pseudomonadati > Pseudomonadota > Betaproteobacteria > Burkholderiales > Burkholderiaceae > Burkholderia > Burkholderia sp. MSMB1835. The sequence continues at coordinate 284,082 of NZ_LOYP01000018.1, forward strand.
CGCGACGCGTAGCGTTCGTCATTGGCTGGCGGTACGGATGCCGGGCTTTGTCCCGCCAGGGCGGGCCCGGCTCCGCCACCGTCGAACTTCCTCACAGCAAGGAATTGCTATGAAAGCCAAAGTCATGTTAGCGACAGCGCTCACCGTCATTTCGTCCGCTGCGTTGGCGGCCGGATCGTCCACGACCAACCAGACGCAGTCCGTTGCGGCGGGTGTTTCCGGTTCGGTGCTGGTCGGCTCCGGCAGCTATACCAGCAATTCGACCTCGACGGCCGGCGCGAATGCAGGAAGTACCGTGACACCCGCCGGCTCCGCCGGTACGGCGTCCGCTTTTCACAACTCGACTTCGACGGCCAGCGGTTCGGGCACGAACGGGGGCGCGTTCGCGGCAGGCGGCGGGATCGGCGCAGCGGGCTCGTTCGCCGGAAACGGCAGCACGAACGAGAACGCGAATGCGCTTTCGGGAGGGGTGACCGCCACGATCGTACTCGGCGCGAACCACTACACGGCCACGGGCGCGAACGATCACGGCACTGCCAACGCGGGTGCCGCGGGGTGGACGGGCAGTGGCGGGTCGGGCGCGATCGCGGGCTCGAATCACTTCAACTCGTCGAGCGTGTGGAGTACCGGTCCGGCCGGTTCGCCGTCCGCGTCGGGCGGAAGCCAGGGCGACTCGAGCGCGACCGGGAGCAGTCATTAGTCAGGTGTGGGGGGGACCAGTTTCCCAGCGACGCTGGTCTCTTTTCCGCATCGTTGTCACGTAAGGAGTTGGCATGAAGCAGAACCTGATTGCCGCCGCTCTGATGCTCGCGTCTCTGACGGCGTATGGCGCTGACCGTGCTGCCGATGGTGGGCAATCGAATATGCAGACGTCAAACAACCTTTCTCAGACAACCAAACCGTCAGAACAACAAACGCTTTCGTCGGGCAGCGCCATCGGCGGACCGGACGCCCAGCAATGGCAGGGCATGTCGGCCGGATCGTGGTCCCAGCTGGGCAGCGGCTGGAAGCAGTTCGGGGGAGCAGCGAAAACTGAAGGCATTCAGGGGAATTAGTACGGTTGCCTGGGTGGGAGGTCAAACCTCGTCCGGAGAGTGAAATGAACAGCAACAGGATCAAGGTGGCATGTGCGGCGATGTTCGCGATGACCACGATCGGCGCCCACGCGCAAACCGCCGATTCGACGTCGAGCGCGCAATCGTCGACCTCGTCGACGGCGATCAGCCAGGGCGGCGGCTCGAGCATGAACACGAATACGACGAGTTCGCGCGGGGGGAATGCCACCAGCTCCAGCGGGGTGCGCGGCAGCGGCAATTCGAGCGTGAACGTCAACGTGACGATGCCGGCCAGCACGGCCGGCGGCAACGTGACGCCGCAGAGCGTGAACTCGTTGCAGTCGTCCGGCGCGCCCGGCACCAACCCGTACAACACCCAGACCTCGGAAAACGTCAATTACTCGGGCACGCAGACGATCAAGACGAACCCGTCGATCCAGGCGCCCGGCCTCACGACCACGCTGTCCGATACCTGCATGGGCTCGGTGAGCGTCGGCGTGTCGTTCCCGGGGTTCGGCGCGACGGGCGGCACGACGCTGGTCGACCAGGCCTGCGTGCGGCGTCTCGATGCGCGTGAATTCCGTGCGATGGGCCTGACCGACGTGGCGCTCGCGCTGTTGTGCCAGAGCGATGCGAACCGGCGCGCGGTGGAGGCGACCGGGCATCTGTGCCCGGGCACGACCGCGCCGCTCGCGCGTTCGAACGTGGCGCCCAGCGTCGAAGCGACCGTCGCGGACGACATCAAGTATCGCGATCCGATCGTGCGCGACCGGATGGGCCTGCCGCCGCTCGGCTCGGCCGCGCCGGCGTCCGCGCCGACGCGCCCGATCGAGACGACGTCGATGCGCGCTGCGGCGGTTTCGGTGCCGGTTCCTGTGCCGACGATGGCGCCTGTCGCCGCCGCTCCGGCTGTTGCGACGCCGGCTGTCGCCGCCGCGGCCCCGGCGCCTGCGGCGGTTGCGGCGCCGGCCGTTGCCGCCGCAGTCCCGGCTGCCGCGGCGGCTGCCGCACCCGCCGTCGCCGCTACCGCGCCCGCAGCGTCGGTGGTGCCGGCTGCCGTCATGGCTACCGTGCCGGCAGCGGCCGTCATCGCTGCACCGGCCGCACCGGCCGTGGCGGACAAGGCTTCGCCGGCGCCTGCCGCGCCGGTCGCCGAGACGAAGGCGCCGGAGCCCGCGCAGCCGGTCGCCGACAAAGCGCCCGAGCCTGCCCCGGCAGTGGCCGACAAGGCGTCCGAGCCTGTGCCGGCCGTCGCGGACAAGACGCCCGAGCCTGCCCAGCCCGTCGCCGCCAACGCACCGGAGCCGATGCCGGCCGCGACCGACCCGGTGCAGGCTGCAGGCGAGCCGGTTGCCGAACCGATGCCGGCGGCAACCGTCGCCGTGGCGCCGGCTGCCGATGCGAAGGCCGCCGAGCCGGCGCCGCAGGCAGCCGCCGAAGCGCCTGCGCCGGAGGCCGCGCTGCCTGCCGTCGCGGCAGCGCCCGCCGACATGCCCGCAGCGGACGCGAAGTTGCCGGACGCAGCCGCGGCCGCAACGGCTGCGCCGCCCGCCGACGTGCCGGCGCTGACCGATCCGGCACAAGCGTTGTCGCCGGCCACGGTCGACCAGCAGGCCGCACCGGCTGCACCGGTCGCGCCGGCGCCGGCCGTCATCTCGACGAGTACCTCGTCGTGAGCATGCGGGCCGGTTTGCCGTGCGACCGGCGCGCGGGTCGCACGGCAGGCGTTCGGCCCGATGCCCGACGGTTTTTTCCGGTTTGACGGGTGTTGTTCCCCTCCCCGAGGTCAACACCTCTTTTTGCGTGACGAGGATGCGAGGAGGCCGCAATCATGAGGATCTTTTTGGTCGCTTTGCTGCTGGCCAGCGTGCAAGCCGCTGCGCAGTCGGTTTTCCAGAATCCCGCGGTCTTCGTCATCCTGAACGAGCAGACCCTCGCGAACGCCGCGAGCGTCCAGCAGGCGCTGTCGACGCTCGGCCGTCCCGACAACACCGCATGCGCGCCGATGGTGATGATCGGCGACCCGCAGATGGTCTACATGATGCCGGAAGCGGGCCATGCGCCGTCGTGGCAAGCGCCGGTATACGGCCGCGGTGCGCCGTTCGATGCGCAGAGCGGGCCGAAGTCGACCGGCAAGACGGTCGGCGCGACGCAGCACACCGAGGCGATGCAGACGCAACCGTGGAGCGACGGCAGCGCGATCACGCAGAAGATCGCGGGCGAGTCGAGCGTCGCGGCGGCCGACCGGGTGAACGAATGGCGGTACACCGGGCTCGCCAGGATCGAAACGGCCCGCGCGTCGGACGTGACGGTGAACGGCAAGACCTACCGCGCCTATCGCGACGATCTCAACGGCGCGGCGAAGCCCGCCGTCGAGCCGCAGATCTACACGCAACGCGTCGTGTTCTGCCGATAGCGCGGCGTCGATTCGAGGACGGAGCGGCGCCGCGCCGCGGGACCCCGGGCCCCGCCACGCGCGATCGGCAACGGCCGCTTCGATACACAACCTTATGCGGCGAGGCAATCGTGAACCATTGCTGTCAACTCGGCATGCCGGGCCCGCACGACGTCGAACGGCAGGCGAGCACGCCGCCGTTCGTCGCGGTCCGGCGCAGTCCCGTCGCGCCGTCGCGGCCGCTCGTCTACCTGTCGCGGCAACACGATGCCGCGCTCGTCGATTCGCTCGCGTCGCGCGGTTGGGAGGTGTGGTGCGCCAAAACCGTGGCGGACGCGCAGAATCTCGCCAAGGCGAACCGTCCGCATGCGGGCATCGTCGATTTCGGCAGTTTCGCGTCGCCGGACGTCGCGTCGTTCGAGGCGCTGCTGCGCGACCCGCGCGTCGGCTGGGTCGCGCTCGCCGACGGCGAGCGGCTGCGCAACATCACGATCGCGCGCCTGATCCGCCGTTGCTGCTTCGACTACGTGCGCCATGCGACGGCCTACACGACGATCGGCTATCTCGTCGGCCACGCATACGGGATGCTCGAGCTCGCGGACGGCGGCCCGGCCGCGGAGGCGCCGCCGCCCGGCGGCGCGATGATCGGCGCGTGCGACGCGATGCGCCGGCTGTTCGCGACGATCCGCAAGGTCGCGCGCACCGAGGCGACCGTGTTCATCGCCGGCGAGTCCGGCACCGGCAAGGAGCTGACGGCGGCGGCGATCCACCGGCAGTCGTCGCGTGCCGACGCACCGTTCGTCGCCGTCAACTGCGCGGCCATCCCGACGATGCTGGTGCAGGCCGAACTGTTCGGGCACGAGCGCGGCGCATTCACCGGCGCGCACCAGCGCAAGATCGGCCGCATCGAGGCCGCGCACGGCGGCACGCTGTTTCTCGACGAAATCGGCGACATGCCGTTCGAGAGCCAGGCGAGCCTGCTGCGGTTCCTGCAGGAGGGCACGATCGAGCGGCTCGGCGGGCATGCGTCGATTCCGGTCGACGTGCGGATCGTGTCGGCGACCCACGTCGATCTCGAAGCCGCGATGCGGGCCGGGCGATTCCGCGCCGACCTTTACTACCGCCTGTGCGTGCTGCGTATCGACGAGCCGCCGCTGCGCATGCGCGGCCGCGACATCATGCTGCTCGCCGATGACGTGCTGCGGCGCTATCGCGGCGACGGCGCGTACCGGATTCGCGGCTTCACGCCGTGCGCGATCGAGGCGATCCACAACTATTCGTGGCCCGGCAACGTGCGAGAGCTGATCAACCGGATCCGCTTCGCGGTCGTGATGACGAACGGCCCGCTGATCTCGGCCGCCGATCTCGAGCTGCGTCCGTACACGTCGCTGCGGCCGCCGACGCTCGCGCAGGCGCGCCGGCAGGCCGAGCGGCACGCGATCGAGGCAACGCTGCTGCGTCACCGCCACCAGCATGCGGACGTCGCGGCCGAACTGGGCATCTCGCGTGCGACGCTGTACCGCCTGATGATCGCGCACGGGCTGCATGGCTGACGCGCCGCTGCGCGCGTGCGCTCAAGACCTCGCGGCGGCGGCCGTTAAAACATGAAACGGCCCGGCCGGAACGCGTGCATCGACGTGCGCGCGTTCCGGCACGCGGCGCATCACGCTCATCCGAGGTCATCGTGGCAGAGTGCAGTCAGTGCGGCAGGACGTTCCTGGTCGGCGGGCGGTCGATCGACGGCCGCCGCTATTGCGGTTCGGTGTGCGCTCAGGCGCATCCGGTCGTCGTCGAGGCCGAACGCGTGCCCGACGCGAAGGTCCGGCAGTACGTCGACGACTGGCGCTACGGGCCCTGTCCGGTCTGCCTGCGCGAAGGGCAGCCGGTCGACGTCCACGCGTCGCATCGCGTCGTCTCGCTCGTGTTCGTCACGCGCTGGGCCACGCGGCGCCACGTGTGCTGCCGCCGCTGCGGCCGCCGCAAGCAGGCGATCGCGCTGCTCGCGTCGGCCGCGCTCGGCTGGTGGGGGCTGCCGTGGGGGATCGTGCTGACGCCGATCCAGCTCGCGCGCAACCTGCAGGGCCTGGCCGCGCGCGATCCCGAGGCCGCGACGCCGCAGTTCGAGGCGCTCGTGCGGCGCAAGCTGGCCGCCCGCCGGCTCGCGCGCGCGGAGCGGGGCGCCGGCGCCTGATCGCGCCGTCAGGCCGGCCGGTCGAAGCCCGATGCGGCCCAGCGCTCGGCGCTGGCCTTGTTGAGCTTGAACCCGGCCGACACCTTCGCTTCGGCCAGCAACTCGCCATACGGATCGAACGCCTTGAGCTGCGCATACGGCTCGAACTCGTCCGGCACGATGTCGAGCGTCACCGACACATCCTGCCCGGCTTCGTCCTGCACCGTCACTTCCTTGTGCAGCATCGCGCGCCGCTGCTGTTCGTGCCGCATCAGCACTTCGGTCGCGGTCTTCACGAGCGTGCGGAACGCGTTCGCGTCCATCGGCTTCGGGTTCTTCTTGTCGCGGCCCATGGTCCACGGCCCGACGAGCGCGGGTTCGGACTCGCCGTCCTTGACCATCTCGACGGCCCAGCCGTCGTCGTCTTCGTTCTTGATGATGCGGGCCGTCCAGCCGTTGTCGCGCCAGAGGCCGTCTTCGTGGATAGAGGTGTCGTCGGATTGCAGGTCGGAATCGGTCATGAGGCAAGCGGGGAGGTCGGGCAAGCCGGTGTCGGGGCGGCGGCGCGCGGCCGGCATCGGCGCGTCGCTCGCCGCCGGCGGCCCGGGGTGGCATGCAAACGCGCAATTTTACCTGCTGGCCGGCCGCGCGGCGCGCCAAGCCGGCCATCGGGCCGATGCCGCGACGGTCGCCCGCCGGCCGCCGGCCGTTGAACCGACGCAAATATCAAACCCGTATTACGCCTTCGGCGGCCAATTCGTACGCCGTCCGATATCGCGCGCGCGCATACGTTCATAGAATCGACCTTCAGGCTAAAAATCGCCTGAATGTCCTTCAACGCTCAACCGGGTGCGCGCGTTCCGCGTGGCGCGGCCGGTGAACCACCAGGAATTCCGCATGAGGAAATTCAATGTTCGCATCGTCTTCGCATACGACTGGCCATTGACGCTGGCCGGTATCGAGCAGATCGCAGGCGGCGCCTGCGCGATCGAGCTCGCCGCGGTCTACCGGAGCGCGGCCGAACTGGTCGCATCGCTCGGCGGCATCGATTGCGACGTCGTGCTGGTCGACTATGCGATTCGCGGCGACGAGCAGATGGATGGCCTCGCGCTGTTCGACTGGCTGCGTCGCACGCGGCCGAACGTCGGGATCGTCGTGCTGGTCGCGAACGAGAACCCGCTGATCTTCCGGTCGATCTTCGCGATCGGCGGCGTGAGCGTCGTCAGCAAGCTCGACGAGGTCGGCCATATCGTCACGGCGATTCATTCGAGCTACAGCGGCGCGACCTACCTGTCGCCGTCCGTGCGTCGCGCGGTCGATGCGCTCGGCACGCGCGGCGACACGCACGTGAAGCTGTCGGCGCGCGAAATCGAGGTGATTCGCCTGTATCTGTCGGGCGTGCCGATCAAGACGATCGCGCAGCGCCTGAGCAAGGGCAAGCAGACGGTCAGCGCACAGAAGATCAGCGCGATGAAGAAGCTCGGCGCGAGCAACGACGTCGAGCTGATCCAGCGCGCGGCGGGGCTGGGGCTCGGTAGCGGCGAGGCCGCGCTGCGGGCGGGCAGCGCGGCGTGAGTGCGGGGCGGCGCGCCGTCAAGCCGGCAGCGCGAATCGCGTCACCGCGTCGCGCAGCGCCTCGGCCTGATCGCGCAGCGAATGCGCGGCCGCCGCGGCCTGTTCGACGAGTGCCGCGTTCTGCTGCGTGACCTGATCCATCTCGCCCACCGCGCGGTTGACCTGCTCGATCCCGGCGCTCTGCTCGCGCGACGCGTGGCTGATTTCGTCGAGGATCTCGTTCACGCGCCGCACCGACTGCACGATCTCGGCCATCGTCTCGCCCGCATGCGTGACGAGCGTCGCGCCGTGCTGGACCGTCTCGTTCGACGACACGATCAGCGACTTGATCTCCTTGGCCGCCGTCGCCGAGCGTTGCGCGAGCGAGCGCACTTCGGCCGCGACCACCGCGAAGCCGCGGCCCTGTTCGCCCGCGCGCGCCGCTTCCACCGCCGCGTTCAGCGCGAGGATGTTGGTCTGGAACGCGATCCCGTCGATCACGCCGATGATGTCGCCGATCTTGTGCGAGCGGTCGGTGATCTCGTTCATCGTGCGCACGACGTCGTCGACCACCGCGCTGCCGCGCGTCGCGACCTGCGCGGCCTGGCCCGCGAGCGACGCGGCCTGCTCGGCGCTGTCCGCGTTCTGCTTCACGTTCGCGGTCATTTCGTCCATGCTCGACGCGGTTTGCACGAGCGCGGCCGCCTGTTGCTCGGTGCGCTGCGACAGGTCCGTGTTGCCGGATGCGATCTCGCTCGCGCCGACGTTGATGTTCTCGGTGCCCGCCCGAACGCGCGACACCATGTCGATCAGCCCGCCCTGCATCGTATGCAACGCATGCAGCAGGCTACCGCGATCGTCGTGCTTCACGCTCACGCGCGCGGTCAGGTCGCCCTGCGCGATGCGCCGCGCGGCGTCGAGCGCCGCTTCGAGCTCGCCGCCGAGGCTCGCGCGCACGCTTTTCAGCACCAGCACCATCACGGCCGTCGCGATCGCGCCGAGCACGGCCGTCATCGCGAGCCAGCGGCCGATGCTCGCGAGCACCGCCGAGCGCACGTCGTTCATGTACATGCCGGTCACCAGATACCAGTCCCACGGCGCGAAGCGCTGCACGGCGCTGGTTTTTTCCTGCGGCTTGTCCGCACCCGGCTTCGGCCACAGATATTCGACGAAGCCCTTGCCGCCGTCCGCGTTGCCGGCCTTCACGATCTCGACGAACAGGTGCTTGCCGTTCGGATCGGTGAAATTCGACACGTCCTTGCCGTTGAGCTCGGCCTTGATCGGATGCATCACGATCACCGGCTTCGAATCGTTGACCGAGATATAGCCGTCGGCGCCGTAGCGCATCGCGGCGATCGCCTCGAGCGCCTTCTGCTTCGCCTCGGCTTCCGGCATCGCGTTCTGCTGCGACAGCTTGTAGTAATGGTCGGTCACGCTCGCGGCCTGTGCGACCAGCGACGCAAGCTGGTCGCGGCGGTCGGCGATCATCGACGCGCGGGTCTGCCATGCGCCGAGCCCGGCGATCACGAGCAGGCCAAGCCACAGGATGACGATCATCGAGGCGAGTTTCTGATTCAGGGAAAGATTGCGCATGGTATGAGGTCGGTCAGTCGAGGAAGCTCGCCGGGACGGCGTGACGGGGTAAGTGTCTTGACGGCGCGCGATGCGCGGCGCTGTAGGCGGGAAATCCCTTAGAGGGCGTTGCGAAATTAAACGGGAGCCGTGTTGGACTTTTTTAGCAAGTCGAGCAGCGAGGGGCTGGAAGGGCCGGATGTCAACGGGAATGGATAAACGACGGAAGCAGCAATGAAAGTGGAGATGATTGGGTTACCGGAAAGTATGGCGATCCATGTCAAGAAGGTAGGCGAATTGCTTGCCAAGGCTCATATGGCCAGCGTGGCAATCGGTACACCGCCGCGCGCGTATGGTGTGCTTGCCGCGCTGCGGCTCGCGAAGCTGATCCAGTCGATTCGCTCGATGCAGGCAACCGTGCCGATCACGATCGTATGCCACAGCCAAGGGAACATGGTCGGCCTTGCTGCGGCATTCTTCGGCGACGCGATGTCCGAAGTGGAAGACCCGTGGGGGAACAAGGGACGTTGCGTGGCGGATGCCTATGTGCTGGCGAATCCGCCGTATAGCTTCGCGAACACACACGGTAAGGGAGTGAACGAAGCCGATACATTCATGGACAATTGGTCACAACGGCAAGCGAAGGACGTCAAGGGCAATCGCGGGCGGCAAACCTACGAGGCCCGCACTAAGACATTCGGAAAGTTTCTGTCGATCATCCGAACGCGCGCGGCCTACGAACTGCCGGCGAACAAAATCGATGAAGACATGGCAAACGACCGGGTGTCGCCGACGAGCAATAAGGCGTATGTGGCGCAGGACGACCGCGTGCGGCACGGTCTGAATGGATCGACTTATGGTCGCGTCACATTGTATTGCTGCCCCCACGACCAAGTTATTTCAGCACTGACTGTGCAGGGTATCGGCTGGCGCGGAATCGGCAAGGACGAATTGAGTGCGATTGGGGCGTCGGGTGTTCTGACACAGCGAGTTTTCGCGTCAGGTTTCGATGTCGGCGTGCCGGGACCGTATCACTACTGGAATAACGATTGGCGGCACGGCAAGAATGGCACGAAGCCGGGATTCTGGTATCCGCCTTCACCCCCTGCGAAATACACCGTGGTCGGTGCGTTGAAAGGGAATGAAACTGTATGGGGGACGCTTGGCACTATCGCGAGTGCCCCAATTCTCAGTATCGTTACCCTCATCACATCGTCGCGAAAAATGATGCGCGTGAATGCCGACCCTCATAAGGATTGGGTGGTGGTCGCCGATGCGCCGGCCCTTGATGAACCGTTCTCGCCGAAGGCGTTACGATTCGGTAAGCCGATTGAAACACACGACGGCGATGCGAAGAGCGACTTCAACGAAGGAATCGACGCCCCGGCCGCGTGGCGGGATGCGAGCAAGGCCGATGCAGAAAAACGGGCCGATGATCCATACGATCAGTACAAGCCGGAGAACAAGGCAAGCATCGCACAAGGCACGGCGGATTCGGAAGCCGGCCAGCGCTACGAAGATCGTGCAATCGTGCGGATGGAAGCACGACGCGCGAAGAATGCGGCGTGGGTCGATAGCGACGGTCATGTGGTCGGGGAGGATGGCAAGAGCGATGCGCCCGAAGGCTATATGGATTGGCGCAACGAACGGATCAAGGACATTCTTGACGCCGGCAAAGAGAATAATCCAACGAACCATTCCACCACGATGACGAACCCGGAGCATGCACGGAAGGCGCTTGCGTATGATGTTGCCATTGGCCTGTGCTATCTGACGGACAAGCAAATCAAGGCGCTGCGCATTGAGGCGGATTGGCGGATGGGGGACGGCATTCCGTTCGAGAACCCAAACAAGAAGTACGCCGGCTATTTCGAGAAGGGGCAACTCGACCGCCAGCCAATGCACGTATGGGCACACGGCAAGGATAGTGAAGGCAAGATGCCCGACACAATCGTGGATGAACGTGAAGGCCAGTTTTATCTCAGCGTCGGGGGTGTGGTATGAAGGTGCTGATCGCCACATGGCCGCGGCGTGCCGCCGTCGCGGCTTTGGTGTGGTTGATCGCGGCCCTACTCATGGCCTCGCTGATGGCACACATCGAGCCACCAGAACCGACACATTTGGCAATAGGAGAATGGATGAAACGATTCATAGTTTTGCCCGGATTAGCGGCGCTTGCGGTGTTTCTGTTTACCACTGCGATGATGCGCTCGGCGCAAGCCACACCTGCACCGACGCCGACAGAGAGTGCGGCGCAAGCAACCGAAGAATCCGCGAAGCCATTTGTCGCACAGGTTGTCGGGCTGATTTGGTTAAATCCGCTCGAACGCAAGGACTATCCGACCGAATGGCAATTGTTGTGGGCGCAAGGACTTGCCGCACCGAACAAGAATGACGATATGGTTCGCACTGATCCAAAGTCGTTCACGACACTGCAATCGGTGGCAGGCATCGCATACGGCAACGAAGGCGAAGAAACGTTCAAGGGCTTTTATCATAAGTACATCAACAAGACGCTTGGGCTGATGCGTTCCCGTTATGCGATGAATGCAAAGTACTTCTATACGGTGAAGCCGGACAACCCAAAGGATTGGCGCGAGCTCGCCGGGATTCGCGTCGAGATCGCAATACCCCCAAGGCTCGATGCGACCTACGCCAAAGCAACCTGGACCCAAGAGATTATCGAATACTTCGAAATCGGCCCGCCGTCCCCGAAGACGCTCTGGAGTCGCGACACGCCCCCCGATGTGCAAATCACACAGGGCGGCGCGAATGTTGGCTTCACGTCGTTGAACAAGGCGTTGAACTACTTGCAGGCGAATCCCGACAAGAGCGTGTGGCTCATGAACTGGGACGCTCCCAGTTTCCCACCGAAAGATGCACAGATTAACGAAAACCTTGTCGTGCTGTTCCTCGCCGGTCCGAACTTCAACACGGAGCGCGAACCACTCGCATGGATCGGCAAGGCTGCAACAGGGAACGCGAAGGACTTTTCGCCGAAGGTCGGTACGACGCGTGCCGTGCAGGCGTGGAAGGCGACTATCGATCACGCGGCGCGCAATGCCGGTGTCGCCGTCCCAGACTTGAAGTACATCATTCACGATGCAGGTAAAGGCAGTAATGCGGCCTCTAACCGCCTTGTCGGCCTGTCGCAAACGCTCACCGAAATCCTGCCGGAATACGATCACAAGAAGCAGACGTTCAACACGGCGGCCCTGCTTGGCGACATGGGAACCGGTAGTGCGTTGACCGGCGTTGCGCTCGCAATCGGCCGAATCAATCACTTCGGCGGTAACGCACTGGTTGCCGGGACAACCGACGCCGAGCATCCGGTCGCGGTCGTCGTCACACCGCCGTCGAAGCTGACAGCGATCGACCCGGACAAGGACTGGTTCCGGGCGCGTGGTGGGAACGATGCTTACTTGCCATGGTGGGGACGCCGGCACGATACCGATTACGGGATGCAGGGTTATTCGTGGTGATGTAGTCAGCGCGGCGCGCAGATGATGTGTGTTGCGCCGGATCATTCGGGAGACTGAGGGTATGCGGGGAATTGTCCGGGTAGACGATGCACATACCCACGGCGGCCGGGTCGAATCCGGAGCCGGTACGAGCAAGGTAATGGGGCGCGCGGTCGCTCGCATCGGCGACACGTGTTCATGTCCGATTCACGGTGCTTGCGTGATCGTCGATGGCGATCCGGAATTCAAGGTTGAAGGCCAAGCCGCCGCGTTCGACGGCCACAAGACGTCATGCGGTGCCGAATTGATTTCATCCCTTTCGACTTCCGGGCGTGTTTGAATGCGGAAGCCCCGACGTATGAGCGCCGAGCAGTTCCGCGGATCAAGCCGTTGAACGCGAGTGAGCGTTGCATGAGATTTGCGTCCGGCGCCCGGGCAGCGGCGCGGACACTAAACCGAAAGGAGCCAACGATGCGGATTCTGGTGGTAGGGGCCGGCGCGGTCGGCGGGTACTTCGGCGGCCGGCTGGCCGCGGCAGGGCGCGACGTGACGTTCCTGGTGCGCGACGGTCGCGCGGCTGCGCTTGCACGCGACGGGCTACTGATCCGCAGCCCGCGCGGCGACCTGACGCTCGCGAACGTGCAGACCGTGCGCGCGGGCGACGCGGGTGCCGGCGTCGCGCCGTTCGACCTCGTGCTGCTGAGTTGCAAGGCGTACAGCCTCGACGACGCGATTGCGTCGTTCGCGCCGTTCGTCGGCCCGCAGACGCTGATCCTGCCGATGCTCAACGGGATGCGCCACCTCGACGTGCTGCGCGAGCGCTTCGGCGCCGCGCAGGTGCTCGGCGGGCTGTGCGTGATCGCGGCGACGCTCGATCGCGAGCAGCGCATCGTGCACCTGAACGACACGCACGGCGTGACGTTCGGCGAGCTTGCCGGCGGCGAATCGCCGCGCGTGCGCGCGGTGGCCGACGTGCTCGGCGGCGCGGGCTTCGACGCGACGCTCAGCGACGATATCGCCGCGCGGATGTGGGAGAAGTGGGTGTTCCTCGCGACGCTCGCCGCGAGCACGTCGCTGTTTCGCGGCTCGATCGGCGACATTCTCGCGGCGCCGGACGGCCGCCGCCTGCTCGAAACGATGCTCGCCGAATGCAGCGCGATCGCCGAACACAACGGCCACCGGCCCGACTCGTCGGCCAGCGAGCGGATGCAGCGGATGGTGCTGACACCGTCGCCGTTGACCGCGTCGATGCTGCGCGACGTCGAGAATCATGCGCGCGTCGAAGCCGATCACGTGATCGGCGACCTGCTCGCGCGGCGCGACCCGCAGGCGGCCGATGCGTTGTCGCTGCTGCGGATCGCGTACAACCACCTGAAGACGTACGAGGCGCGCACGGCGCGCGAGCACGCGGCGACGTAAGCCGGTGCGGCCGGCCGCCGCGCCGTTGCGCGCTGCAACAAATTTGCCGTCCGGCGCCGTTTACGGCCGGATCGTGCAAAAAAGTATCGGAAATCAGGCGTAAAGTTGGTGGAGCCGCGCGCTCGATCGACCTACATTGCTTCCCATGCGACCGGTCCGCATCGCCGCGCGAAACCGCCGGCGGACGCGCGAACGAGCCGAACAGGCCGGCCAGCGATACATGGGAATGGAGACGCCAACATGATGCACCCCGATCTCGAAGTGGTCGAAGTGCGACGCGACGAGTCGTTCAAGGTCTGGTCGCACGGCTATCCGTATCGCACGATCCGCTGGCACTTCCATCCCGAATTCGAGCTGCACCTGATCGTCGCGACGCACGGCAAGTATTTCGTCGGCGATCACATCGGCTCGTTCGGCCCCGGCCACCTCGTGCTGCTCGGCCCGAACCTGCCGCACAACTGGGTCAGCGACATGGCCGAAGGCGAAACCGTCGAGCGGCGCAATCTCGTGATCCAGTTCGATCCTTCGTTCGTGCGCCGCTGCATGGACGCGTTTCCCGAATGTCGCGACGCGCAGACGCTGCTCGACGATGCGCGGCGCGGGGTCGGCTTCGACGCGGCGACGAGCGCCGCGATCGCCCCGCTGTTCGACGCGTTGCTGACCGCGCGCGGCATGCACCGCATCGCGCTGTTCATGACGATCCTCGAGCGGCTATGCGGCGCGGCCGAACGCACGCTGCTCGCGAGCCCCGCATACGACCAGGCCGACGTCACGCCGACGCGGCTCAGTCACGCGCTGTCGTATATCGGCAAGAACCTCGCATCCGAGCTGCGCGAATCCGATCTCGCGCAACTGACCGGGCAGAGCGTCAGCGCGTTCTCGCGCGCGTTCCATCGCCACACGGGCATGCCGTTCGTCCAGTACGTGAATCGTCTGCGGATCGAATCCGCATGCCAGATGCTGCTCGCCGACGACGCGAGCATCACCGACGTCTGTTTCCAGGCCGGCTTCAACAACGTGTCGAACTTCAACCGCCAGTTCCGCGCGGTGAAGGGCATGGCGCCGTCCGAATTCCGCGCGCTGCAGCGGCTGAACGCGCGCAGCCGCGAGCTGGCGCTGCATGCGGCGCCCACCGGTAACCCGCTGCCGCCGCGCGTGCTGACGCCCGGCGCGCCCGAACTCGCGCCGCAGCCCGGATGATCGCCGGGCCGCCGCCCGCCCGAGTTTGCTCCGTCGTTTTACCCAGCCGATCGCGTCGCTCACGTCGCGAGGGGCGCATTCACCCACGAAAAAGCCGCACACAATTCAGGAGACACCGTCATGACGCACGCATCGCCCGTTTCATCCCCCCGTCGCGCCGCCCGCGTGGCGGCCGCTGCCGCGCTCGCCGTCGCGGCCCTGTTGCCCGCCGCCGTCGCGCACGCCGCGCCGCTGCGGATCGGCATGACGTTCCAGGAACTGAACAACCCGTATTTCGTGACGATGCAGAAGGCGCTGAACGACGCGGCCGCGTCGATCGGCGCGCAGGTCGTCGTCACCGACGCGCATCACGACGTCAGCAAGCAGGTGAGCGACGTCGAGGACATGCTGCAGAAGAAGATCGACATCCTGCTCGTGAACCCGACCGATTCGACCGGCATCCAGTCGGCGATCACGCAAGCGAAGAAGGCGGGCGCGGTGGTCGTGGCCGTCGATGCGAACGCGAACGGCCCGGTCGATTCGTTCGTCGGCTCGAAGAATTACGACGCGGGCGTGATGTCGTGCGAATACCTCGCGAAGGCGATCGGCGGCAGCGGCGAGGTCGCGATCCTCGACGGCATCCCGGTCGTGCCGATTCTCGAACGCGTGCGCGGCTGCAAGGCCGGGCTCGCGAAATTCCCGAACGTGAAACTCGTCGACACGCAAAACGGCAAGCAGGAGCGCGCGACCGCGCTGTCGGTCACCGAAAACATGATTTCCGCGCATCCGAACCTGAAGGGCATCTTCAGCGTGAACGACGGCGGCTCGATGGGCGCGCTCGCCGCGATCGAGGGGTCCGGCAAGGACATCAAGCTGACGAGCGTCGATGGCGCGCCCGAGGCGATCGCCGCGATCCAGAAGCCGAACTCGAAGTTCGTCGAGACGACCGCGCAGTTCCCGGCCGACCAGGTGCGCATCGCGCTCGGCATCGCGATCGCGCGCAAGTGGGGCGCGACGGTGCCGAAGGCGATCCCCGTCGACGTGAAGGTCGTCGATCGCGGCAACGCGAAGGGTTTCAGCTGGTGAACGACGCGCGACGCGACGCGAAAGGCGGCGGCGTGGCCGACGCCTGTCGCACGGAGAAGCCGATGGACACGATACTCAGGCTCAGCCACATCACGAAAAGCTTTCCCGGCGTGAAGGCGCTGTCCGACATCGATCTGGAGATCGCGCGCGGCGAGATCCATGCGCTGCTCGGCGAGAACGGCGCCGGAAAATCGACGCTGATGAAGATCCTGTGCGGCATCCACCAGCCGGATGCCGGCACGATCGAGATCGACGGCGCGGCGCGCCATTTCGCGGACTATCGCGACGCGGTCGCGGCCGGCGTCGGCATCGTGTTCCAGGAATTCAGCCTGATTCCGCACCTCGATGCCGTCGACAACCTGTTCCTCGGCCGCGAGTTGCGTACGCGTTGGGGGGCGCGCGACCGCAAGCGGATGCGCGCGGCGGCGGCGGCCATCTTCGCGCGGCTCGGCGTGGCGATCGATCTCGATGCGCCGATCCGCGCGCTGTCGGTCGCGCAGCAGCAGTTCGTCGAGATCGGCAAGGCGCTGTCGCTCGACGCGCGCATCCTGATCCTCGACGAACCGACGGCGACGCTCACGCCGGCCGAGGCGGAGCACCTGTTCGCGATCATGCGCGAGCTGAAGCGGCAGGGCGTCGCGATGATCTTCATCTCGCATCACCTCGACGAAATTTTCGCGGTGTGCGACCGCATCACGGTGCTGCGCGACGGCCAGTACGTCGCGACGACCGATGTCGCACGCACCGACGTCGAGCAACTGGTGCGGATGATGGTCGGCCGCCGGATCGAAAGCAGCTTTCCGCCGAAGCCGACGCTGCCGGCCGACGCGCCGGTCGTGCTCGAGGTTCATGCGCTGCAGATCGAGCGCGACGGTCCGGTGAACAGCTTCGCGCTCCGCGCCGGCGAGATCCTCGGCTTCGCGGGGCTGGTCGGCTCGGGTCGCACGGAAACCGCGCTCGCGGTGATCGGCGCGACGCGCGCGCATCGCAAGGAACTGCGCGTACGCGGCGCGGCGGCGACGCTCGCCGATCCGGCCGACGCACTGCGCGCGGGCATCGGCATCCTGCCGGAAAGCCGCAAGACGGAAGGGCTCGTCACGTCGTTCTCGATCCGCGACAACATCTCGCTGAACAACCTCGGCAAGTACCGGTCGATGCG
The DNA here is from genome assembly GCF_001526365.1 of Burkholderia sp. MSMB1835. NCBI lineage: Bacteria > Pseudomonadati > Pseudomonadota > Betaproteobacteria > Burkholderiales > Burkholderiaceae > Burkholderia > Burkholderia sp. MSMB1835. Next base: position 301,132 of record NZ_LOYP01000018.1, read on the forward strand.
CTGGCTGATCGACCGGCGCAGCGAGGCGCGCACGACGCACGACGTGATGCGGCGCGTCGGCGTGAAGGCGCCGTCGATCCACACCGAGGTCGCGACGCTGTCCGGCGGCAATCAGCAGAAGGTCGTGATCGCGCGCTGGCTGAACCATCACACGTCGGTGCTGATCTTCGACGAGCCGACGCGCGGCATCGACGTCGGCGCGAAAGCCGAAATCTACGGGCTGATGCGCGAACTCACCGCGCGCGGCTACGCCATCATCATGATCTCGTCCGAATTGCCGGAAATCGTCGGCATGTGCGATCGCGTCGCCGTGTTCCGGCAGGGCCGCATCGAGGCGACGCTTGCCGGCGACGAGATCGATCCCGACACGGTCATGACCTATGCCACGGCCGGCACGCGAGGAGCGACCCATGAACCTGCCTGATTCCTCTTCCACGCCTTCCACGACGCTCGCGGCCACGGCCGCCGATGCGCCGCCGCCCCGCGCGATGTGGGCCCAGTTGCGCCGCTCGACGCTGTTCTATCCGCTCGTGGGTCTCGTCGTCGTGTGCATCGCGATGATGATCGCGAGCCCGAGCTTCCTGTCCGCCGCGAACCTCGAAAACGTGCTGCGCCAGGTCTCGATCAACGCGATCATCGCGGTCGGCATGACCTGCGTGATCCTGACGGGCGGCATCGACCTGTCGGTCGGCTCGGTGATGGCGCTGTCGGGCACGCTCGCGGCCGGGCTGATGGTCGCGGGCGTCAACGCGGCCGCCGCGCTGGGGATCGGCATCGCGGTCGGCCTGGGCTTCGGTTTCCTGAACGGCGTGTTCGTCGCGTTCGCGGGGATGCCGCCGATCATCGTCACGCTCGCGACGATGGGCATCGCTCGCGGCCTCGCGCTGATCTACACGGGCGGCTATCCGATCGACGGGCTGCCCGACTGGGTCGCGTTCTTCGGCAGCGGCAAGGTGCTCGGCATCCAGGCGCCGGTGCTGATCATGCTGGCGATCTATGCGATCGCGTGGCTGTTGCTCGACCGGATGCCGTTCGGCCGCTACGTGTACGCGATCGGCGGCAACGAGCAGGCGACGCGGCTCACCGGCGTGCGGGTCGCGCGCGTGAAACTGATCGTCTACACGCTGGCCGGCGTCACGTCGGCGCTCGCCGCGATCGTGCTGACCGGGCGCCTGATGAGCGGGCAGCCGAACGCCGGCGTGGGCTTCGAACTCGACGCGATCGCGGCCGTCGTGATGGGCGGCACGTCGATCTCGGGCGGGCGCGGCGCGATCCTCGGCACGCTCGTCGGGGCGCTGCTGCTCGGCGTGCTCAACAACGGGCTCAACATGATCGGCGTGAACCCGTACGTGCAGAACGTGATCAAGGGCGGAATCATCCTGCTCGCGATCTACATCAGCCGCGAGCGATCGCGGTAACGATCGATCCATCGATTATCCGAATCAATTGAAAAGAGACAACTCATGACGACACCCGAAGCCCAGCCGCGCATGACCGCGGTCGTCTGCCACGGCCCCGAGGACTATCGCGTCGAACAGGTCGCGAAGCCGCGCCCCGGTACGAACGAGCTCGTGATCCGCATCGCCGCGTGCGGCATCTGCGCGAGCGACTGCAAGTGCTATACCGGCGCCAAGATGTTCTGGGGCGGACCGAGCCCGTGGGTGAAGGCGCCGGTGATTCCCGGCCACGAATTCTTCGGCCATGTCGAAGCGCTCGGCGACGGCGCGGCCGAGCATTTCGGCGTGGCGATGGGCGACCGCGTGATCGCCGAGCAGATCGTGCCGTGCGGCAAGTGCCGCTATTGCAAGTCGGGCCAGTACTGGATGTGCGAGGTGCACAACATCTTCGGCTTCCAGCGCGAAGTCGCCGACGGCGGCATGGCCGAGTACATGCGCATTCCGCCGACCGCCATCGTCCACAAGATCCCGCTTGGCGTATCGCTCGAGGATGCGGCGATCATCGAGCCGCTGTCGTGCGCGATCCATACGGTGAATCGCGGCGACGTCCAGCTCGACGACGTCGTCGTGATCGCGGGCGCGGGCCCGCTCGGGCTGATGATGACGCAGGTCGCGCACCTGAAGACGCCGAAGAAACTCGTCGTGATCGACCTGATCGACGAACGGCTCGAACTCGCGCGGCAGTACGGCGCCGACGTGACGATCAACCCGCGGCGCGACGATGCGCGCGAGATCGTCCGCGCCCTCACCGACGGCTACGGTTGCGACGTCTACATCGAGACGACCGGCGCGCCGGTCGGCGTGAACCAGGGGCTCGACCTGATCCGCAAGCTCGGCCGCTTCGTCGAATTCAGCGTGTTCGGCGAGGATGCGACCGTCGACTGGTCGATCATCGGCGATCGCAAGGAGCTCGACGTGCGCGGCGCGCATCTCGGGCCATACTGCTATCCGGTCGCGATCGACCTGCTCGCGCGCGGGCTCGTCACGTCGAAGGGCATCGTCACGCACGGTTTCGCGCTCGAGGACTGGGACGACGCGATCCGCGTCGCGAAATCGCCCGAATCGATCAAGGTGCTGCTGAAGCCGGCCCGCTGACGGCCGGCGTGCGCCTCACCGGAGACATCATGGAATACGTCATAGGCGTCGACATCGGCACGCAGAGCACCAAGGCGCTGCTGGTCGACCGGCACGGCACGATCGTCGCGCGGCGCTCGGCCGGTTACCAGCCCGATACGCCGCGCCCGCTGTGGGCCGAACAGTGGCCGCAGGTGTGGTTCGACGCGGTGCTCGACTGCATCGCCGGCTGCGTGAGCGACGCGCGCGCGCAGGGCGTGCCGGCCGATGCGATCCGTGCGGTGTGCGTGAGCAGCCTCTACGGCGGTTCGGGTATCCCGGTCGACATCGACATGCGGCCGCTGCATCCGTGCCTGATCTGGATGGACCGGCGCGCGACCGCGCAAGTCGACTGGGTCGACGAGCACGTGAACGTCGAGCGGCTGCGCGTGATCACCGGCAATGGCGTCGACAGCTACTACGGGTTCACCAAGATGCTGTGGCTGCGCGACCAGCGGCCGGACGTATGGGCGAACGTGCGCTATTTCCTGCCGCCGAACGCTTACGTGATCTACCTGCTGACCGGCGAAGTGGCGGTCGACCACAGTTCGGCCGGCAATATCGGCGGCGTGTACGACGTCGCGCGCCGCGAGTGGTCCGACGACGCGCTCGACATGCTGGGCATTCCGGCGACGATGATGCCCGAACGGCTGGTCGATTCGACGGACGTCGTCGGCGGCCTGCTGTCGCAATGGACCGCGCAACTCGGGCTGCCGGCCGGCACGCCCGTCGTCGCGGGCGGCGTCGACGCGGCGGTGGCGACCTTCGCGGCCGGCGCGACGCGTGCCGGGCAGCACGTCGCGATGATCGGCACGAGCATGTGCTGGGGCTACGTGAACCGGCATGTCGATGCGCGCCACGGCCTCGTGAGCATGCCGCACGTGTTCGACGGGCAGCGCGACCTGTACGTGTTCGGCGGCGCGATCGCGGCCGGCGCGTCGGTCGCGTGGTTTCGCGATCAGTTCTGCCACGCGGAAATCGATGCGGCGCGCCTGCTGCCGCACGGCGATCCGCACGCGCTGCTCGAGGAGGCGGCCGAGCGTGTGCCGGCCGGCGCCGACGGCGTGCTGTTCCTGCCGTATCTGATGGGCGAGCGCAGCCCGGTGTGGGATGCGAAGGCGAGCGGCGCGTTCGTGGGGCTGAGTCTCGCGCATACGCGTGCGCATCTTTATCGTGCGGTGCTCGAAGGCGTCGCGTTCGCGTTGCGCCACAACATCGAGGCCGGCCGCCGCGGCGCGGTGGCGCTGGACGATCGGTTGATCGTCGTCGGCGGCGCCGCGCATTCGGCGCTGTGGATGCAGATCATCGCGGACGTGACGGGCTTCCCGGTGTGGACGATCGAGCAGGACGTCGAAGCCGCGATGGGCGCTGCGCTGCTCGCGGGGGTCGGCGCGGGGCTCGTGTCGCGCGACGACGCGCAAGGCGGCTGGGTCACGCTCGTCGAGCGCGCACGGCCCGATGCCGACCGCGCGAAAACATACGACGCGCGTTTTTCACTGTACACGGCGCTGTATCCGGCACTCAAGCCGATCATGCACAGGCTGGGCACACCATCATGAACACACGATTCGATTTCGGCGGGTCAACGGTGCTCGTCACGGGCGCATCGAGCGGAATCGGCCGCGCATGCGCGGTCGCGCTGGCGCACGCCGGCGCGCGCGTCGTCGCGGCCGGGCGCGACATGGCCGCGCTCGACACGCTCGCCGGCGAGATTGCGTGCGAGACGTTGCGCATGGACGTCGGCGGCGACGAACACGCGATCGATGCCGCACTCGCTGCATACGATGCGTTCGACGGTCTCGTCAATTGCGCGGGGATCGCGTCGCTCGAACCGGCGCTCGATGTCGGCGCCGCGGATTTCGATCGCGTGATGGCCGTCAACGCGCGCGGCGCGGCGCTCGTCGCGCGGGCCGTGGCCCGAAAGATGATCGAGCGCGACGGACGCGGCGCGGCGCACGCACGGGGCAGCATCGTCAACGTGTCGAGTCAGGCCGCGCTCGTCGGCTTGCCCGCGCATCTGAGCTATTGCGCGTCGAAGGCGGCGATGGACGCGATCACGCGCGTGCTGTGCATCGAGCTCGGGCCGCACGGCATTCGTGTGAACAGCGTGAACCCCACCGTCACGCTCACGCCGATGGCGCAGTTCGCATGGAGCGAACCGGAGAAGCGCGCGCCGATGCTGGCCGCGATCCCGCTCGGCCGGTTCGCGGAGCCGGACGAAGTCGTCGAGCCGATCCTGTTTTTACTGAGCGAGGCGGCGTCGATGATCAGCGGCGTGTCGTTGCCGATCGACGGCGGCTATACGGCACGCTAGACCGCAGTCGCGCAAGGCGCAAGGCGCAAGGCGCAAGGCGCGAGTCGCGTTCGCGGAGCGGCCGCGCGCGGCTAGACCGGATCCTTGCTCGGCGGTCCGTCCGGCTGCTGCGGGTTGTCGTGATGATGACCGGGCGGCGACGAGAACGGATCGTCTTCCGGATCGCGGTTCGGGTCGGCCGGTGGCTCGGGCGTCGGGGTCGTGTGATCGCTCATGGAGAACTCGCGCGGTGCGTGACGGCGGCGGCGCGGCGGACGCGCCTCGTCTCCGTTATAGCCAATCGGGCGCGGGTTTGCAGCGGGATTCTTGCGGCGGGTGGTCGATCGCCGGCGAAATCCGCTCATTGGCGGTGTTCGGTCGGGATCTTGCCGGCCCGCGCAATCGACGTCAGCGCAAATCCGCCGGTGTATCGACGTCGCGCAGGATGCCGGGGTCGTCGACGTCGAGTAGTGTCACCGGCGCGCTGGCGAGCAGCGCGCGGGCGCCCGTGTCGCCGTCGAGGGCGGCGAGCGCATCGAAATGGTGCGCGGCGAAACCGACCGGGTGGCCGCGCATGCCGCGATGCGCGGGCGCGACGATCGACGCGTGGTCGGCCTCGAGCGCGCGCGTGACCGTTTCGTAAGTGGACGCCGCGATCCACGGCATGTCGCCGAGCGCGACGAGCCAGCCGCTCGCGTCGGGCGTGGTGCGGACGCCGGCCGCGAGGCTCGCGCCCATGCCGCGCAACGCGTCGGGTGCATAGACGACCTGGCAGCCGGCTTCGTTCAGCAGGATCGCAAGCTCTTCGGCGCCGGGACGCACGACGGCGATCACGTCGGCGGTGGCGGCCGCGAGACGGCGGGCGGCGGCGACCGCCACCGGCGTGCCGTCGGGAAGCCGGGCGAGCAGCTTGCTGTGCAGGCCGCTCGGGTCGAAGCGTTGACCAAGGCCGCCGGCGAGCAGGACGCCGGTGGCGAGTGACGCATAGGACATCGGCGCGAGGGGAGTGAGGCAGGTGCTGCGATTGTGCGGGAGCACGCGGGGATCGGCAAGTGAGGATGTTACCGGGTCACGCGTGTCGGATCGGGAAAACCGTCATCGCGACGATACGTCGAGCATGCTTTCGTCGACAGGACCGTAAATTGCGTGCGATTCGTTCTGCATGACGGCCCAATGGCGATCGCCGAACGAGAGATCGACGAACCCTTCGTGCGACTCCCGCAGGGCGATCGACCGGACGGCGGGATCGGAGAGCGGTATCACGGTAACTGGCCAATGGCGCGAGGACGGTTGCGGGCCACGCGCCGATATCGAATGGGGCGGCCGCGGTCGTTTTGGTCAGACGAATCGCCAATATGCCAGAGCCTGGCGGAAGGGGCGCCGCGGTTCGGCCCACGGGCGGGCAACGCTCACCAGAGCGTCTTGACGTGCGCGTACGCGCGGATTTTTTCGTCGCGGGTGACGAGCGGCGCGCCGAGCCGCCGCGCGGTCGCGACGATCATGCGATCGGCCGGGTCCTTGTGGAACGTGCCGGGCAGGTCGGTGGATTTCGCGGCGATGTCGGCATCGACCGGCACGAAGCGCATGCCGTCGATCTGCGCGACGGTGGCGAGCCATGCGTCGACATCCATCGTCAGTGCGAGGCGGTCGTTGCGCACCAGCATCGCAATTTCCCACGCGGAGATGGCGGATGCGGCGAGCGCGCCTTCGCTCCGGGCACGATCGATCGCGCTTCGCGCCTTCCTGCTGAGCGCAGGGTCGCCCGCTACCCACCACACCAATGCATGCGTATCCAGCACGATCACCGCGACGCCTCCCAATCATCTTCCGCAATCGGATCGAGAGGATTGTCGTAGCGCATGACCGAACCGCGCAATATGTCCAACGGCTGAGTTTCGCGCGAGCGATACGGCCGGATCTCGAGCGTCGGTTTGCCGTGGTCGGTGACGATCAGGCTTTCGCCCGACGCCTCGACGAGCCGGAAGTACTCGAGTGCGCGAGCCTTGAATTCGGATTTCGATACGGGAGCGTGCGGCATCATGATATGAGCATGGTCATTTGACGATGGTCATTTTAGACTCGCCTTTCGACGCGGCGCAAGCGCCGGGGCGTGACTGGCTCGCGCTACGCGTCCGCCCACTTCCTCAACAGGTTGTGATAAATCCCGGTGAGCGAAATGACCACGGGGTCCTTCGCCCCTTTTTCGGCGGAAAGCGCCTGAATCTGCGTATCGAGCTGAAACAGCAGCGTGCGATCGCCATCGTCGCGCACCATGCTCTGAATCCAGAAGAACGACGCGACGCGCTCGCCGCGCGTCACCGGCGTCACGTGATGCAGGCTCGACGCCGGATACAGCACGAGATCGCCCGCCGGCAGCTTCGCGCGATGCACGCCGTACGTGTCTTCCACGCACAGCTCGCCGCCGTCGTACGCTTCGGGCTCCTCGAGAAACAGCGTCGCCGACAGGTCGCTGCGCACGCGGAAATCCGTGCCGCGCAGCAGCCGGATCGCGTTGTCCACGTGCGTGCCGAACGTTTCGCCGCCTTCATAGCGATTGAACAGCGGCGGAAACACCTTGAGCGGCAGCGCCGCCGAAAAGAACAGCGGATGGCGCGCGAGCGCGTCCTGGATCGCGTCGCCCACCGCGCGCGCGGCCGGCGAGCCTTCCGGCAATTGCCGGTTGCGTTTCGCGAGCGCCGACTGCGCGCCGGACGTCGCGTTGCCGTCGACCCATTCGGCGGCATCGAGCAGGTCGCGGCATTGCGCGACTTGCGACCGGGTCAGTACGCCGGGGATATGAAGCATCATGGTGCTGTTTCCATTGCGGGCGGCGCCAGTTGCACGGCCGCCGCCCGAAAAGCGTCGACCGGCGACTGTGCGAGATACGCGCGCATCTTCGCGATGAACGCGGGTGTCGCGGTGGCCGGCACGCGCGCGAGCCAGACGAGCGCTTCGTCGACGCGCCCGCGCTCCGCGAGCAGCCGCGCATAGTTGAACTGGCCGCGGAAGTCGCCGGCGACGGCGGCGCGGCGATAGTGGTCGAACGCGGCGTCGGTGTCGGCGGGTACGACCCAGCCGTCCTCGTAGAAGCCGCCGATCAGGTTGATCGATTTCGCATGGCCGAGCGCGGCCGCGCGGCGGAACCAGTCGAGCGCGTCGGCGCGGTTCTCGTCGACGCCGTTGCCGAGCGCAAGGGCAGTCGCGTAGTTGTACATGCCCCAGTCGAGGCCCGCGTGCGCAGCGAGCCGGTACCAGTACACGGCGACCGGCGCGCACGCGGCCGTGCCCCAGCCGAACTCGTAGCAGCGCCCGAGCATGTTCATCGCCATCGGATGGCCGGCCCGCGCCGCGTGCCGGAACCAGTTGAGCGCGGCGGCCGGGTCGCGTGCGACGCCGTGCCCGTCGAGCAGGTATTGCCCGTAGACGGCCTGCGCGTCGACGATGCCGTGGTCGGCCGCCGCCGCGACCCAGGCGGCGGCGCGCTCGGGCGGCCCGGCCAGGATGTCGGCGAACGCGCGCGGCGATACCGACGCGAGCGCCTTCAGCGATACGGCTTCCATCGATCAGTAGCGCGCGTTCAGCGTGACGAACGCCGAGCGGCCCGGGGCGATCGACGCATAGTGCGCCGGATACGCCTGATCGAAGTAGGTGCGGTTGAACAGGTTGTTCACGTTCAGTTGCAGGTCGAGCTTCTTGTTGATCCGGTACTGCGCCATCGCGTCGAAGCGCCAGTAAGACGGCACGGCGCGCTGGTTTGCGGGATCGCCGAACACTTCCGACATGTAGAACGCGCCGCCGCCGACCGTGAACTTCGGCGTGACGTCGTAGTTCGACCACATCGTGAGGCTGTGCTTCGGCGTGTTCGGGAAGCGGTTGCCGTCGTTCGCGGCGTCCTTGCCGTTGTCGCGCAGTTCGCTCTTCATGTACGTGTAGCCGCCGAACACCTGCCATTGCTTCGTGATCTGGCCGGCGAGGCCGAGCTCGAGACCCTGCACGCGTTTGTTGCCGACCATCGCGTACTGGTTGTTCGGCAGCGTCACGCGTGCGTTCGTCGTATCGATCTGGAACAGCGCGGCCGTCAGCGACAGCTTGTCGTTCAGCACGTTCCACTTCGTGCCGAGCTCGATGCTGCGATTCTTCTCGGGCGCCATCTGATCGGCGTTGGGCCCGACGCCGCCGCGGCCCGGCGTGAGCGATTGCGTTTCGCTGCCTTCGCCGAGCAGCATGCCGGCGGGCGTCGACGACGTCGCATACGACGCGTAGATGCTGCCGTTCTGCGCGGGCTTGAATACGAGGCCGGCCTGCCAGTTGAACAGCGTGTCGTCGCGCGTATAGGTCTTGCCGCCGTTGGCTGCGGTATCGGTGAAGCGGGTCGAGTAGTCGTCGACGCGTACGCCGGCGTTCACCTGCCAGCGCGGCGTGAGCTCGATCGTGTCGAAGCCGTAGATCGACTTCGTCGTCGTGCGCGCATGCGCGTAGTCGTTGTTGCGCGTGATCGACCCGGCCCACGGATCGTTCGGGTTCGGCGACCAGAGGCTCGTGCAGTTGTAGCCCGACGGCGCGCCGATGCCTTTCTGGCAGATCGTGCCCTTGTCGGTCGCGACCGTGTACGAATCGCGCTTGCCCCATTCGCGCGACAGCTCGATACCGGTCGTGAAGCTGTGCTTGAACGGGCCCGTACGGAATTCGCCGAACAGCTCGGTCAGGTTCGCGAGGCTGTTGATCGAGCTGTCGCGATTGTTGTTGCGGCGCCAGACCTTGCCGTTCACCACGTTGCCCTGGCTGTCGTCCGGCTGCGTCCAGATGTAGTCCTGCGTCGATTCCGTGTAGCGCGTGGTGTTGCGCACCGTGAGGTTCGGCGTGATGTCGTGCTCGATCTTGATCGTGCTGATGTCCGACGTGGTCTTGCGGAAGTCGCGGTCGATCAGGCCGTAGAAGTTGTGGCGATCGACGGGCGCCGGATAGATCGTGCCGACGTTCGCGGGCTTGTTCGACGTCGTGTAGAAGTACGGGATCCCGCCGTCGGGCATGTCGTCCGTCTGCAGGTGGTAGTAGCTCGCGGTCACGCGCGTCGGCGTGCCGAGGCCGAACGCGATCGACGGCGCGACGCCCCAGCGCTCGTTGTTGACGGCGTCGCGGCCGGCGACGTCGTTGTTGTGGCTCATCAGGTTCAGGCGGAACGCGGCGTGATCGGCGAACTGCCAGTTGCCGTCGGCGGTGAAGCGGCGATAGCGGTCGGTGCCGAGGCCCGCGCTCGCGGCGGCCGTCGTGCCGAGATGCGGGGCCTTCGTGATCAGGTTGATGCTGCCGCCGGCGCCGCCGCGGCCGCCGTACGCACCGTCGGAACCCTTGGTGATCTCGACGCGCTCGGTGTTGAAGATCTCGCGCGTGGTGGCGCCCGTGTCGCGCATGCCGTCGACGAACATGCTGCCCTGCGTGTCGTAGCCGCGGATGAACGGACGGTCGCCGAGCGGATTGCCGCCTTCGCCGGCGCCGAACGTGATGCCGGGCACCGTGCGCAGCGCTTCGGTCAGCGTTGCCGCGCCGCTGCTCTGGATCAGTTCCTGCGGGATCACGGTGACGGATTTCGGCGTATCGACGAGCGGCGCGGTGAATTTCGCGGAAGCGGAAAAGTCGGCCTTGTAGCTGTGCTCGGTCTTGCCCTGGATCTCGATCGGCGCGAGGTGGCCTTCGGTGCTGGCGGGCGCCGCGGGCGGCGTGCCGTCGGCGAACGCGGGGCTCGCGGCGAGCACGCTGCACAGGGTGGTGAATTTACCGAGCTTCAGCTCGTCGGGACGGGACTTCATGCGCTTCGACCTCGCGGTGTGGCCCCGGGACGCTGCGGAAATGTGCATGCCGCCGGGAATTATTACGATTTGTTTTCAGGCGGCATTCTATGTAATTTTTTGTTGAATGAGAAGCGTTCTTGTTATCGTTTGTAAGGGAATCGTTGACGAATGTTGCGGAGGGGTGGCGGCGGCTGGCCGGCGGAATTGGCCGATCGGCCGGGGCGAACGGCCGGGGCGAACGGCTTGATCGCGGCCACGCGCTAGTTGCGCCGTTCGAGACGATGGGGCTTCGAGCGATCGATCCGTGGGCGCGGTAGCTTCCGGTTGCCAGCCTCCGTCAACCGCGCCGAAACGAAAAACGCGCCGTGCAATGCGGCGCGTTTCGAACCGAGCGAGCGTGCCGGCTGCGCCAGCCAATGGCAGGCGGGCGCGACACGCCGGTGCGGCGTCAGTCGATGCCGTGAAACACGGCATCCTCCGGCCCGAGGTACGCGGGCGGGCGCCACGTCGCGTCGCGCATCGAATGCTGGACGAGATTCTCGACGCCGAGCAGCACCGCGAAGATCGCCATCCGCACCGGAATGCCGTTGTCGGTCTGCCGGAAGATCGCGAGACGCGGGTCGCGGTTCAGGTCGACCGACAGGTCGTTCGCGCCGGGCCGGCTGTCGCGCGGCAGCGGATGCATGATCAGCGTGTCGGGCTTGCACACCGAGTCGACGAGCGCCTGGTTGATCTGGAAATCCGGCGTGTAGCCTTCGAACGACTCGTCGGTGAAGCGCTCCTTCTGGATCCGCGTCGCGTAGACGACATCCGCGCCGCGCAGCCCGGCCGCGAGGTCGGTCGTCTGCTCGACCACATGGCCATTCGTCGCGATCTGGTCGACGATGTACGCCGGCATCTCGAGCGTCGGCGGCGACACGAGCGTGAACTTCAGCCCGCGGTACAGCGCGAGCAGCTTGACGAGCGAGTGCACGGTGCGGCCGTACTTCAGGTCGCCGACCAGCGCGATGTGCGCGCCGTCGACGATCTTGCCGAGCCGCGAAAACTCGCGCTGGATCGTATAGAGGTCGAGCAGCGCCTGACTCGGGTGCTCGCCGGGGCCGTCGCCGCCGTTGATCACCGGCAGGTTGGTCGCGCGTGCGAATTCGGCCACCGAGCCTTTTTCCGGATGACGGATCACGAGCGCGTCGACGTAGCCGGCCATCACGCGGCTCGTGTCGTAGATCGATTCGCCCTTGGCCATCGACGAGAACGTGAAGCCCGTCGTGTCGCACACCGAGCCGCCGAGCCGGCAGAAGGCCGCGCCGAACGACACGCGCGTACGCGTGCTGGCTTCGAAGAACAGGTTGCCGAGCACGGCGCCTTCGAGCACCCGCGAAATCTTGTGGCGTCGCGCGATCGGCTGCATGACGTCGGCCACGCGGAACAGCGCCTCGACCGAATCCCGCGAGAACTGGTCGACCGAGATCAATTGCGGCTTGCCTTCGAACAGGAATTGCTTCGCGAGCCCTTGTTTGTCTACGCTTTGCGTATAGTTTTCGCCATCCGGCGCCGAGCGTTCGACGATTTCCGACACGAAGCGCTCGACGATCTCCGGCATGCCGCGCGATTCCTGCGAATCGTCCGGAAGCAGCCAGGTATCCAGCGCACGCCGGCTGACGCCGATGCGATTCGCGAATGCCTCGCGGGTCATGTTGAGGCGGCGCATCGCGTCGCGGAGGAAGGCTTGCTGGGGGACGGTCATCGGCGGCTCCTGGGCGGAAAATATACGCGATGCGTATATTAGTGGGTGGCGCGATGAAGTCAAGAAAAATCTGCGAGCGCGCGTGGTGTGGCGCGCAGGACACTCGGCGAGGCCGTACTGGCGCGCGCCTCCGTATAATCAGGTCAGGCCCCGTGTCCGGCAGCGTGCCGGGCGCCACGCCAAAAACGATTCGCCCGGTCGGGCTTGTTGATTCGAAGGAGAATGAGAATGACGCGTACGATTGCTGCAATGCTGCTGGTGGTGACCGCCGCGCTCGCCGGTTGCAATACGGTCGCAGGCATGGGCCAGGACATCTCGAAGGGTGGCCAGGCGATCAGCGATTCGGCTGAAAAGGCGAAGTAAGCCGATCGGTTCCGGCATGCAGAAGGCGCCGGGCCTTTCCGCGATGGCGGGAAGGCCCGGCGCCTTTTTTTGCGCCCGACGTGGCGTCGGTAGCGTCAGGCGCGTTCCACGAACGCGTAGCGGCCTTCGACCTTGCGCGGCGTGAACCAGCCGAAGTCGGGGAACAACCGGTTGCGGACGAACCACACGTAACCGACGAGCACGGCCGTGATCGCGAGGCTCGGCAGCGCGGACGACGGATCGCGCCCGAGATCGGCGACGGTCTTCGGCATCTGCAGCAGCGACAGCACGATGAACGCGTGATACGCGCCGACACGATGGGTCGCGAAGCCCCAGATGAACAGCAGCGACAGCGGCACGGTCAACGCAAGGAAGACGGTGACGAGGACGCCGCCGGCGCCGGACGCGAAGAAGTAGTACGCAAGCATCAGGCTGATGACCAACTGGGCGACGCCGAGGCCGATCAGGATCCGGATGTGCACCTTGTTCTTGCGGCAGCGTTCGGGGTCCGGCCGCGACGCGATCAGCTGCGCGAGCACGCGATCCTTGAGCCCCTGTCCGGACAGTTCGGCCAGCGCGTCGGCCTTCCTCGTTCCCGCGGATAGCAGCACCGCGATTCTTGTTTTGGCTTCCTTCCTGTTCATTGCGTGGGGATTGTTGTTCGATGGTTGTCAAAGGGCCCGGCCACGCGAATATTGCATCTTGCGCAGGCGCGCGCAACGGTTTTGCGGTGCGCGGACACATTCCTACAGTCGCCGGCCGTGTCGCGCGAAGGCGGGATCGACCGGCGACGCGACGGGAGGGGCCGCCGCCGTTTCCGCGGGCGCGATGAACGCGAGTCAGTCGGTGGCGGTCCGCGCGGCGAGCGTCGTGCGTGATTCGACGGGCCGCTCGCGCCGTCGCGTCGCGCCGACGAGCATGCCGGCGACGACGAGCGCGATGCCCGCGACGCGCGTGCCGGTCAGCGTTTCGCCGAACAGGACGACCGCGAACAGCACGGCCGAAACCGGCGCGACCGCCGTGAAGAGGGCCGCCTCGGTGCCGCTCGTGCGCGCCGAACCCGCATACCAGCACAGGTAGCCGAGCACGGTCGGAATCAACGCGTAGTACGCGATCGCCGACACCGCGCCGACGGTCCAGCCGCTCGCCAGCGCATGCCATTCGAACGCGGCCGGCACGAGTGCGAGCACGAAGCCGAGGCCCGACATCGCGGTGGAAAGCGCGAGCGGCGGCAACGGCGCGGCGAGCCGCCGGTTGAGCAGGATGAAGACCGCTTCGCATGCGACGGCCGCCAGCACCAGCGCATCGCCGGCAAGCGTCTGGAGCGACGGCATCGCGTGGCCCGGCGCGAACGTGACGAACAGCACGCCGGCCGTGGCGAGCGCGGCGGCCAGCCAGTCGCGCGGCGTCTGCCGCTCGCGCAGCACGACGGCCGCGATCAGCGTCGACATCGCCGGCAGCGTGCCGAGCATCACGCCCGCATCGAGCGGCGACGACAGCTTCGTGCCGCTGATCAGCAGCACCGTGTAGCCGACGCCGCCCGCCGCGGCCTGGATGACGAGCAGCACGGCGTCGCGTGCGCAAATGCGCGGCCAGCGCATGCGCTGCGCGTGCATCAGCGCGAGCAGCAGCGGGGTCGCGATCAGGAAGCGCAGCGCGGTGGCCGCGAACGGCGGCAGGCCACCGGCCGCGAGACGGCTCGCGATGACGGTGCTGCCGACGCCTGCCATCGCGGCGGCGAGATAGAGATAGCCGATCAGTCGTGTCTTCATGCGCCGCATCGTCGCGCACCGGCTGGCGCGCGTCTTGAACGAAATTGCAGCGCGGAGGGGTGTCGATGCGGTGTGCCGTCGATGTGGACGGACGCAATGGGGCGCGGCTGCCGTCGGCGCGGCAATCGCCTGCGAACGCAGGGCGCTCGACGGCCTCGAACTGCGCGGGCGACAGCGTGACTCAACCCGCCTGCGTGAACCGCCCCGGCGTGATCCCGAACTGGCGCGCGAACGCGCGCGTCAGGTGGCTCTGATCCGCAAAGCCGGCCTCGGCCGCGGCCTCGGCGATCGGCAGGCCGCCGGCCAGCAGCGCACGCGCGAGCCGCGTGCGCTGCTGAACCAGATAGGCATGCGGCGTGATGCCGAGCTCGCGCGCGAAGCCGCGCAGCAACTGGAAGCGGCTGACGCCGCTCAGGTCGGCCAGCTCGGCGAGCGACACGGCGGCGTTCGGCGCTGCGTCGAGCCGCTCGCGGGCGACGCGGACCGCCGGCGCGACGCCCGCCGCCGGCAGCGGGCGGTTGGCGTGCCGGGCGAGCAAACCGGCGACGAGCATCACGAGCGCTTCGTCGCGAGCCAGCGGCTGGGTTTCGCCTGCGACGATGCGCGCATGCAGCCGGCCGACCGCGGCGGCGAGCCGTGCGTCGCGCACGGCCGGGTGCGCAAGCTCGACGCCGCCGAGGCCTTCTTCCGCCGCGACGCCCGCGACCAGCGCGGGGGCGAGGTACAGCATCCGCCAGCGCCGGCCGGCGCCGGCCTCGAGCGGCGAGCCGTCGTGCATCTCGCCGGGGTTGACCATGATCGCGTCGCCGGCCAGCGCGTCGACTTGCCCGCAGCCGCTCCACGACCGGTGCGCACCGCTGACGATTACGCCGACCCCGAATTCGTCGTGCGCGTGGCGCGGAAACGCGCGATCGGATTCGAGGCTGATTGCCTCGATGCCTTCATCGCTGCGTCGGTAATGGATGACACGGTGCATGTGCGCTCCTCGCGCCGGTCGCGGCGCGGATCACGTGCACTCTAGCGCGTTCCGGCGCCGCGCGCCCTTCATCCTTTTGGCGGATACCGCGCGGCGCACGCCGCCCGCACCATGTGCGCATGAGCAGCGTACACGGCCCGCCGGGCCTGAAGCTGCGCGGGAGACGGCAGGTGGAACGACAGGATCCGGTATTCATTCAGGTGGGCGCACTGGCGGACGGCTTCGCGCCGGAAGCGAACGTCCTCGCACCCGTCGACGCGCTCGTCGGGCGGACGCTGGCGCTCGGCGACGCAGCGGGCGTGTGGCGCGTCCATACGTTCGAGCCGGGCGCGCTGCAGTGGCGCGATCCGGCGAACGATGCCGGCGGCCGCGCGCCGTGCCGCGTGACGCGGCTGCGCGACGGCCTGTACTTCGTCGACTACATCGATGCCACCGCTCGCGCGACATCGGTGAGTCTCGTGATCGATCTCGACACCGGCGTGTGGACGTCGGTCGTCGGGACCCTGCCGACGGAAGCCGACACGCGCATCGATGCGTTCACGCGCGTCGCGCGCGGGCTGCCGTTGACGGCCGTCGATGCGCAATTCCGGCACGGCACGCTCGGTGGCCATGCCCGGCCGGGGCCGCTGCATGCGCCCACGCGCGAGCTGATCGGCAAGCGGACGATGTACCGCTACAGCCCGACCGAATGCTACGAGCACATCTATCTGAACGAGAATTTCTACGCATGGCAGTGCCTGCAGGGCGTCGAACGCGGGCTGGCCGACGTCGACCGCTGTCATTACTTCAGGATCGCGGACGAGCTGTATCTGTTCGTGTGGCGCGAAAAGGTGGTGCCGACGCTCGGCGTCGTGCTGATCGATCTCGCGCAGCGCAAGACCGACGGCAAGATCTTCGGCTATCAGGGCGGCGATTTCGGCACGCTGTCGAATTTCCCGATCGGCGCTTACGCGCAGGTGCTGAACGAAACCGTGCACCCGCTCGGCGGCGAGGGGCAGCGATGACTGCCGTGCCGGGCAGCGGCCGCGTACGTGCGGACTTCAGCGGGCGTGTCGTGCTCGTCACGGGCGCCGCGCAAGGGATCGGCGCGGCGATCGCCCGCCGCTTCGCGGAATCCGACGCGTTCGTCGCGCTCGCCGACCTGAACGGCGACGCGGCAGCCGCGCAGGCCGACGCGCTGGCCGGTACGGGCGGCACGGCACGCGCGTATCGGGTCGATGCCGCGCGCCGGGATGAACTGGCTGCGCTCGTGGCGGCAGTCGAGCGCGACGGCGGCCGGCTCGATGTCGTCGTCCACAATGCCGCGTATTTTCCGTTGACGCCGTTCGCACGGATCGACGAACCGACGCTCGAGCGCACGCTGTCGGTCAACCTGTCGGCGCTGTTCTGGCTCGCGCAGGCCGCGCTGCCGGCGTTCGAGCGCGCAGGGGCCGGGCGGCTGCTCGTCACGTCGTCGGTGACGGGGCCGCGCGTCGCCTATCCGGGGCTTGCGCATTACGCGGCGTCGAAGGCCGGCGTGAACGGCTTCATTCGGGCGGCGGCGCTCGAGCTGGCGCGCCGCAACGTGACGGTCAACGGCGTCGAACCGGGGATGATCCGCACGCCGGCGGCAGGCAATCTCGGCGACGCGTCGGTCGCGGCGCAAATCGCGCGCGACATTCCGCTGGCACGGATGGGCGAGCCGGAGGACATCGCGAACGCAATGCTGTTTCTCGCATCGGCCGACGCGGCGTACATCACCGGGCAGACGATCGTCGTCGACGGCGGGGCGACCTTGCCGGAGAGCGGGGCGGTGCTGGGGGACGGGTAGCGGTGGGCCGGCGAGGCGGTGGTTGCGGCGAGGCCGCGCCGGCGTCGGCGTGCGGCCGGCGCGATGCGGCGCCGTGCCGGCCGCTGCCGCGCCTACAGCCAGCCGTTGCGGATGAATTCGACGATCGAATAGCGACGTTGCTCGAGATCGTGCTGCCGCACGGCCTCGACGATGCGCGATACGCCGTCCGCATAGGGCGTCGCACCGGATACGCGCGATTCGAACTGCAGGCTGCATGCGCCGTCGTCGATGCGTATCCGGTGAACCGCATGGCGGCCGAGCTGATCGTCGGGGATGCCGAATTCGCTGCGCTGCACGGCCGGGTCGCGCACGGAGCGGATGGCGGCCGGCTGCACGCCAAGTGCCTGGGCGATGCCGACGGCCGTGCCGGGGACGGACGTCTTGCCGGCCTGATGCGACTCGGTCACGCTGATTGCGCAGTCGCGAAACAGGTGGCCGCTGGTTTCCAGCATGCTCATGAACTTGAGCATCAGGATGTTCGTGTTCGGACACAGCACGACCGGAAAGCCGTACGTCCCGGTTTCGAGGTCGGAGCCGGTCGACAACTCGACGAGCGGCGACGCCGTGGCCTGGCAGAACGCGATCGCCGCGGCGAGTTCGCGGCCGGAGCCGGCATGGACGACGATCGATCGGGCGTCGGTCCGCGTGCCGTCCGACCACGGCATCACGCGACAGGTGGCCGGGTCGAGCTGGTGCGAGCCGAGCAGCTCGTGGGCGAGCTTGCCGGTTCCGATGACGAGTACTTGCATGGGATTGACGGGTTGAGGTTCGGGATGCGAGAGCCGGCGGCGACACGGGCCGTCGGGCAGGCCGGCCCGGCTGTCGTGCCGCGCGCCGCGCGTGGCGGGCATCGCGCATTATGCCCGGCCGTCCGACTGCGCGCTTGTCGGGCTTCGCCGGCGATGCACGGGCTTGCGATCCGTCTCGCGATGCCGCCGCCGGCCGGTGCCCGATAATCACGGCGAAACGACGGCCCAACCGTATCGCCGCACCCTCGTCGCCGGGCGCACGAACGCGTGAACGGCGCTACGCTGTCGGCATTTGATCCAATCACCCTCGATCCAGGAGAAACACATCGATGGAACACGACCTGAAAGGCAAGGCAGTCGCGATCACCGGCGGCTTCGGTCATCTGGGCATCGCGACGGCCGCGTGGCTCGGCGAGCGCGGCGCACGCGTCGCGCTGATCGGCCGCGGCGCGGCCCCGGCGGCGCAGGCGCTGCCCGGCGTGCCGGCCGATGCGCTGCGCATCGGCGGCATCGATCTCGTCGATCCGCAGGCCGCCGTGCGGGCGCTCGAAACGGTCAACCGCGAATTCGGCCGCGTCGACGCGCTGCTGAACATCGCCGGTGCATTCACGTGGCAGACGATCGCCGACGGCGACGCCGCCACGTGGGACCGCATGTACGAACTGAACGTGAAGACGGCGCTGAACGCGTCGAAGGCCGCGCTGCCGTACCTGGCGGTGAGCCGGGCCGGCCGCATCGTCAACATCGGCGCGGGCGCGGCATTCAAGGCCGGCGCGGGGATGGGCGCGTATGCGGCCGCGAAGGCGGGTGTCGCGCGGCTCACCGAGGCGCTGGCGGCGGAACTGCTCGATCGCGGCGTGACCGTGAACGCGCTGCTGCCGAGCATCATCGACACGCCGCCGAACCGCAAGGACATGCCCGACGCCGACTTCTCGCGCTGGGTGCGACCCGAACAGCTTGCGGCGACGATCGGATTCCTGCTGTCGGACGATGCGCAGGCGATCACCGGTGCGTCGATTCCGGTGAGCGGGCGCGTCGCGTAGCGCGCTGGCGAGGGGCTCGCCGAGGGCGGCCGTGCGTACAACGTCGCACCGGATTGCGCGTCCCGAGACCGTCACTCAGCCCGCCATCCTGATCGTTGACCGGCGCGCGATCTCACGTGGACCCCGATGCTTTTCACGCGGCCGTCCCAGGACGACGAAACCGCGCCAGCGGAATCTCGGCGATGGCTGCGATCTCGATCAGCAGGCCGGGATGGTAAAGACGCGCGATCTGGACGGTCGTCGTCACCGGATAAGGTTCGGCGAAGTAGGTCCTGCGGATGTCGCCGGTCTGCATGAACGCATCGATGTCGGTGGCGTAATGGACGAGCGAGATCACGTCGCGCATCTGCCCGCCCAGTGCGGCCAGCACGTCGCGGATGTTGTCGAGGGTTTGCCGAACCTGGGCGCGCATGTCGCCGGCGCCGGCTACCTGCCCGTCGCGGTCGAGCGCGACCTGTCCCTTCAGATGCACGATCCGGCCATCGCCCTGGATCACGGCCATCGAGAACGCGCCGAACGGCGCCCAGACTTCCGGTGGATTCACGGCTTCGGCCATCGCGCAGCTCCTGTGGAACGGAAAATGGGGCGAACGCAGCGGCGCGCGGTGCCCGACGAATGCGCCATGACGGACGCGTTCGTCGTCGCCCGTCCGGCCTGCCGAACGCGGCGGCGGCCCGGATCGCCCTATACTGAATACTCCACATTACCGGACCACGCCGTGCCGAACCAAGCTTCCGGAGATTCGTCCGTCGACGATCCCCGTCCGACCCCGCCTATCCAACCCGAACTGGAAGACTGCTGCAACAGCGGCTGCTCGCCATGCGTCTTCGACCTGTACGACGAGGCGCTCGCGCGCTATCGCGTCGAGCTGGCCGAATGGGAGGCGCGGCAGGCGCAGCGCGAGCCTCACCGATGAGCCGGAGGCCGGCGCACCGCCGCGCCGCGCATGCGCCGCGTTCGTTTTACGCGCCTCGATCGACGGTACGGATTCCGTCGCGTGTCAGCGGTCACGCATCCGCATGCAGCCGCCGATGCAGCGGCCCGAGCGCCGTCGACAGCGCAATGCAGACCAGCAACACGACCGTCAGCGTGAACATCGACGTCCTGAATCCCTGCACGTAATCGAGTGCGGCCGGATGCACGCCGAGCCGCGCGAAGAACACGCCGCCGATCGTCGCGGCGCCGACCGCCGCGCCGATCTGCAGCATCGCGCTGACCATCCCCGACGCGACACCCGCGCGGGCCGCATCGACTTCCGCGAGCACGATCCGCACGACTGACGGCAGCACGAGCCCTTGCCCGATGCCGATCGCCGCGATGCCCGCATAGAAGCCGGGGCCCGGCGCGCCGTCGCGGGCGAGGGCGGCGGCGCTCGCGACGCCGGCCGCGAGCATCGCGAAGCCGAGCGTGAGCACGCGATAGCCGCCGAAGCGGGCGACGAGGCGCGGCATCAGCAGCGGGCTCGCGAGGAAGCCGAGCCCGAGCGGCAGGATCGCGAACCCGGACGCGAGCGGCGACCAGTTCAGGCAGCCCTGCAGATAGATCCCGTAGCTCAGGAAGAACGCGCTCAGCATGTAGAACAGGAACGCGAGCAGCAGCCCGAGCGCGACGACCGGGTTGCGGAACAGACGCACGTCGAGCAGCGGATCGTGGCCGCGCGCGAGCCGGCGCGCTTCGATCGTCAGCAGCGCGCCCAGCATCGGCAGCGCGCCGACGCCGCACGCGATCATCCACAGCGGCCAGCCGGCTTCGCGACCGTGCGTGAGCGGGTACACGAGCATCAGCAGGAACAGCGACATCAGCACCGTGCCCGGCACGTCGATGCGCTGGCCGCGCGGCGCGCGGTTTTCCGGAATGAAGCGCCAACTGCCGATCAGCGCCAGGATGCCGATCGGCAGATTGACGAGGAAGATCGCACGCCAGCCGAGCCCGAACGGATGCAGGCTGATCAGTGCGCCGCCGCCGAGCTGGCCGATCACGGCCGCGAGGCCGAACGCGAACCCGTAGAAGCCCATCACGCGCACCTGCTCCTGCGGGCTGAACACGCTGCGGATCGTCGCGAGCACCTGCGGCGCGAGGATCGCGGCGAACAGGCCCTGCAGCACGCGGCCGCCGACGAGCACCGTGCCGTTGCCGGCGAGCCCGCACAGCGTCGACGCGAGCACGAAGCCGGCCATGCCGATCATGAACATGCGTTTGCGTCCGTACAGGTCGCCGAGGCGCCCGCCGGTGATCTGGACGACCGCGTTCGCGCACGCATAGGCCGACACGACGAGTTGCAACTCGGCCTGACGTGCGCCGATGCCGTCGCGAATGGCCGGGAGCGCGAGGTTCACGATGAAGTAGTCGAGCGGCGGCAGAATGGCGCCGACCAGCAGGACCACGAGCGCCCAGCCGTGGTGGCTGCGCGGCGTCGCGGCAGCGGCGCCGGCCGGCGCGCAGGGGGCAAGGGTGTTGTTCGTCATGGAAACAGGATTCGAAAAAATGAGGGCCCGATGGATGAGGAACCCAGGCAGGCCGTTGCCCCATTATTCTGAGCATCGGTCATGGTTCGGAAAAGCGGGAAAGAGTGGTAGCATCCATCGGGTTAATCGATGGATAAGGAATGACGATGCGCGGTTTCGATCTGGATCAGTTGCGCACTTTCGCGGCAGTCGCGGATGCCGGCAGCCTGACCGCCGCCGCGCCGCTGCTGCACCTGTCGCAATCGACGGTCAGCGAGCAGGTGCGCAAGCTCGAATCGCGCGCCGGCGTGCCGTTGTTCGTGCGCAGCAAGCGCGGCGTCGAGCCGACGCCGGCCGGCTCGCGGCTGCTGCAGCACGCGCGACGCATCGTCGCGTTGAACGAGGCGGCGTTCGACGAGCTGCGCGGGCAGGCGATCAAGGGCGAACTGCGCGTCGCGATCACCGACTATTACCGCACGAACGAAGTGGCGGGCATGCTGGCGCGGCTGCGCGAGTGTTACCCGCAGTTGAGCCTGCACGTGAGCGCGATGAAGAGCGCCGATATCGAGGCGGCGCACGCGCGCGGGCAGATCGATCTCGGCGTCGTGATGAACATGTCGAGCGGGCCGTTTCGGCCGGCGTCGGCCGACACGCGCTGGGTGCTGCGGCGCGAACCGCTGTCGTGGGTCGCGTCGCCCGCGCTCGCCGAACAGTTGCCCGAACCGCTGCCGCTGGTGCTGCTGCCGGACGACTGCATGATGCATCAGGTCGCGGTGCGCTCGCTCGACGAACGGCACACGCCGTACGTGCTCGTGCACAGCGCGTCGGGTGTCGCGGGCTTGCAGTCGATGCTCGCGGCGGGGCTCGGGGTCGGCTGCCTGTGCGCGTCGGCGATCGGCGACGGCCTGATGCGGCTCGGCACGAAATACCGGCTGCCGCCTTTGCCCGATGCGGTGTTTTCGCTGACGCCGCCGCTGCCGGGCGAGCGCGAGACTGTCACCCAGGCGCGCGAGGTGCTGTCGCGTCAGCTGCTGATGTAACACCATGCCGCGCGTCGCCGGCGGGCGCGCCAGGGGGCTACGGGCATGAACGACGACGAACTGAAGAACCAGATGGCCGCGAAGCTGCAGCATGCGCTGGAGCGCGTGGTCGACGAGCGCTCGCTGGTCCACTTCCTGCGGGTGCTCGGCCATGACTGGCGCACGGAGCGGCAGCTCGAGGCCGATGCGCCGCTGTCGCCGTATGCCCACGCGGCGCTCGGCTGGGAAAACCGTTCGATCGGCGAATACCTGGAAGCGATGATCGACTGGGCCGAGGCATCGGAGGAGGGCTTGGGCTGCTACGACATGCCCGACAACCCGTGGCGGCGCATCGCCGACATCCTGTTCGCCGGGAAAACCCACGAATGACGCGGCTCGCGCGATTCACGCACGCCGCTTTCTACTCGGCGACTTCATCGTCCGCGGACGCATACGCACGCAACCCGTTGGCCAGTGCATCGAACACGGCCCGGCAGCGCGGGCTCGTCCGCAGGTCTTCGTGCATCACGACCCAGGTTTCCAGCCGCATCGCGGGCCCGCCCGGCAGCACGCGCACGAGCCGCGCGTCGCGTTTCGCGAGCGCCGTCTGGCAGAAGCCGATCCCGTAGCCGGCACGGATCATCGCGAGCTGCGCGAGATTGCTGTCGGTGCGCAGCGCGAACGCGTCGCGCTTCCACATCGGCATTGCGCGCCCCGCGGAACGAATGAACGGCGTGACCGTATCGAAGCCGATCAGCGCGTGATGCGCGAGCGCGTCGATCGTCGCGGGCGCGCCGTGGTGCGCCAGGTAATCGTCGCGCGCGTACAGCCCGACCTCGATTTCGCCGACGCGCCGCGCGACGAGCGCATCCTGCGCGGGCGGCGCCATCCGGACCGCGATATCGGCCTCGCGCTTCAGCACGTCCTGGATGCGGTCGGTCGGCACCAGTTCGATCACGAGCCCCGGATGGTCGCGTCGCAATTGCGCGAGCATCGGCGGCAGCACCTCGACGGCGATCACGTCGCTGGCCGAGAGCCGCACGATGCCGCGCACGCCGGCGCCGTGGCTGGCGGCCGCACGCTCGAACGCGGCCGCCGCGCTGCGCAGCGCCTCCGCATGGCCGCGCAGCGCGAGCGCGGCCTCGGTCGGCAGCAGGCCCGACGGCGAGCGCGTGAACAGCGTCTGGCCGAACGCCGCTTCGAGCGCCGCGACATGGCGGCCGGCCGTCGGCTGCGTGATGCCGAGCGCGCGCGCCGCGCCGGACAGCGAGCCTTCCGTCAGTACCGCCAGGAAGGTGCGGTAGCGTTCCCAGTTCAGATCGGTGGTCATGCATAAATGTATAGTCGATCTGTCGGGTTAGGCAATTCCTTGATAGCCTGCGGCGCGCCAGAATGCGTGTCGTGATGGTTCCATTCAAGGGGAGCGGCAATGGCGAAGAACGCAGGCGGGACGCAACGGCTGGCACTCGTGCTCGGCGCGAGCGGCGGAATCGGCGGGGAGGTCGCGCGGCAGTTGTGCGATGCGGGCTGGCAGGTGCGTGCGCTCAAGCGCGGGCTCGATGCCGAGGTCGTGGCGCGCGACGGCATCGCGTGGGTGCGCGGCGACGCGCTGGATCGAGATGCGGTGGGGCGCGCCGCACGCGGTTGCAGCGTGATCGTGCATGCGGTGAACCCGCCCGGATACCGGAACTGGGCCACGCAGGTGTTGCCGATGATCGACAACACGATCGCGGCGGCGCGGGCCGCGCAGGCGACCGTCGTGCTGCCGGGCACGGTCTACAACTTCGGCGCCGATGCGTTTCCGGTGCTGCGGGAAGATGCGCCGCAGCATCCGGCGACCCGCAAGGGCGCGATCCGCGTCGAGCTGGAGCGGCGGCTGCAGGACGCCAGCGCGCACGGCGTGCGGGCAATCGTCGTGCGCGCCGGCGATTTCTTCGGGCCGCAGCTCGGCAACAGCTGGTTTTCCCAGGGGTTGGTCAAGCCGGGGCGGCCCGTCGCGACCGTCCGCGTGCCGAGCCGCGGCGTCGGCCATCAGTGGGCGTATGTGCCCGACGTGGCCCGCGTGATGGTCGAGTTGATCGAGCGGCGCGAGACGCTGGAGCCGTTCGCGCGATTTCATCTGGGCGGGCATTGGGACGAAGACGGCATGCAGATGGCGCAGGCCGTGCAACGCGTCGCGCAGCGGCACGGCATGCGGCCGGCGCTGCGCGATTTCCCGTGGTGGCTCGTGTGGGCAGCCGCGCCGTTCGTCACGACGCTGCGCGAATTGCTCGAGATGCGTTACCTGTGGCGCGAACCGATCCGGATGGACAACGCGCGCGTGACCGCGGTGCTCGGCCGCGAGCCGGTGACGCCGCTCGATACCGCGGTGGAGGCGACGCTGGCGGGGCTCGGGTGTCTCGGGTGAGCACGGGCGGGCAGCCCGGGCTGCGCCCGTGCACGGCAACGCGTCACGGCGAACCCGAGAACGCCCGGGACCACAATTCTCCACATACCCGCGTGCGTCCGATGCGCATCATGTCGATCGACACAGATCAGGCGGAAACGGGGGCGCGATGCGGTATTTCGGATGGAAAATGTCGGTTGCGGGGGCAATCGTGTTCACACTGAGCGGGTGTACGAACCTGGCCGGTGTGCTGTATTGCGACAACTCGCAGTTCAACTTCCCGGACTACCACTGCTTCGAGTCGTACAGGTAGGAACGGGCGCGACGGCTGAAAGCCGTCGTGCCCGTGTTCCATGCGCTTTTCCGCTCGCCGTTACGCGACGACCGGCAACACCTCGACCGCATACCGGTGCCGCAAGCTGCGTCGGAGCACCGGATCGTGCAACTCCATCTCGAATGCATCGCCGTCGTTCATCGCCGCGATCGCGCCGTGCACGGCGACCGTGCCGCCGTACATCGCGCAGCGTGCGGGCATCGTGCGGCGATCGTCGAACCGCTGCCACAGCACGTCGGGCGCGAGCAGGCCGCTGACCGCGCCGTGCTGGTACGCCACCCGTTCGCCATCGCGCGCAATCAGCCACGAACGCATCTCGAGCGTATCCCAGTGATCGGCGACATCCGCATAACGCCACGCGTCGCGGCCGAGCGGCTTCGCGCACACCTGCTTCGACACGGCGACGCCGTACGCTTCGACTTCGCGATCCGTGTGATCGGAGCCGACCGTGACCAGCGTGCCGGCCGGGCTGTCGACCAGCACGCATTCGATTTCGCCGCCCGAGCGTGCGCCGAGCACGCCGATCGACGGCGCCTGCGTGAGCAGCGCGGACGACACGCGATAGAAGCACGGCGTGGTCGACGGCGGTGCGACGCCGAGCGCCGCGAGTTCGTCGATGTGCGCGCGGATCGCGGCCGGGTCGCGGCCGGCCCAGCCGGCGATCACGACGCGTTCGACGTCGGCGGCGACGGCGGCCGGCGTGCCTGGCGGGGAAATCACGTTGAACGACAGGGTTGGCATGCGGCTATCCGTTTGAAGTGCGAAGGAGTGAATCGGGGAGCGGCTGCGCTCAATCCTCGAGCGGCCGGTGCGCGGTCTCGCGCGCGGCGACGAGTGCGATCGACGTGACGACGAGCGCGGCCGTGACGTACAGCGACACGGCCGTCGTCGTGCCCGTCTGCCGGAACAGCGCGGCGATCACGAGCGGCGCGAAGCCGCCGCCGACGATGCCGGCGAGCGTGTACGCGAGCGACGCGCCCGCATAGCGCACGCGCGTCGGGAACTGTTCGGTCACGAACGCGCCTTGCGGGCCGTACATCACCGCATGGATCACGAGGCCGATCGCGACGGCCGCGACGATCGCCGCGGGGCGCGCCGAATCGAGCAACGCGAAGAACGCGAACGCCCAGACGATGCCGGCGAGCGCGCCGGCGAGATACACGGGCCGACGGCCGAAACGGTCCGACAATGCGCCGAAGAACGGCACCGCGAGCGCGTTGCAGGCCGTGCCGATCATCACGGCCGTCAGCGCCACGGGGCGCGACAGGTGCAGCACGGTCGTCACGTAGGTCAGCGTGAACACGACGATCAGCGCATACAGCACGTCCGAGCCGATCCGCGAGCCGCCCGCGATCAGCAGGCGCTTCCAGTGGTACTTCAGCACGTCGGCGACGGGCACGTCGGCGGTCGCGTGCGATTCGGCGAGCTGCTCGAACTGCGGCGTTTCGTCGACGCCGCGCCGCAGCCAGAAGCCGAACACGACGAGCAGCGCGCTGGCCGCGAACGGCAGGCGCCAGCCCCACGACAGGAACGCGTCGGACGTGGTGGACAGCGTGACGAGCGCGATGCAGCCGGTGCCGAGCAGCGTGCCGAACGACGGGCCGATCTGCGTCCACGACGCGGACAGCCCGCGCCGTTTCTGGTCGCCGTGCTCGACCGACAGCAGCACCGCGCCGGCCCATTCGCCGCCGAGCGCGACGCCCTGCACGAAACGCAGCGCGACGAGCAGGATCGGGCTCAGGATGCCGGCCTGCGCGTAGGTCGGCAGCGCGCCCATCAGCGCGGTCGTCACGCCCATCAGCACGAGCGTGAGCATCAGCACCGCGCGGCGGCCGATGCGGTCGCCGAGGTTGCCGAACACGAAGCCGCCGAGCGGGCGCGACACGTAGCCGACCGCATAGGTCGAGAACGCGAGGATCGTGCCGGCCAGCGGATCGACCGACGGAAAGAACAGATGGTTGAAAACGAGCGCGGCGAGCGTGTTGTAGATCGTGAAGTCGTACCACTCGAGCGACGTGCCGATCATGCTCGCGGTCGCGAGTCGGCTGTTGCGGACACGGCGGGGCGCGTGGGCGGCGGGCTGGACGAGAGTGCTCATGGTATCGGGCAGGTCGTGACGGATGACGGGATGAAGCGCGGGGCCGGCGTGGGCGTCGGCGTCGAGCGTTCAGGCAGGCAGGGCGGCAGCGGTGGCCGGTTCGGCTTCGGTGTCGCGTCGCTGGGCAGGCAGCGGCGCGGCGGCGCGCCACAGCAGGTCGAAGGTGCGCACGTCGTCGTGCCCGGCGAGTGCGGCGGCTGTGCGACGCGTGGCCGCCGCGTCGCTGCCTTCGATCAGCACGAGCGCGTCGGCGGCCGGGCGGGCGGCCGCCGACGCGCCGATCGGCGCGGACAGGTCCGGCGACGTGCGGAAGAGGCGTGCGGCATGGATGCCCGGTTCGTGCAGCGCGGCATCGAAGCGCGCGCGCAGGTGCGGCACGTCGATGCGGTCCGGCGGCAGCACGAACAGCGCGAGATGCGCGCCTTCGCCGTCGCCGGCCTCGATCGTCAGCTCGCCGACGCGCCGCTGCGTGCCCGTCATGCGCTCGAAGTTCGCCAGCGACCACGCGGTCTGCTGCGTGAACGCGCGCCGGTACGCGTCGCCGCGGAACACGTCGAGCGCGTCGGTCACGTACAGCGCGAGGTATCGGCGCGGGCCGCCGTCGGTCGCGCGAAACCGCCGCGCATGCGTGAAGCCGGGAATCGCGACACGCTCCTGCATGTGCTCGCGGTCGTACCACGCGTTGAAATCGGCTTCGTGCGCGGGGTCGATATCCGTCCAGACGCAAAGTTGGCCGTGCGGAAGGGAAGGGCGGTTCATCGCGGTGTGCCTCGTGACGGGGGTGTCGGGAACCCCAGTGTCCCGAAGACGGGCCGCGCCCGTCCAACAAGAAAACAAATTCGCGGTGAACAGGTTTTCTTATGAGCGGCGCGGGCGGCGTTTCGCGGCGGGTGCGGCAGGCGACGCGGCTTGCGCCGTGCGCTTCGTTTTCGCCGACGTGCTCGTCTTCGTCCCGGTTGCGTTGCGCGTGGGCGCTGCGTCGACGCGCTCGGGGGCGGCCGGCTTCGCGACGTTCGCGGCGGCCGCCGTCGGGCGCGCGACTTCGCTCGCGAGTTCCGCGATGCGCGCGGCGACCGGCAGCCCCTGGCTGCGGTACGTCGCGACGAGCGGTAGCGCCGGGAACTCGGGCTCGACGTCGAGCAGTTCGAGCGTGCCTTCGTGCAGTTCGCGCCCGATGATCGCGGGCGGCAGCGCGGCCACGCCGAAGCCGTCCGCGACGAGGCGGATCATCGCGGCGACCGACGTGATGCAGTTGATGCTGGCCGGCCGTTCGACGGCTGCGAACAGCCGCTCGATCGTCGCGTGCGGCCCCGAGTGGCGCGAGAAGCTGATGATCGGAAACCCGGCCAGGCGCGCGACGTCGAGCGGCTGGCCGCCGAGCCCGAGGCGCGGGCTCGCGGCCCAGCGTACCGGGAATTCGCACAGCGGCAGGTTCGTGAAGTCCGGCCCCGGCACCGGGTCGGTCTGCAGAATCAGGTCGACGCCGTCGGTGCTGAGCAGGCGGATCAGGTGCAGCGTCGTGTCGCTCGTGATCTCGACGTCGAGGCGCGGATAGCGCTCGCGCAGTTGCGCCATCAGCGCGGGGAACCAGCTGTGCACGATCGATTCGATCACGCCGATCCGGATCAGGCCCGCATCGCTCGCCGCGTCGATGTCGCGCCGCATTTCGCCGTCGAGCCGCACGATCCGCTCCGCGTAGGCCAGCATGCGCCGGCCCGCGGGCGTGAGCGTGGCCGAGCGCGTATTGCGGTCGAACAGGCGCACGTCGAACGCCTCCTCGAGCGATGCGATGCGGCTCGACACGGCGGCCTGCGTCGTGTGCAGTTTCTCGGCCGTGAGCCGGAAGTTTTCCAGCTTCGCGAGCCAGACGAAAGTTTCCAGAAACCGGATGTTCATCGCATTCCGAACGGTGAGGCGGTGCCGCGCCAGGCGGCGGATCGGGACGATGTTAATGGATTCGGGCGCGGGCCGGCGCGTGCGACGCCTTCCGGTGGCGTCAAAGCCGGTCGAACGCGAGCGTCGGCACGTCGACGCTCGTCGCGCCGCCGTCCGCGACGAGCGTCGCGCCGGTCACGAACGAGGCGTCCGGCGACGCCAGGAAGGCGCAGACGGCCGCGATCTCGTCGGCGTCGGCCGCGCGCCGCAGCGGCACGTCGGCGCTGACGCGGGCATACGCAGCGTCGAGCGAATCGCCGTGCGCGGCCATCAGCGGTGCCATTTCCGCGTCGGCCATCGGCGTGCGGACCCAGCCGGGGCAGACGGCGTTCGCCCGCACGCCGTGCGGGCCGTAGTCGCGTGCGAGCGATCGCGCCAGCCCGAGCAGCGCGTGCTTGCCGACCGTGTAGCCGCATACGCCCGGCCCGGCCGCGAGCGCCGCGATCGACGCGACCAGCACGATATTGCCGCGCTGCGCGATCAGGTCGGGCAGGCAAGCGCGGGCGCTGACGAATGCCGTGTCGAGGTTCGCGCGCATCGCGTCGCGCCACTGCGCGTCGTCGGTTTCGTCCGCGCGGCCGATGCCGTGGCCGCCCGCGCATGCGACGAGCGCATCGACGCGGCCGAAGCGTTCCGCGATGCGCGGCAGGAAGCCGGCCCAGTCTGCGGTGCCGGCGGCGTCGCCCGCGAGCGCGAGGCCGCCCGTTTCGGCCGCCAGCGCGTCGAGTGGCGCGTGGCGGCGCCCGATCAGCACGACGCGGTCGCCGCGACGGGCGAAGCGGCGCGCGCACGCGGCGCCGATGCCGGTGCCTGCGCCGGTGATTGCGATCGTGCGGGGGGGCAGGTGCGTCATGTCGTTCTCCGGAAAGGGGCGTTCCGGCCACTTTATGCGGCGCGGGCGCGCACCGGTATCCGCCGAAAGGATGAATGCGGGCGTCCGAGCGTCCGTCCGGCCGGGCGCGGCGGCCGTGGCGCATTTTGCAAAGGCTGACGATGTTCGCTGCCGAATCGCTCTATCCTCCACATTTTTGCGATAAGCCGCGAAAGCCCGGCAAAATAGCGCGTGCGGATGCACGCAGCGGCGCGCGGCGCGTCGGCCTGCCGATTCCGTCGTACGAATCGAGCGGCAGGCGGGATCGGCGCGAGCGGGCGTCCGCGGCACAGGCATCGCGTCCGCCGACGGCTCGTGTCGCCGCGGCGTATCGCCGGTCGCGCGCTGGCGCGGCCGGACCATCGACAAAAGAACAGGGAGGGGCCGGCAATGAGGCTGGACGACGAAAGAGAAAGCGTCAACGTCGAGGATCGACGCGGCGCCGGCGGGTTCGGCGGCGGGCGTGCGACGATCGGCATCGGCACGATCGTGGTCGCGCTCGCCGCATCGTATTTCTTCGGCATCGACCCGCGCGTCGTGCTCGAAGGCGCGTCGGCGCTGCAGGGCCGCCAGCAGCAGGCGCAGCCCGCGCCGACCCAGCGCCAGGGCGCGCCGGCCAACGATCCCGGCGCGGTGTTCACGCGCAAGGTGCTCGGCAATATCGAACGCACGTGGACGGGCGTGTTCAACACGCAGCTGCATGCGCAGTACGAACCGCCGAAGCTCGTGATGTTCACGAACTCGACGCCGACCGCGTGCGGCACCGGCCAGACCGCGATGGGGCCGTTCTATTGCCCCGGCGACCGCAACGTGTATATCGATCTCGGCTTCTACGACGAGCTGCGCAAGCGTTTCGGCGCGGGCGGCGATTTCGCGCAGGCCTATGTGATCGCGCACGAAGTCGGCCATCACGTGCAGAACCTGCTCGGCATCGCCGACAAGGTCGACGCCGCGCGCCGGCGGTCGAGCCAGGCGCGCGCGAATGCGCTGTCGGTGCGCATGGAGCTGCAGGCCGACTGCTTTGCCGGCGTGTGGGCGAACAACGCGCAGCGCGCGAACCAGCGGCTGATGGAGCCGGGCGATTTCGAGCAGGGGCTGAAGGCCGCCGCGGCGATCGGCGACGACCGGCTGCAGCAGCAAGGGCAGGGCTACGTCGTGCCCGAAAGCTTCACGCACGGCACCAGCGAGCAGCGCGTGTACTGGCTGCGGCGCGGGATGGAGTCGGGCGAGGTGAGCGCCTGCGACACGTTCGCCGCGAACGCACGCTGAAACGACGCGCGTGCCCCGTCGCGCGCCGATATCGTCCCGGTAGAACCGGCCGCCGCGGCCGGGCCGGGACGATTTGCCGATTTGTGCTCACCGGCGCTTTTCGGCGCCGGTAGGCTGGGCCGGACTTCGAGATTCGATGCATCCGCCTGCCGGCCGATTCCCCATGCCCATCCTGTCCGTTCCCGCCGACCACGCCCGCGCCGACTGGCAACGCGCGCTGCGCGCGTGCGTGGAGGCGTTCGACGCGTTCGCGAGCCCGTCGGCGATCGTGTTCTACCGGCTCGACCAGAGCGGCGAGCCGGCCGATTTCGAGCTGTTCGGGATGCCGGAATCGATGCACCGCACCTACGTCGCCCGCTACCGGATGCTCGATCCGCTCCATCCGTCGCGCTGCGCGGCGGGCGAATGCGCGGTCGTCACGCTTGCGTCCCAACTGCCCGACGAGCGACGTGATGCGTCCGCGTACTGGACCCGTTTCCTGCGGCGCCACGACGTGGCCGACGTCGTCGAGATCTGGCTGCGCGACGCGGGCCGGACGGTCGGCGCGTTCTCGCTGTTGCGCTTCGGGATCGGCGACGCGAACGGCCACGGCAGCGCCGGACGGTTCGCACCGGGCGAGATCGATGCGCTCGCGCGGCTGCAGCCGGTCGCCGAAGCCGCGCTGAGCCCGCTGCTGCGCGCGCGGCGCGGCATCCACCGGATCGGCTGCGAAGAACGCCTGACTTACCGCGAGGAGCAGATCGCGCGGCTCGTGCGCGACGGCCGCTCGAACAAGGAGATCGCGCGCGATCTCGCACTCGGTCAACCGACGATCAAGACGCACCTGATGCGCATGTACCGCAAGCTCGGCGTGTCGAATCGCACCGAGCTGGTCGGGGCATTGTTCCTGTAATCGCTCCGCACGCGGCAGGCCTGCCGCGGCGATATCGAGCCGGGTTACCGCCTCGCTCCGCCCGTGCGTCACCGCGGGGTTCGAATCCGCCTTCCCGGCGTCCCACGCGCTGCCAATTTGCGCTCACCGGGCGCGATTCCCCGTCGATACAGTGGTCCGACGCCCGCGTGCCGCACCGGCACGCGGTCCAGCCACGACCATCAACGAGACGCCCATGAGCAACACGAACTTCGTCGCCGTCAGCGACACCGTGCGCACTTTCGTCGCGCGCGATTTCGGCCTCTTCATCGACGGTGCAATGCAGCCCGCGCACGCGGCCGCGCGGCTCGACGTGTACGACCCGGCCACGGGCGAGCGGCTCGCGACCGTCGCCGATGCGGACGCGCACGACGTCGACCGCGCGGTCGCGAGCGCGAAACACGCGTTCGACACGCGCGTGTGGAGCGGGCTGCGGCCGGCCGACCGCGAACGCATCCTGCTGAAGCTCGCGGACCTGATTGAAGCCGACGCCGAAACGCTCGCGCAGCTCGAAACGCTGAACCAGGGCAAGTCGATTCACGTGTCGCGCGCGATCGAAGTCGGCGCGAGCGTCGAATACGTGCGCTACATGGCCGGCTGGGCGACCAAGATCACCGGCCAGACGCTCGACGTGTCGATCCCGTTCCCGCCCGGCGCGCGCTATACGGCCTATACGCGCAAGGAGCCCGTCGGCGTGGTTGCCGCGATCGTGCCGTGGAATTTCCCGCTGATGATCGCGGTGTGGAAGCTGATTCCCGCGCTCGCGGCCGGCTGCACGATCGTGCTGAAGCCGTCGCCGGAAACGCCGCTCACCGCGCTGCGCCTGGCCGAGCTCGCGCTCGACGCCGGCGTGCCGCCCGGTGTGTTCAACGTGGTCACGGGCGGGCGCGTCTGCGGCGCGGCGCTCGCGAGCCATCCGTCGATCGCGAAGATCTCGTTCACCGGGTCGACCGCGACCGGCAAGCTGGTCGGCGCGGCGGCCGTGCAGAACATGACGCGCTTCTCGCTCGAACTCGGCGGCAAGAACCCGATCGTGATGCTCGACGACGTCGACGTCGCGCAGGCGCTCGACGGGGTGGCCGCCGGCGCGTTCTTCAACCAGGGGCAGGTATGCGCGGCCGCGTCGCGCATCTACGTGCATCGCAGCAAGTTCGCGCCGCTCGCGGAGGGCCTCGCGGGCGTCGCGCGGTCGATGAAGCTCGGCGCAGGCCTCGACACCACCGCGCAGATCAACCCGCTGGTCTCCGCGCACCATCGCGACAAGGTCGTCGAGCACATCGAGGGCGCACGCCGCGCGGGCCTCACGTTCCTCGCGGGCGGCACGCCGGCCGACGACCTGCCCGGCTATTACGTGAAGCCGGCCGTGATCGCCGATCCGCATCCGGACAGCGCGATCGTGCGCGACGAGGTCTTCGGCCCGGTGATCGTCGTCGTGCCGTTCGACGACGCGGCCGACGCGGTGCGCCTCGCGAACGCGTCGCCGTATGGCCTCGCCGCGAGCATCTGGAGCAACGATCTGACACGCGTGATGAACCTCGTGCCGCGGATCGAGGCCGGCACCGTGTGGGTGAACTGCCATATCCCGCTCGATCCGTCGATGCCGTTCGGCGGCTACAAGCAATCGGGCATCGGCCGCGAATTCGGCCAGTACGCGATCGAAGGCTTCACCGAAACCAAATCCGTCTGCATCGCGCACTGAACGCGCGGCGCTCGAACCCGAACGAACCGATTCAACCGATCCGACCATGGAGACTGCAATGAGCTACAACGAAGCGAAGTTCTGGCATCCGATGCTGCACCCGAACGAAATGAAACAGCGCAAGCCGATCCGTATCGTGCGCGGCGACGGCTGCTACGTGTTCGACGAGGAGGGGCGCAAGCTCGTCGACGGCGTCGCGGGCCTGTGGAACGTGAACGTCGGCCACAACCGCCAGGAAGTGAAGGACGCGATCGTGCGTCAGCTCGACGAGCTCGAATACTTCCAGCTGTTCGACGGCATTTCGCATCCGCGGGCCGAGGAGCTGTCGAAGAAGCTGATCGACATGCTCGAACCGGAAGGGATGCGCCGCGTGCTGTACAGCTCGGGCGGCTCCGATTCGATCGAGACCGCGCTGAAGATCGCCCGCCAGTACTGGAAGGTGCGCGGCCAGGCCGATCGCACGAAGTTCATCTCGCTGAAGCAGGGTTATCACGGCACGCATTTCGGCGGCGCGTCGGTGAACGGCAACACGGTGTTCCGCCGCAACTACGAACCGAACCTGCCCGGCTGCTTCCACGTCGAGACGCCGTGGCCGTACCGCAACCCGTTCACGCAGGATCCGGACGAACTCGGCCGGATCTGCGCGGAAATGCTCGAGCGCGAGATTCAGTTCCAGAGCCCGGACACCGTCGCCGCGTTCATCGCGGAGCCGATCCAGGGCGCGGGCGGCGTGATCGTGCCGCCGGCCAATTACTGGCCGCTGGTGCGCGAGGTGTGCGACCGCTACGGTGTGCTGCTGATCGCCGACGAAGTCGTGACGGGCTTCGGCCGCAGCGGCAGCCTGTTCGGCAGCCGCGGCTGGGGCGTGCGCCCGGACATCATGTGTCTCGCGAAGGGGATTTCGTCGGGCTACGTGCCGCTCGGCGCGACGGTCGTGAACGCTCGGATCGAGGACGCGTTCGCCGCGAATGCCGATTTCGGCGGAGCGATCATGCACGGCTACACGTACGCCGGCCACCCGGTTGCATGCGCGGCCGCGATCGCGAGCCTCGACATCGTCGTGAAGGAAGACCTGCCGGCGAATGCGGCGAAGCAGGGCGCGTATCTGCTCGAAGCGCTGCAGCCGTTCGCGGAGCGCTTCGCGGCGGTCGGCGAGGCGCGCGGCAAGGGGCTGATGCTCGCGCTCGATCTCGTCGCGAACAAGGACACGCGCGAGCCGATCGATCCGCTGTCGGGCTATGCGAACGCGGTCGCGGAAGTCGCGCGCGAAAACGGCGTGCTGGTGCGCCCGGTCGGCACGAAGATCATCCTGTCGCCGCCGCTCGTGATCCAGCGCGAACAGCTCGACCGGATCGTCGATGCGCTCGCGGCGGGCTTCGAGTCCGTACCGTTCGCATGACGGCGTGACCGCATGACGGCAAACCCGCGGCAGCGGGTAAACGCGATCGCGGGTTTGCCGATTTGCGCTATGACCGGATTATTTTGCCTGCGTATTTTTTCGACATCGGATCACGCCGTGATCGACAAGGGGCCCGGGTCTCGCCGTGCTGAAGCACCGCCCGGGGCCAACCGCAGAGTATCCGGCCCCGGCCGCCGACGAAGCGCCGGTTCGGGCCCACCTACGAAGGAGACAACGATGTCGGGATGGTCGGGAATGACCGGCGCCGCGGGCGATACGTCCGCCGGCTCGCCGGCTGAAGCGGACGGCGGCGCCGCATTGAAGGCCGGTGCGGTCGGTTTCCCGACCGCGCTGGCGAGCGCCGTCGGCCTCATCATGGCGAGCCCGGTGATCCTCACCGCGACGTCGGGCTTCGGGATGGGCGGCTGGGCGTTCGCGGTCGCGATGATCGTCGCGTTCGTGATGATGCAGGCGCAGGCGACCACGTTCTCCGAGGCCGCCGCGATGCTGCCGACGGCCGGCTCGGTTTACGATTACCTGTCGTGCGGGCTCGGCCGCTTCTGGGCGATCACCGGCACGATTTCCGCGTATTTCCTCGTGCACGTGTTCGCCGGCACGGCGGAGACGATCCTGAGCGGCATCATGGCGCTCGTGAACTTCGAATCGCTGAACGCCGCGTTCGAGAAGCACAACAGTTCATGGCTCGTCGGCGTCGGCCTCGTGGTCACGTTCGCGATCACCAACATCGTCGGCATCAAGGTGTTCAGCAAGCTCGAGATCGTGCTGACGGCCGGCATGTGGCTGTCGCTGATGATCTTCGGGATCCTCGGGCTCGCGGCCGCGCCGGCCGTGCATCTCGACGGCTGGTTCGGCGCCTCGGAAGTCGGCACGTCGATCCCGGCCGTGCTGTCGCTGGTCGGGATGGCGATGTTCATGTTCGTCGGCTGCGAGTTCGTCACGCCGCTCGCGCCGGAAATGAAGGCGCCGGGCCGCACGATCCCGCGCGCGATGGCGCTCGGCCTCGTCGGCGTCGCGATCTGCATGTTCCTGTACGGCGCGGCGATCCGCCGCCAGGTCGCGAACGTGCCGGTGAGCCCCGACGGCCTCACGCACCTGCTCGACACGCCGGGCGCGATTCCCGCGTTCGCGCTGCAGGTGCTCGGGCCGTTCGGCCGCGTGTGGTTCGGCATCGCGTTCCTGTGCGCGGGCGCCGCGACGATCAACACGCTGATGGCCGGGCTGCCGCGCATCCTGTACGGGATGGCGATCGACGGCGCGCTGCCGCGCTGCTTCGCGTACCTGCATCCGCGTTTCAGGACGCCCGTGGTCGGCATCGTCGCGTCGGCGATCGTGCCGATCTTCCATGCGTGGCTGATCAACGGCAATCTCGACAGCATCCTGCATCTGGTGCTCGCCGCGACCTGCGCGTGGGGCACCGCGTACCTGCTCGTCACCGCGTCGGTCGTGATGCTGCGCATCCGTCGCCCGGACCTGCCGCGACCGTACCGTTCGCCGCTGTTCCCGCTGCCGCAGATCGTGTCGAGCGTCGGTATCGTGCTCGCGATCTGGTACATCACGCCGCCGGGCATGAACCCGCGCGACATCTACGTGCCGTTCGGCGCGATGCTCGGGCTCACCGCGCTGTACGCGCTGTTCTGGACGCTCGTCGTGCAGCGCCGGCATCCGTTCAAGCCGGTGCCGGTCGAGGACGTGCTGCGCAACGAGCACGTCGCGCCGTGAAGGCCGTGCTTGCCCGGTGGCGCGCGGCGCCCGATGCGCCGCCGCCCGGTCACCGCCCCGGCGCGATCGCCGCG
Source organism: Burkholderia sp. MSMB1835 (assembly GCF_001526365.1). Taxonomy (NCBI): domain Bacteria; kingdom Pseudomonadati; phylum Pseudomonadota; class Betaproteobacteria; order Burkholderiales; family Burkholderiaceae; genus Burkholderia; species Burkholderia sp. MSMB1835. The sequence continues at coordinate 338,440 of NZ_LOYP01000018.1, forward strand.
CGCGTGCTCGCCGATCTGCGGGCCGTGCGCGATGCCGACGGCGGCGTCGGCGGCGTCGGTGGCGTCACGGCGCGGCTGTCGAACGGCGTGCGCGTGAGCATCGACGAGTGCGTCGAGCGCCAGTTCCTGATGCATACGGTCGGCGTGAAGGTCACGGCAGCCGCCGACGGCCCGGCCGCGCGGGGCAGCGCGCGCGTGCGGCAGACCGGCTGGCTGCGTCGCACCGGCATCGACGCGGCGCCCGCGCCCGGATGCGACCCGCGCTTCGTCGACACACTGGCCGCGCTGGTCGCCGAGCCGGCGCTGGCCGACGCGCTGCGGCCGCTGCACCTGACCGACTGCGCGATCGACGCGCGCGACGGCCGCTGGACGCTCGCGATCGTGCCGTTCGGCGGCAGCGAGGTCGTGAACCGGATGCCGTCGTTTCGCCGCTATGTCAGGCTGATCGACGAGCAGGCCGCCGCGCTGTCGGCGGCCTGTCTCGCGTTCGAAACCGCACTACGCAGGATTTTGCGAGGGTAAGCTGTGGCGATGCGTGCCGCGCGAACCCGGCGGCCGCGTCCAGCACCCGAGGGTTTTACCGGAGACGCCGATGCTGTTCCAGTCACGCTCGCACGAAGACGTGCACGATCACGGGCTCGCGATCGCGGGCTGGCATCAGGTCTATCGTCAGATGACGCCGGGCCGCTTCAAGGGCACCGTCACGCAGGTGCTGTACGACGATTTCCACTTCTTCCGCGAGACGACCAACCGGCGGGTCGCGCAAACGGGGCTCGCGCCGCTCGGGCGCACGTCGCTCGCGGTGCCGCTGTCCGTGCCGCTCGCGGGGACGTTCCAGGGGCAGCCGGTCGACGGCTATGCGCTGCTCGCGCTGCGCGCCGGCGAGGATTTCGAATTCCACACGCCGGAAGGGATGGGGCTCGTCGGGATCAGCGCGGCGTCCGACATGGTCGACGAGCTGTGCGAAGCCGAATTCGGCGCGGCCGCCGCGCGCAGGCTGCGGCACGTGACGCGGCTGTCCGATGCGCAGGGCGTCGCGCTCGGCATGCGGTTGTCGGCGCTGATCGACGATGCCCAGCGCAACCCGGGCTGCCTCGAATACGCGGCCACCCGCAAGATGTTTCGCGACGCGATGCTCGGCATGTTCCTCGATGCGCTCGAACAGGGCATCGGCGTCGAGCGCCGCGACATCACGCACGCCACCTACAGCGATATCGTGAGCCGCTGCGAGAAGCATCTGCGCGAGCGGCCCGAAGAACCCGTCACCGTGCTCGAACTGTGCCGCGCGCTGCGCTGCAGCCGCCGCACGCTGCAAACGAGCTTTCAACGCGTGGCCGACGTCACGCCGGTCGGCTACCTGCGCACGATCCGGCTGAACGCGGTGCGTCGCCTGCTGCGCACGACGCCGGTGCAGCAGCTCGGCGTCGGCGAAGCCGCCGCGAGCTGGGGCTTCACGCATCTCGGCTATTTCGCGCGCGAGTATCGCGACCTGTTCGGCGAGTTGCCTTCGCAAACCTTGCGCCCCGAATGACGTTCTCCTGCCGCGACGGCGCCGTCGTGCGTCGCCCGTCCTCGTCACCGTTTGCTGATTTGGGATAGGGGTCCGGAATTTTCGCTGGATAAAGTCCTGCCACCCATATCGACAACGCCATCGATTTGTACTGCGAATCGATGATCATGGAGGGGCGGGACATGAAGAACGGACGACGACTGATCGCGGTCGCGGTCATGCTGGGTTGCGTGCACGCGCACGCGCAGACTTCGGGGAGCGTGACGCTGTACGGCACCGTGGACACCGGCATCATCTATTCGACCAACCAGCAGTTCACGCGCGCCGACGGCAGCACGGGCGGCGGCCATGCGTGGCAGATGGGCGGCGGCAATCTCGTGCCGTCCCGCTTCGGCTTCCAGGGCGCCGAGCCGCTCGGCGGCGGCCTCGACGCGGTATTTACGCTCGAGCAGCAGTTCCTGTCGGCGAGCGGGCAGGCGCTGCAGGGCGGCACCGCATTCAGCCGGCAGGCATGGGTCGGGCTGCGCCGGGACGGGATCGGCACGCTCGGCCTCGGCCGGCAATACGACTCGTACACCGACATGCTCGGCGCGTACGTGTCGAGCAACAACTGGGCGACGCCGTACGGCTCGCATCTCGGCGACGTCGACAACCTGAATGCCGCCTTCAACTTCAACAACGCGGTGAAATTCACCAGCGCCGATTTCAACGGGCTCACGTTCGGCGGCACGTTCAGCTTCGGTGGGCAGGCCGGGGATTTTTCCGCGAAGCGCGGCTATGCGGTGGCCGCGACGTACACGCGTGCGCCGGTGGCGTTCTCGGTCGGCTATCTCGACCTGCATCAGCCGCTCGACGCGGCGCTCGGCGGCGCGAGCGGCTATATCGGCGATTTCGCGTGCAGCAACGCGGGCGCGATGTATTGCCTGCTGCAGGATGCCGGCTCGATGCGCGCGTTCGGCGCGGGCGGGTCGGTCACGTTCGGCGCGGCGACGCTCGCGCTGACCTACACGCATACGCGCCTGGGCGACAGCCGCTATTTCTCGAGCGCCGCGCAGCCGCGCACGCAGGCGTTCACGTTCGACGTCGGCGAGCTGAACGTCACGTACATGTTCACGCCGGCGCTGCAAGGCGGCGTCGCGTACCTCTTCAACGCCGCGCATACGGACGGGCGCGGCACGACGCGGTTCCATCAGATCAATCTCGGCACGAACTACAGCCTGTCGAAGCGCACGGCGCTGTATGCGGTCGCGATCGGGCAGATCGCGAGCGGCACGGGGCTCGGCACCGACGCGAACGGCAACGCGGCGAACTATGCGCAGATTCCGGTGCTCGCGAACAGCAATTCGAGCCGGCAGCTGGCGGTGATGGCCGGGATTCGCGTGAACTTCTGACGGCTGCGGCTGCGGCTGCGGCTGCGGCCGCGGGCATGAGGCGGGCGGCCGGGCGAGCATGGCGCGCCGGGCCACCCCCGACCTCCGTCGCGTCGCGGCACGATCGAGACGGCCGGCGCGAGCGGTACGACGGCACATGCCGCGCATCGGCATTCGCCGCATGCCACAAATTCTTAACGATCGGCGTGAACAATGGCGTTCGCATCAGGCGGCCAGCCGCGTCCCCCGTGTTGCACACGTGTGCAACGCCTGGCCGTCCCGCCACCACGCCGAACGAGAGAGACCTCATGACCTTGCCGAGCCGCCTGCGCGCGTTGTCCGTCGCCCTTGCGCTGTCCTTCGCCGCCATGCACGCCGTGGCCGCCGATCTCGTCATCGCAGGCCGCGACGACATCTACGGCAAAGGGCTGACCGACGCCGTCGCCGGCTTCAACAAGCTGCATCCGGGCACCGAGATCGAACTGCTCAAGCTGCCGAACGCGAACCTGTACCAGAAGCTCAAGCTGTCGATGCGCGAAGGCACGGGCGCTTACGACCTCGTGATGATGGACGACACGTGGGCGCCCGAATTCATCGGCAACGGCTGGCTGAAGCCGCTGCCCGCGTCGCTCGCGGACGCCGATCTCGTGCCGTCCGCCGTCGCGCTCGGTCGCAATGCGGCCGGTGCGCTGTACGCGCTGCCGATCGTCGGCAACGTCGAGATGTTCGCGTACCGCAAGGACCTGCTCGCGAAGTACAAGCTGCAGCCGCCGCGCAATTGGGACGACGTGCTGAAGATCGCGCAGACCGTCGGCGGCGCGGACAAGAGCGTGTCGGGCGTCGTGTTCCGCGGCACGAAGGGCAATCCGGTCGTCACGGGGTTCCTGCCGATCCTGTGGGCGTACGGCGGCGACGTGTTCGACCATGCCGGCAACGTGACGATCGATTCGCGCGAAGCGCAGGCTGCACTGAAGACGTTTCTTGCGCTGAAGGCGTTCGCACCGAAGGACGTCGACGTGTACGGGGCGGCCGAAGTGCGCGATGCATTGCAGCGCGGCACGGCCGCGCAGTCGATCGAGGTGTGGCCGGCGTGGGTGCCGGCGCTCGACGATCCCAAGCAGTCGCGCGTGGTCGGGCAGATCGCGCTGCAGCCGCCGCCGGGGCAGACCGCAGGCCCGGCGCCGATGCTCGGCATCTGGCAGATGGGCATTCCGAAGGACGCGCCGCACGCGAAGCTGGCGCAGGACTTCCTCGCTTACCTGAGCGCGCGCGATACGCAGACGCGCCTCGCCGGCATCGGCATTCCGCCGACTCGCCGCAGCGTCTTCAACGATCCGGCGCTGGTGCGTCAGTACCGCTGGTATCCCGATCAACTGAAGGCGCTCGAGGCGGGTCGCGCGCGGCCGCGCGTGAAGGACTGGCAGCAGGTCGAGAGCATTCTCGGCGATCAGTTGCAGCTCGCGTTGACGGGGCAGGCCGCGCCCGATGCCGCGCTGCGCCAGGCGCAGCAGAAGATCGCGCAGGCGACGGCCGCGGCCGGCAAGTGAGCGCGCCCGTCGATCCGTTGGCCGGGTGTTCCGCATGAGAGCGTTCGGCCGCAGCCTGCCGTTCGTCGCGCTGCTCGGGCCGGCGCTGCTGGTGCTCGCCGCGCTTGCGCTGTATCCGGTCGCGCAGGTGCTGATCGACTCGTTCTGCCGGGTCGATTACGCGGCCGGCCGCCGCGCGTTCGTGGGGCTCGCGAATTATCGCGCGGTGCTCGGCGACGATGCGTTTGCGGCCGGCTTCGGCAACACGCTGCGCTTCACGCTCGTCGCGTCGCTCGTCGAAGTCGCGCTGGGCTTCGGTCTCGCGCTGCTGTTCGTGCGCGCGTTTCCGGGGCGGCGCATCGCGCTGCCGCTCGCGATCCTGCCGATGATGCTGTCCACGCTCGTGTGCTCGGCGATCTGGCGCAACTGGCTGAACTTCGACGGGTTCCTGAACGCGCTGCTCGCGGCGTTCGGCGTCGACGGCGTGCGCTGGCTGTCCGATCCGCACCTCGCGCTGTGGTCGCTCGCGCTCGTCGACGTGTGGCAGTGGACGCCGATGGCGTTCCTGATCGTGCTGGCCGGGCTGCAGTCGATCCCGCAGGAACTGTACGAAGCCGCACGCACCGACGGTGCGAGCGAGTGGCAGTGCCTGCGCGACATCACGCTGCCGCTCGCGGCGCCGCAGATCGGCCTTGCGCTGCTGCTGCGCTCGATCGACACGTTCAAGCTGTTCGACAAGGTCTATGCACTGACGGGCGGCGGCCCCGGCAACGCGACGCAGACGCTGTCGACCTATATCTACGACACGGGCTTCCGCTTCTTCAACGTCGGGCCGGCGAGTGCCGCGTCGGTGCTGATGCTCGCGGCGTCCGCGCTGCTGGTCTCGGGGTACGTATGGCAGACGGTTCGCAAGCGGCGCGCATGACGACGCGATCGGCGGGCATATCTCGCGCGCGAACGGGCGCCGCATTCGGTTGCGCGGTGCCGTGGGCGCTGCGCATCGTCGCACTCGCGCTGTTGCTGCTGCCGTGCCTGTGGATGGCAGGTGCCGCCTTCATGCCGACGCTCGAACGCCTCGATCATCCGTTGCGGATCTGGCCGGCCGCGCCGACCGTCGAGCATTTTTCATCGGTGTGGTCCAACGGCATCGGCGCGCCGCTCGCCAATTCGCTGCTGGTCGGCTTCGGCACGACGCTGCTCGCGCTGGCGCTCGCGTTTCCGGCCGCGTATGCGCTCGTGCGGCTGCGATTTCCGGCGCGGTTCGACCTGCTGTTCCTGGCGCTCGTGCTGGCGTTGAAGCTGATGCCGCCGATCACGATCGCGGTGCCGCTGTTCGCGCTCGCGAAGCGGCTGCACCTGCTCGATTCGACGCTCGGCCTGATGCTCGCGTACCAGCTCTACGCGTTGCCGATGGCGATCTGGATGCTGCTCGCGTTCGTGCGCGACGTGCCGATCGAATACGAGGAAGCGGCGTGCATCGATGGCGCGGGGCTTGCACGGCGGCTCGTGCAGATCGTGCTGCCGCTGTGCGCGCCGGGGCTGATCGCGACCGCGATCTTCGTGTTCATCGCGGCCTGGAACGAATTCCTGATCGCGCTGCTGTTCGTGTCGACGCCGAGCCGCTTCACGCTGCCGCTCGCGATTGCCGGCTATGTGACGGAGAACGGCATCGACTGGGGCGACCTGATGAGCGCGGGGCTGATGGCGTCGCTGCCCACGCTCGCCGTGGCCGGCTATGTGCAGCGTTATCTGTTGCGCGGGTTCGCGGGCGGGTTGAAGTGACGCGCGGCGCAGCCGCGCCCGGTCCCGCGCCGTCACGCGCAACTGTCCCGCACCACCTGCGTGACCGGTACGACGCGCGTGCGCGACGGGCCGTCGAACGTCTGCATCCGGTCGGCGAGCAGGTCGATCGCCGCGTGCGCGAGGCCGTGCGTGTCCTGCTGCAGCGTCGTCAGCCGATATGCGTCGTATTCGGCGGCGGGGATGTCGTCGAAGCCGATCACGCGCAGGTCGTCCGGCACGCGCAAGCCGAATTCGCGGCGCGCGACGTCGATCACGCCGAGCGCGAGCAGGTCGGACGAGCAGAACACGCCGTCGGGCCGTTCGCCGGTCGCGAGCAGTTGCCGCGCGGCGTCGATTCCGCTGGCATGGGTATCGGACGGCGTGTCGAGCATGCGTACGAGCGTCGCGTCGAACGCGTCGCGTTGCCCGATCGCGTGCTCGAACGCCGCGGCGCGCGACCGCGCGCTGTAGCTCGCGCCGCGCGGCCCGACGAACGCGAGCCGGCGCGCGCCGGCCCGCACGAGCCGCTGCGCGGCATGCACGGCGCCCGCCGCGTTGTCGCTGACGACCACGTCCGCGCCCGGCAGATTCGCTTCGCGGTTGATCATCACGACCGGAATCCGGTGTTCGAGATACTGCTGCGCGACCGACAGCGGCGGCGATGCGGACGTCATCACGAGGCCCGCGATCCGGTAGCTGAGCAGTCGTTCGAGCGATTGCCGGACCTGGCGCGGATCTTCCGCATTGGTCACGAGCGGCGTGAGCGCGCGCTGCCCGAGCGCGGCCATCAGGTCCGACAGCAGCCGCGCGCGGAACGGATTCTCGAACCCGGCCGTCACGACGCCGATCATGCTGCTGCGCTGCGTGATCATGTCGCGCGCGATCAGGTTGACCTGATAGCCGAGCGCACGCGCGGCGACCATCACGCGCTCGCGGGTTTGCGGTGCGATGCTTGCCGTCGGCGAGAACGCGCGCGACACTGCGGAGCGCGACACGCCGGCCCGCGCCGCGACATCCGACGCCGTCACCCACGGTTTTCTTTCCTTGTCACTCATCGATTCATGATTCCTTCGCGCCACGATACGTGCATGCCGCCTGCCGACTGGATGTCGGCGCTCGACGACGCGCGGCCGCTGCATACGCTGACCCTACCGGGCAGCCATGACACCTGTGCGTATACGGTCGACGATCGGCTGGTGCGCACGCAGCGTGCGCCGCTCGATGCGCAGCTCGCGCATGGCGTGCGGCTGCTCGACATCCGCTGCCGGCACGTGCGCGATGCGTTCGATATCCATCACGGCGGCATCGCGCTCGGCATGACGTTCGACGACGTGCTCGCGACCTGTACACGCTTTCTCGATGCGCATCCGCGCGAATGCATCGTGATGTCGGTGAAGGACGAGTGGCCGGCGCATGCGTGCACGCGCGGTTTCGATGCGACGTTCGACGCGCATCGCGCGCGGCATCCGCGGCTGCGCTGGCATGCCGGCGGCACGCTGCCGACGCTCGGCGACGTGCGCGGCGCGGTCGTGCTGTTGCGGCGCTTTCGGAGCGGCCGGCCGCTCGGCATCGACTTGACCGCGTGGCCCGACAACGCGACGTTTACGATCGACCATCCGGACGGCGCCTTCGTGATCCAGGATGAATATCGCGTGCCGGTGGCCGCGTCGATCGCATGGAAGTGGCGCGCGATCGACGCGCTGCTGACGCATCTGCCGTTGCCGGACAGCGGCCGCTGGGCGCTCAGTTTCTGCAGCGGAACGGGGATGGGGGCGAATCCGTCGGTGGTCGCATTCGGCGATGGCCAGGTGCAGGGAATTCATGCGCGACTGGCCGAGCGTTTGCGCGAGCAGCCCGGCCCGTGCGGTGCGGTGCTGCTCGATTTCTGCGACGACGACAACTGGGCGCTGGTGCGTGCGCTGATCGAATGCAACGATCGCGCGCCGGAGCAGGGCGGCTGGCGCAAGGCGTTTCGCTGCTAGTCAGCGAAGGTTCGCGTTGAAGAACGCGAGTGCCTTGGCGTCGAGCGTTTCGTGGAACGCGGCGCGATCGAATCCCTTTGCGTCGGTGCAGATGTCGGGTGCGTCGTGGGCCAACCGTTCGGGGCATGGCGCGAGAAACGCGAAGTGCGCGGAATTCGGCACGACATGGAATTCGGGCCGTTGCGGTAGTAGCGCGGCCAGCGCGGGGGCCGTATCCGGCGTCACGCCGTCGCCGCCTTCCTCCGATGCCCAGAGTTGGATCGGCGCACGGACGTTCTTCACCGTATCCGAGGTCGGAAATTCGTCGAGCGGATCGGCCAGCACGTACGCCTTGATGCGCGAGTCGTGCATCAGCGGTGCCCTCGGCAGGTCACCGGCCCGGATCTGCTTGCAGATCGGCCAGGTCGGGTCAGGGCAGGCGACCGGCGCATGAGCGAAATCCGGATTGCCGCCGGCCAGCACGAGGCCGGTATAGCCGCCGCGCGAAAAGCCGAAGAAGCCGATGCGTGCCGGGTCGATGTGCGCGGCATCCGGCGCGTGAGCGAGCATGTAGTCGACCAGTCGCTTGATATCTGCCGGACGCTCGACGAAGTTCTGCAGGTCGGCCGCGCGGCTCATGTCGGAGAACGTGTCGCCCGGATGGTTGATCGCCGCGACGACGTACCCTGCATCGGCGAGCGTTTCGGCGAGATCGTGATGGCCGACGAACGTGCCGCCATGGCCGTGCGAGATCACGACGAGCGGCAGCTTGTCGCCGGCGGTCGGGCAGTCGCGACGTCCTTTCAGCGTGTAAGGGCCGATCGTGAGCGTTTGCATCGCCTCCGCGCACGGCGTCCACACGATCGCACGCAGCTCCGGGCCTGATGCATCGGCGGGGATCCGGACGAACTTGACACCGGCCGCGTGCGCGACCGTGGCGGACAGGCAGAGCAGGACAGCCGATAGCCAGGTTTTCATGTCGATTCCCGAGGCGACGGAGAAAGGGACGGGCGATGCGCGCCGGGCGGCGGCTTACCGCGTCGCGATCGCCACCGCCGCACCGGCCATCGCGGTCGCGCTCGTGCGGTTCGCGATCCGCTTCGCGCGTGCCGACGTGAGCAACGCACGCGCACGCGAAGCGAGCAGCGACCAGAAGCAGTCGGCAAGAATCAGGACCACGAGCATCGTGCCGACGAGTTCGGCCCAGGCGATCACGCCGACATGCGTCAGATCGACGATCGTCGGGAGCAGCGCAAGATAGAACAGCATGATCTTCGGGTTGCCGAGCGTGACCAGCATGCCGGCCACGAACATGCGCCACGGCGACTGGCCGGTCGGCAGCGCGTCCGTGCCCGCCGACGTGGGCGCGGTCCACATCTTCCATGCCAGGAACAGCAGATACGCGACGCCGAGCAGCTTGAGCACGATCAGGCCGGTCGCGAACGTGCGCACGAACGCGGACAGCCCCGCGACCGCGAGCGTGAGCCACAGCGCTTCGCCGAGCCACATCGCGGCGAGAAACGGCAGCACGTCGCGCACGCCGTTCGTCAGCACGCGGGCGACGAGCGCGGCGACGCTCGGGCCGGGCGTGCCGGCGGTGACGAGCAACGCGAAGGCGAAGACGGCGAGGGCGGACAACGTCATGGCAGGCCTCGTGGGGGGGCGTTCGAAACGTCTGAGGTTTCGATTATAGTGACGGCCGTTCCAGACTGCCTGCCTGAATTGTCGTCATGCCTGCATCGATCCTGATTCGCCCCGCCACGCGGGAAGACGCGGCCGCGATGGCCGCCGTGGAAGTCGCCGCCGCGCAGCGGTTTCGCGCGATCGGCATGGCCGACATCGCCGACGGCGAGCCGACCGATGCGGCTGCCGTGCTCGAGCGGATCGACGGCGGTCGCGCGTATGTGGCGGTCGATCAGCAAGGCGCGTGCGTGGGATTCGTGTTCTACCGGCTACTCGATGCGCAGCGGCTGTATCTGGAGGAACTGGATGTCGCGCCGTCGCATGCGGGGCAGCGGATCGGCGCGCGCCTGATCGAGCAGATCATGACGCGCGCCGCGCAAGACGGCATCGTTGAGGTCGTGCTGTCGACGTTCCGCGACGCGCCGTGGAACGCGCCTTATTACGCGCGCCTCGGTTTTCACATCATCGACGACGCATCTCTCGACGAAACGCGGCGCGTGTTCATGCGCGCGGACGTGCGCGCCTGAATCCGCACCGCTCCACCGTCAGGCCGCGTCGCTCAGCGCCGGGTAGTCGGTGTAGCCCGTTTCGCCTTCCGCGTAGAACGTCTCCGGCACCGGCGTGTTGAGCGGCGCACCGATTTCGAGGCGGCGCGGCAGGTCCGGGTTCGCGATGAACAGCTTGCCCCACGCGATCGCGTCGGCGCTGCCGTTCGCGAGCGCGGCCTGCGCGGTATCGAGCGTGAACTGCTCGTTCGCGATCAGCGGACCGCCGAACGCCTCCTTCAGACGCGGGCTCAACTGGTCGCCCGAATACGATTCGCGCGTGAAGATGAACGCGATCTTGCGGCGGCCGAGTTCGCGCGCGACATACCCGAACGTTGCCGCCGGATCGGAGTCGCCCATCGTATGCGCGTCGCCGCGCGGTGCGAGGTGCACGCCGACGCGGCCGGCGCCCCACACGTCGATCGCCGCGTCGACCACTTCGAGCAGCAGGCGGGCGCGATTCTCGATCGGGCCGCCGTACGCATCGGTGCGGCGATTGGTGCTGTCCTGCAGGAACTGGTCGAGCAGGTAGCCGTTCGCGCCGTGGATCTCCACGCCGTCGAAGCCGGCGGCCTTCGCATTCTCGGCGCCCTTGCGATACGCGGCGACGATGCCCGGGATTTCGTCGAGTTCGAGCGCGCGCGGCGTCACGTACGGGCGCTGCGGACGCACGAGGCTCACGTGGCCGCCCGCGGCGATCGCGCTCGGCGCGACCGGCAGGTCGCCGTTCAGGAACATCGGATCGGAGATCCGGCCGACGTGCCAGAGCTGCAGCACGATGCGCCCGCCGGCCGCGTGCACGGCCTGCGTGATCTGCTTCCAGCCTTCGACCTGCTCGTCGGACCAGATGCCGGGCGTGTCGGCATAGCCGACGCCTTGCGGCGTGACCGACGTCGCTTCGGTGATGATCAGGCCGGCCGACGCGCGCTCGGCGTAGTAGCGCGCCATCAGCGCGTTCGGCACGCGCGCCGCGCCCGCACGGGAGCGGGTGAGCGGCGCCATCACGATGCGGTTCGGCAGGGTCAGTTCGCCGAGGGTAACGGGATCGAACAGCGTGGGCATGGCAGATAACCTCTTACGAAAGGCGGGAAAGCCGTCGCGTCGTGTGCGGCGGCGCCCCGGATGGCCGGTTCGGCCGTTGGCTAGAGTTCGCGGCGCAGGGCGTCGAGAAATGCGTCGATGACGGCCTCGTTGCGCTGGAAGAACGCCCATTGGCCGATCCGCGTCGATGTCACGAGCCCCGCGCGCTGCAGCGTGGCGAGGTGGGCGGACACGGTCGACTGCGACAACCCGCAGCGCGCGTCGATCTGGCCCGCGCAGACGCCGTGTTCGTACGGCAGCGTCTGCTGCGGAAAATGCTCGCCGGGCGTTTTCAGCCAGACGAGGATCTCCCGGCGCACGGGGTTCGAGAGCGCTTTCAGGATCGCGTCGATGTCGAGTTCGGTCGGCATGGAAAGACTGGGTATTTCGATCAGGCAACGGGTATCGTCGATGAGCGAATCTTATATCGTTCTTTTGCGATATGTTTGAAAGCACTATCGGCAATGGGGTTGATAGCGTGCGCCGATCGCGGGGGCGGATCGCGACGAGGGCGGCGCCTTCGACGCAGGGCGCCGGTGTCCGGCCATCTCGTCGACGATCTCGTATCGCCGCCCGCGTAACATACGTGGCATCGTGCTTTGCTTACGGAGTCTTTCATGCCAGTTCGGGCCGTGATATTCGATTTCGACCTGACGCTGGCGGATTCGTCCGCCGCGATCATCGCGTGCACCGAGCATGCGCTGGACCGGCTCGGCGCCGCCGGCCCGACGCCCGCGCAGATCGGCGCCGTGATCGGGCTGCCGCTGCCGGACATGTTCCGTTCGTTGACGGGAGAAACCGGCGCGGCGCGGGCCGATGCGTTCGCGCGGCACTTCGTGGCGCGCGCCGACGAGATCATGGTGTCCGGCACCCGCATCTATCCCGAAGTGCCGCCGCTGCTTGCGGCGTTGCGCGAGCAAGGGCTCGCCGTCGCGATCGTGTCGTCCAAGTTTCGCTACCGGATCGACGCGATTCTCGAACGTCACGGCTTGCAATCGCTGATCGACGTGCTGATCGGCGGGGAAGACGTGCAGCGCCACAAGCCGGACCCCGAAGGGCTCGTGCTGGCCCTCGCGCGGCTGGGCCTGCCTGCCGCGGCGGCGATCTACGTCGGCGACCACGAAGTGGACGCGCAGGCGGCCGAGCGCGCCGGCGTGCCGTTCGTCGGCGCGGTGAGCGGCATGACGTCGTTCGATGCGTGGGCGCGCGCCGGCAAGCAGGCGGTGCCGACGCATATCGGCGAACTGACCGCCATCGTGCAGCAGATGCAGCGCCGATCGGGCGACGCGTGCGCCGACGTCGAACCGGGTGCGCAACCGGCCGGCTGACCGTTTTCCGCAACCGGCCGGCAGTGCGCGACGGATTCTGCGACCATCGCCGTTCAAGCCATATCCGCCACCCGAGTCGCCGCCAATTCCGCCATGTCCGTCATATCCGTCGCCTTTGCCCGCACCCGACGCGCGCCTGCGCTGTGGGCCGCCCGAGCTCTTTCTTCTGCCGTTCCGCTTGCGCTCGCCTGCGCCGTTGGCGGCATGCTGGCCGGCGCGCAGCCGGCCGACGCCGCCACGCCCACGCAGCGCGAACGTCTCGAAGCGCCGGTCAAGACCGTGGCCGACCAGCGGATGGCCGTCGACACGCCGCAGGGCCGCGCGATGCTGCCCGTCTACGCCGATCGTCCGCTCGACCAGACCGCGCCCGACGTCACGCGCGTGTTCATCGTGATTCACGGCACGCTGCGTAATGCCGACGCGTACTACGCAGCGGGGCGCAAGGTCGTCGAAAAGGCCGGTGCGCTCGGCGCGGGCACGATGGTGGTCGCGCCGCAGTTCCTGACACGCGCCGACGTGCGCGCGTTTTCGTTGCCCGCACCGACGCTCGCGTGGACGCAGGAAGGATGGAAGGGCGGCGAACCGGCGCGCGAGCCGGCCCCGCTCAGCTCGTTCGCGGCGCTCGACGCGTTGCTCGCGCATTTCGCCGACCGCAGCCTGTACCCGTCGTTATCCACGGTCGTCGCGATCGGCCACTCCGCCGGCGCACAGTTGCTGCAGCGTTATGCGGTGGCCGGGCGCGAAGGCGACGCGCTTGCGCGTGCGGGCATTGCCGTGCGCTACGTGGTCGCGAACCCGTCGAGCTACCTGTATTTCGACGACGAGCGGCCGAATGCCGACGCGCTTGCAGGCGGCGCCTGTCCGCGCGCGACCGAATGGAAGTACGGGTTGAAATCGGCGCCGCCTTACGTTGCGTCGCAGGACGTGCGCGATCTCGAGACGCGCTACGTCGCGCGCCAAGTCGTGTACCTGCTCGGGCAGGCCGACACGAATCCCTACACGCATTTCATCGACCGCTCGTGCGCGGCGATGGCGCAGGGGCCGTACCGGTTGGCGCGCGGGCTCGCCTATTTCGATTACCTGAAGAAGCGGCATCCGGCCGATCTCGCGCAGCAGGTCGTCGAAGTGCCGGGTGTCGGGCATGACGGCCTCGGCATGTTCACGTCCGCTTGCGGGCTGGCCGTGTTGTTCGGGCAGGCGTTGCCGCCGTCGTGTCCGGTCGTCGCCGGCACGGCGCCGGACCTGCGCGCAGCGGGGCCGTGAGCCTGCATGCAACGCTCGCCCGTGACGAAAATCGATCGGGAAAATGTCGGGAGAAGCCTGCGCACGGCTACGTGGTCCGCCGTCATACGCCCGGCGGCGGTGGAGCGGCACCGGCCGGCCGTGCGCGACCGCGGGCCGGGCGGGTGTGACCGGCGCAGGCGTCACGCGTCCGGGTACGGCGTGCCGTCCTTGTGCAGAAACCGGCCGTCGCGGCTCGGGCTCATCATGTCGATGTCCGGGCAGGTGATCACGTCGTCCGGCGAGCGCGAGCCGACCTCGAGATAGACGGCGACCGCACTCGATCGGTTGACCAGGTGATGACCGTTACCGGAATTTTTCGGAAAAGCCGCACAGTCGCCCGCGCGCAGCACGGTCTCGCCGCCGTCCTCGATCAGCACGAGTTCGCCTTCGAGCACGTAGACGAATTCGTCCTCGTCGGAATGCCAGTGCCGCTGGGCCGACCAGCCGCCCGGCGGCACGCGCATCAGGTTGACGCCGAAATCGCGCAGGCCGCCCGCGTCGCCGAGACGCTGGCGGATACGCTGCGCGCACGGCGCGTCGAACGGCTGCGGATAACCGCTGCCGCGGCGTTCGGGCACGGCATCGAGATCGATTTTTGGCATGAGCGACTCCATCTGACTCGCGGGGCAAGGGGGGCGACGTTCATTGTAGGCGGCAGCCGCCCGTCGTTCGCCCGCGCGTGTCGTGGCGGGCCGCGTCATTCGACGGTGATCGTCTCCTTCATGTACGGATGAATCCCGCAGAACACCTTGTAGACGCCCGGCTTGTCGAAGCGGAACGCGTACGTCTCGTCCTGGTCGAGCGCCTTCGAATGAAAGATGCCTGCGTCGTTGACGACGGTATGCGGCTCCGCGTCGAGGTTCTTCCACGTGATCGTCGTGCCGGCCTTGATCGTGGTCGACATCGGCGAAAACATGAAGTTGCGGATCGTCACGAGCGGGCCGTTCGGGCCCTGCGCGAATGCGGCGAGCGGCGTGCCGGCGGCCGCGCCGCACAGGATCAGCAGCGCGACGATTCGAGCGCGTTGGAAGCGGATCATATCGTTCTCCTTATGTTTTGATCAGGCGAGCGTCGCATCGTGCAGCGACGACGCGACCGGATGGCCGGCGAATTCGACGGTCGTCACGCCGAGCATCGACGGCAGCCGGTCGTGCGGCACCGTGAGCGGGACGGGGCCCGGGCCGTTGCCGGCCGTCGGCTGCGGGAACGCGGTCGAGCGGGCGGTATGAAACGTCACGTTGCCCTCCACCTTCGACACGATCTGGTGGATGTGCCCGTTCAGGACGGTGACCGAGCCGAAGCGGCGCAGCAGCGCCATCGTCTGCGGCGCGTCGCCGGTGCCCCAGCCCCACGGTTCGTAGATGGTCCACATCGGCATGTGCGAGAACACGACGATCGGCGTGCTCGACGAACGGCCTTTCAGATCCTGTGCGAGCCATGCGAGCTGCTCGTCGCCGAAGCTGCCGAGTTCGTTCGGCTTGAAGTGCATCACGTTGACGAGGCCGATGAAGTGCACGCCCGCATGGTCGAAGCTGTAATAGCCGCGGTTGTCCGACGCCTTGCCGAACCGGCCGAAATATTCGGCGCCCGAACCGTCGGTGACGTCGTGTTCGCCGGGCACCGTATGCAGTTCCGGCACGCGCAGCGCGGACAGCAACTGCGACGCGCGATCGAATTCTTCCGGCTTCGAGAGATGCGTGATGTCGCCGGTATGGATCGTCAGCGCGGGCAGCGCAGGCATCCCGTTGACGAGGTCGATCGTCTGCTTCAGCGTGGCCGACACGTCGGGATTCGCGTCCTTGTTGAAGCCGATGTGCGTATCGCTGATCTGCACGAACAGCGGCCGGCCCGCGTCGGCCGGGCGCGCGTCGCCGGTCTGCGCGAGCGCGAGGTCGAACGGGGTGAGGATGCCGCCCGACAGCGTGAACAGCGTGCCGAGCCCGCCGAAGGCCATGCACTGCAGGGCCTTGCGGCGCGACGGGCGGGTGGGGGTCGATGAAGACATATGAGCCTCGCATTCGTGTGACGAAACCGGACGGCCGGATCGTCCTGGAATAAGCCGGCGCCTTCGCATGCGATACCGGCGAGGCGGCGCATTTATTCCCGACCGTTGCGAGATCGAATCTCCGTGTCGGCGGCCGACGGGGCGATGCCCGACGCCTGCCGGATGACCTGTCAATGTCCTGTAAGTGACACGTCACATTTGCGTCACGACCGCCCGATAGCCTCCCACTCCGAATCACCTCTCCGGAGCCCTTCATGCCGAACCTCGCGGCAACGGACACGGTCGGTGCGGTCGGTGACCGCATGCGCACCTTCGGCCTCGCGCCGTCTTTTCCGATCGTTGCCTGCGGCATCGCCGATGCCGGCATTCATCCCGGTGCCGATTTCCGCTTCGTCAAGGCAGGCCCGGCGCTGCCGTTCGCGCGGCCGGCCATCCCGGACCGGGCGTTGCACGGGCTGTCCTGATTCGCACCGCGAGTGCGACGCCCGGCCGCGCGGCACGCGGCCGGAACCATCGATTTTCAATTCGACACAAGACGCTACCGATGGATATCAGTTTCGATCCGAACCGCACCGCGAACGCCTCGGCGTGGCGCGTGCTGCCCAACCGCTGGGATGCCGTCGCGTTTCCGCTGATCATCTGCGTGCTGGCGATGGCGATCGTCGGTTTTCACCAGACGATGGCGCCGATCGGCGTGCTGCAGACGCAGAAGATCTCGCTCGATCCGGCGAGCCTGCCCGAATATGCGTTGCGCACCACGCTGCGAATGCTCGCCGCGATGGTCGCGTCGCTCGTGTTTACGCTCGTCTACGGCACGCTCGCCGCGAAAAGCCGCCGCGCGGGCATGGTGCTGATCCCGATCCTCGACATCCTGCAATCGGTGCCGGTGCTCGGCTACATCTCGTTTACGGTCACGTTCTTCCTCGCGCTGTTTCCGGGGCGCGTGCTCGGTGCGGAGCTGGCCGCGATCTTCGCGATCTTCACGAGCCAGGCATGGAACATGACGTTCAGCTTCTACCAGTCGCTGCGCACGGTGCCGCGCGACTTGAGCGAAGTGTCGCGCGGCTTTCACCTGACGTCGTGGCAGCGCTTCTGGAAGCTCGAAGTGCCGTTCTCGATGCCGAGCCTGATCTGGAACATGATGATGTCGATGTCGGGCGGCTGGTTCTTCGTCGTCGCATCGGAGGCGATCACCGTCGGCAACCAGACGATCACGCTGCCGGGCATCGGCGCGTATCTCGC
Source organism: Burkholderia sp. MSMB1835 (assembly GCF_001526365.1). Classification (NCBI taxonomy): domain Bacteria; kingdom Pseudomonadati; phylum Pseudomonadota; class Betaproteobacteria; order Burkholderiales; family Burkholderiaceae; genus Burkholderia; species Burkholderia sp. MSMB1835. Next base: position 355,756 of record NZ_LOYP01000018.1, read on the forward strand.
GCAGGCGATCTCGGACAAGAATCTCGGCGCGGTCGGCTGGGTGATCGTCGCGATGTCGGTCGTGATCCTCGCCTACGACCAGTTCCTGTTCCGCCCGCTCGTCGCGTGGGCCGACAAGTTCCGGATGGAGAACACCGCGTCGGGCGATGCGCCGCAATCGTGGCTGCTCGACATGATGCGTCGCACGCACCTGATCCATCAGTTGCTCGTGCCGGCCGGCTGGCTGCTGTCGCAGGCCGCGCGGATTCCGCTGCGACTGCCGGCGCTGAAGGGCGCGCGTGCGCGCGGCGCATCGTCGCGCCGTTCGTCGCGTATCGGCGACATCGTGTGGGGTGCGTTCGTGATCGTGCTGACGGTGTACGTCGTATGGCGCGTCGTCAGTTTCGTCGCGACCGGCGTGACGATGGCCGAGGTCGGCCATGTGCTCGCGCTCGGGCTCGTCACGTTGCTGCGCGTGCTGGTGCTGATCGCGATCGCGTCGGCGATCTGGGTGCCGCTCGGCGTGTTGATCGGGCTGCGCCCGAAGCTGGCCGAGAAGGTCCAGCCGCTCGCGCAGTTTCTCGCCGCGTTTCCGGCGAACCTGCTGTTCCCGGTGTTCGTGATCGTGATCGTCCGCTTTCACCTGAACGCGGATATCTGGTTGTCGCCGCTGATCGTGCTCGGCACGCAGTGGTACATCCTGTTCAACGTGATCGCGGGCGCGATGTCCTATCCGAACGACTACAAGGAAGCGACGAAGAATTTCCGCATCCGCGGCTGGCAGTGGTGGCGTCAGGCGATCCTGCCGGGCATCTTCCCGTACTACGTGACGGGCGCGATCACCGCCTCGGGCGGCGCGTGGAACGCGAGCATCGTGTCCGAGTTCGTGCAGTGGGGCGACACGAAGGTCGTCGCGCACGGTCTTGGCTCGTATATCGCGCAAACGACCGCCGCCGGCGATTTCCCGAAGATCATCCTCGGCATCGCCGTGATGTCCCTGTTCGTTACCTTGTTCAACCGCCTGCTGTGGCGTCCGATGTACGCCTATGCGGAATCCCGGCTCCGTCTCGATTGAGAGTAAGCGCGATGCAAAATCCGACCGTTATCAACGCCCCCGTCAAGACGTCCCAGCCGCTGCAGCCGCCCCGGCTCGGCGAGGAAATCCTGCGCGTCGAGCACGTGAACCGCGGCTTCAACAAGACGCAGGGCGAGCTGCTCGTGCTCGACGACGCGAACCTGTCGCTGCGCGAAGGCGAGATCG